>NZ_JBNZGA010000010.1:98357-174679 GCF_050573415.1 Paenarthrobacter sp. NEAU-H11 | reverse complement strand
GCCCCCCCATAAAAAAAACCCCCCCCCCACCCGCAACACCCCCCACCCCCCCCCCCCCCCCCCCCCCCCCCCCCCCCCGCTTCCGGCCTCCCTTAGGGAATGATGGGTACCACCATGAGTGCAGCAGAATCCGAGACCACAGGCAACGGCGACAGCAAGGGCGCTTCCGTCATCGTCAACGCCATCGCCGTCCTCCGGACTTTCTCGGCGGACGAGCCACTGCTCGGCGTCACCGAGATTGCCAACCGCGTGGGGCTGCACAAAAGCACCGTCTCCAGGATCCTGGCCACTTTTGAACAGGAGCACCTGGTGGAGCGGGACCCCGAGACGCGCCGCTTCCGGCTCGGCCTGGGCCTGATCGCCGTAGCCGGGCCGCTCCTCGCCGAACTCGAGGAGCGCCGCGTCGCCTACCCGGTTCTGCGGGAGCTGTCCGAGCAGACCGGTGAAACCAGTGCACTCATGGTGTGGAGCGGTGACGAATCCATCTGCGTGGAGCAGATCGCCAGCCACCACCAGATCAAGCACACCACCCCGCTGGGTGCCCGGTACAGCGACGCCCTCAGCTCCTCAGTCCAGGTCTTCCTCGCCCAGGAGCCGGAGGAAAGGGTCCGCTCCCTGCTCAGCAGCGGGACGATCAGCTATCCCGGCCTGGACGAATCCAGCCTGGATGCCTACCTGGTCCGGCTGAAGGACGACCTCCGCCGCGGCTGGGCCGTCAACTACGGGGAAACCTCCATCGATGAGGTGGGACTGGCGGCCCCCGTTTACGACCATCGGGGTGAGGTGGTGGCTGCCGTCCTTATCCCCGCGCCGCGGTTCCGGGTCTCCACGGAGCGCCTCCAGGCCTTGGGGGAGTCATGCGCGGCAGCTGCTGCCAAGGTCACTGCGCGCCTGGGCGGCAGGCCGCGCGAAGCTGCCGGGCGCGTCTCCGGCCAGCGGCAGCGCGGAAAATAAAGCTTGTAGCTTCAAGTAAGCTCGGGTATCGTTAGGTTGAAAGTTCAACTAACGCCTGAGGACCCGAAATGCCCCTGACCAGTGACCAGTACGTCAGCCGCGGGCTCGGTAGCGCCACCGTTCGCAGCCGGGTCAGCGTTCCCCTGCGCTTTCCGGACGGCTATGCCGCAACCGCCGACGTCCTCACCTTCCACGGGCTTGCCGACGGCAAGGAGCACCTCCTGCTTGGACTGGGCGGCTGGGAACAGGCCCTGCTGCTCCACGGGGAATCGGCGCAGTCCGCGCCCCTTGTCCGGCTCCACAGTGAATGCCTCACGGGCGATGTGTTCGGCAGCGAGCGGTGCGACTGCGGCCCCCAACTGCGCGAAGGGGTGGAGGAGATCGCGGCCACCGGCGGGTTCCTGCTGTACCTGCGACAGGAAGGCAGGGGCATCGGCCTGTACTCAAAGCTCGATGCGTACGCGTTGCAGGACGCAGGCCTGGACACCTACGAAGCGAACGTGGCCCTGGGCCACGGCGAGGACGAGCGGGACTACACGGCCGCTGCCCAGATGCTCGCCGCGCTTGGCGCCACGTCAGTCCGCCTCCTCAGCAACAACCCGGACAAGACGGCCCAACTGAAGGCGCTGGGCATAGAGGTCACCGAACAGGTCCCCACGGGAGTGCACCTGTCTCCGGCAAACCACCGCTACCTGGCCGCCAAGCGGGACCGCACCGCCCACACCCTGGACTTTGCGGCGTGAGGCGGGCGGGACAGGCATGACAATCTATATCGACGATGTTTCCGCCGGCGTGTCCACCGTTCCTGGATCCGCGTCTACGGGGATCCCAACACATGAGGAACTGCTGGCCAGGGTTGATGCCCTGGTTCCCCGGCTGAGGGAGCGGGCGGAGGAAACGGAGAACCTGCGGCGCATCCCGGACATCACACTGCTGGAACTGCAGGACGCCGGCGTCTTCAGGATCCTCGCCCCCATCGGTGTCGGCGGTTATGGCATGGGCGTGGAAACCTATGGTGAGGTGGTGCGGAGGCTGGCCCGGGGCTGCCCCTCCACGGCCTGGAACGCCGGGCACCTGATGGAGCACGTCTGGATGCTCGCACGCTGGCCGCAAGCGGTGCAGGATGAAGTGTTCGCAGGCGGCCCGGCGCCCCTGGCAGCCGCCACCGGCGCGCCGGTCGGCATTGCCGAGGAGGCGCCCGGCGGTTACCTCATCACCGGCCGCTGGAGCTTCGCCTCCGGCGTGCTGCACTCCCAGTGGGCGCTCCTGGCGGTGGACCACAACGGCGTGCGCCTGCAGTGCCTTGTCCCCATCAACGATGTGGAGATAGTGGACACCTGGCACACCGCCGGCCTGAGGGGAACCGGAAGCAACGACATCCACGCACAGCAACTGTTTGTGCCTGCCCGCCGGGCAGCGGCCTGGACCCTGCTGACGGCTGAGAACAATCCCGGCAGCCGCATTCATCCGGACCCCATCATCAGCACGCCCATGGGCACGCTGTTGAACATTGTTGCCCCTTCGGCCGCACTGGGAGCCGCGGAACACGCCCTGGAGCTGTTCCGGGAACAGATGCTCAGGCGCAAGGTCAAGAACACTGCGGAGAGCCGCCAGGCGGACTCTGCCGTTGCGCAGGCGCGCTTCGCCCAGGCTTACGGGCTGGTTGCCACCGCACGGCTGCACTGGGCGGAGGCGGTGCGGCTGGTGGATGCGTCCCATCGACGGCAGCCGAGGACCATGGCGGAGGGGAAGAGGGCGCAGTATCGCCTGTCCTTTGCCCTCAGCGGCGAGGCCGCTGCCCAGGCCGTCAACCTGATCATGGCCCGCTCCGGCGGAAGCGCCCACCGGCTTTCGCATCCGCTCCAGCGGATCCAACGGGATGTGGGCGTCCTGCTTAACCATCCAACCCTGGCCACCGATCCCATCCTTGAGCAGGCGGGCCGGGGGCTCCTTGGCCTGGGCCTGTCGGTCTCCAGTTTCTAGCAGGCACCGACGGCGGCGCTGGCCCCGGGGACCGCCACGTAGACTGGCATGATGCGGTTGGTAGCAAGCGACATTGACGGAACGATCCTCGGCCACGACGGAAAAATCAGCGACCGCACCGTCCGCGCCTTCCACGCATGCCGGGAGGCCGGCGTCGAACTCGTTTTTGTCACCGGCCGGCCGCCGCGCTGGCTGCACCCGCTGCAGGACCGGCTCGGCCATGCGGGAACCGTCATCTGCTCCAATGGCGCCGTGGTCTGGGACCTTGAGGCGGACAAGCTGGTCTCGGCCCGCACCTTGACCATCGATGCCGTGCTGGAGGTGCGCCGCATCATCAAGCGGCTGCGCCCCGCCGCCCTGTTCGCCGCCGAAACGCTGGGCGGGTTCCATCTGGAGCCCGGTTTTATCGAAAACGGCTCCAGCGAGCTGCTCTCCGAATTCACCCCGGCGCCGCTCGCCCAATCGCTGGCGGCGGACGACGCGGTGGTGAAGTTCCTGGCCATTGTCCGCGAGGGCACCGCAGATGACTTCCTCGCGGAGGTGGCTCCCGCCGTCGAACACCTCGCGTCCGCCACGCACTCATCGCCGGGCGTGCCGATGCTCGAGCTCGCGGTTCCCGGGGTCAACAAGGCCGTCACCCTGGCCGAATACGCGGCCAGCCTGGGAATCCGGGCTGCGGACGTGGTGGCCTTCGGAGACATGCCCAACGACATCGAAATGCTCCGCTGGGCAGGCCAGGGCTACGCCATGGCCAGCGGCCACCCTGAAGCAATCCGCGCGGCAGGGCAGCAGGCCCCGCATTTTGACGACGACGGCGTGGCCCAGGTCCTGGAGGCACGGCTGGCCTCGCTGGGTGTCCAACTGTCCTGACTCTTAGGTGCCGGCGCCGTTTACACAGCTGGCGCTCACCTCGCGTTTACCTTTGCTCCCTAACGTGGGAAACGGAGAGCCCAACCTCTCCGTTCCGTCACAGGGGGAAGCAATGGGAAGAAAAGCGAAGCTTGGAAATGCTGAGGCGCCGCTCCGCGAGGCCGCGCCTGCTCCGCACTGGAAGAAGCTGCGGCAGGGCGACCGCGTCCGCGTCCTCCTGGCCCCGGGTTTCGAAGCCAGCGGCCTGGTGGATGCGGTCACCGCCGACCATGCGGCGGTATGGATCGATTTCGACGGCGGGCGCGGCCGTACGCTGCTGCACTGCAGCGACGGCGTGGACATAGTCCTTCAGGAGGGCTGACCGCCGCGGCCCTGCCGCCCGCCCCCGGGCCGGTGCCGCCTGGGGTACGCTCGCATTGTGGCTCTCCCCTTCTTCGAGCATGCTGATGCAGACGGGTCGCCGCTGCCCATCCCGATGGCCCACCGTGGATTTTCGCGTGAGGGTTTGGAGAACTCGATGGCCGCGTTCCGCGCCGCCGTCGACCTCGGCTACCGGTACCTCGAAACCGATGTCCACACCACGGCCGACGGCGTGGTGTTCCTCTTCCATGACGAGACGCTGGACCGCGTAACCGACGGCAGCGGGAAGGTGTCCGAGCTTCCCGCCCATAAGGTGGCCGAGGCGCGGATCGGCGGACGCGAGCCCATCCCGCGGTTCGATGAACTGCTCGTCGAGCTGCCGGGCGTCCGGCTGAACGTGGACGTCAAGGACTGGAATTCCGTACGCAGCATCGCCGCTGGAATTGAATACCACCAAGTGCACCACCGGGTGCTGCTGACCAGCTTCTCGGACCGGAGGCGGCGGGCGGTGCTGAAGCTGCTGAGCCAGCCGGTGGCAGCGTCAGCCGGAGTGGTTTCGGTGGGCTTGTTCACGGTGCTGGGCCCAATCCTCCCCGGACCGGTGTTCAGGTGGAGCATGCGCCTGAACCTGCGAGGAGTCCACGCCCTGCAGGTTCCAGTGCGTTACGGCAGGGTGGAAGTGGTGACGCCCGGGTTTGTCCGCCGCGCCCACACCTTGGGCCTGGTGGTCCATGCCTGGACGATCAACGATCCCGGTGAAATGCGCCGGCTCCTTGACATGGGCGTGGACGGTCTGGTGACCGACCGCGCGGACCTGCTCCGCGAGGTCCTGCTGGAACGCGGAAAGTGGCCGCGCGGCTGAGGTCACCTACGCCCGGCCACTACCCCCGACCCGTGCTGGTGCCCCCGCTACCGCCAGTGCTGCCGGCCGGCTCGTCAGGCTCCGCATCCCCGCCGAAGGGATTCTCCGATACGGGCCCGGGGGCTGCGCCGGTCTTGAGTCCCGGAGCCTCTTCCTTCTCCGCTTCCATCGCGTTGGAGCCCTCGCTCAGGGAGGAGTGCACTTCCACGTCATTGTTGGGATCCGCGGGATCAGGAACATGTGCTTTCTCCGTGGGCTTTGATGTCCCTGCCAGATCCTCCATGGCGTTTTCTGCTGCCTTGCCGATGCTGTCGCCGATACCCATGTGGCTGCTCCTTCCGACCTTGCCTGCCGGGCAATCCAGCGGATGCCCGAAGCATTACCCTTCCAGAATTATCAGCATGCTTACAATTAGTCCAGAGCCGGGGTAAGGAACCCCGGCCGTGCAGGAAGGACGCATGCACCGTGAGCAGCTACCATCCGGAAAATGATCCCGCGAACCCTGACCAGCCGGGCAAGCAGGGAAGCGGGGACTCCGCCGCATCACCGAATCCGGACCCTGCCGAAGGCAACGTCACCGGGCTGGAGCCGGGTGGGGGAGTGCCTCCCGGCGAGACGCCGCCGGCTGAGGACCAAATGAGCCGCGACCAGGGCCACAGCGAATAGCCCCGCCGGCTGAGGCCTTGTGCCAGTGCGGTTAGCTTGTGTGTGGCTTGCCGGCGGCCTGATCGGGTCCCGCCACGTGGCGGCTGATCCCGTCCAGGTCCAGCCGGCTGTTCCAGCTGGCCCAGTCCTTGGGCCGCACCGAAGGCCGGCCGAGGAGATAGCCCTGCCCGGCTGTGATTCCCAGTTCGGTGAGGACCTTGAGCTCCCCGACAGTCTCGATGCCCTCTGCCACGAGTGACGTGCCGATCTGGTCCGCAAAGTCCACCAGGCAGGCGGCAAGGGCGCGCTGGAGGCCGTCTTTGTCGACATCGCCGATGACGTTCCGGCCCACCTTCAGGAAGTCCGGGCGGAGGTGCACCATCCGGCTCAGTGCCCCTGCCCCTGAATGGGTGTCATCCACGGCGATCCGCAGGCCCTGGTCGCGCAACGGATTGATGGCGGCGATGAACTGCGGGTATTCCTCGTCCGTGATGGTTTCCGTCAGTTCGAGCACTACGCGGCTGACGGGAAGCTCGATGTGCTCGAACAGTTCCGGAAGCCTGGGGTCAAGGCATGAATCGGGCGAGATGTTGAGTGACACGAACAGGTTCTCGGGAAGCGTCTTAGCTGCGGCGGCAGCAGATCCCAGTGCCGAAAATTCGAGGTTCGCTCCCAGCCCCACAGCGGCCGCCTCAGCGAACCACAGTTCTGCCGCAGCACCGTCGTCGCTGACGAACCGGGACAACGCCTCGACTCCCACCACGATTTTTTCCTCCAGCCCGTAAATGGGCTGGAAGGCTGTCATCAGCATCTGGCTCTCAAGCAGGGCGCTGATGCGTGACATGCTGCGGATTGCATCGATCTGTTCCGCCACTTTGGGCGGGACGGCGGGTGTGAGGCGCATCTGCCTGGCAGTCTCCAGCGTTTCCGCCGTGTTGGCGTCACTCCGCCGGGTCTCAAGAAGGTACTCGAGGAGCGCACGCTCGGGCACTCCGGGATTTTCGTCCAAGCGGTTGCTAAGGCGCTGCCGGACAGCCGCTCCGGCCGGATCCGTGTCCGCCAGCACAGCGGCGATAATTCCCCATGCCTGTATTCGAACCGACATTAGCTACGCCCCCAGTTGACGAAGTAATGACCCAATGGCCCTTTGATGTTCAATTTGTAAACGCCTTTAGAGTCCGGTGCCCAGTTCAACACTGATTTTCGCGGCGACGAAAACCCACACACCGCATCATGATCGTATATCGCAGGAAACAAATGCGCAGTAGTTTCAGCCTTGCTGCTTTGCGCGTTCCGGCTGTTTTGCCACTAATTCCGGAATTTGTTCCGGAGGGACCGGCCTGCTGAAGAAATAGCCCTGGGCGCTGAGGCAGCCCAGGCCGCGAAGGATCTCAGCCTGCTCTGCTGTTTCCACGCCTTCCCACACCGCTTCCAGCCCGCACGCCCGGACCAGCTGCAGGACCGCCGCCACCAGGGCGGGCTGCGTGGGATCGGTTCCCAGCCCGGTGATCAGTGACCGGTCCACCTTGACCCGGTCCACCGGAAGCCGGCGCAGGTAGCTGATGGACGAGTAGCCGGTGCCGAAATCGTCGATCTCGATCCCCACGCCCAGGCCCCGCAGTCCGCCCAGCGAGTACCGGTCAAGATCGTTGCCTTTGACGATGGCAAGTTCCGTCAGCTCCAGCACCACCTGGTCCGGCCGAACGCCGGTTTCCTTCAGGACATTCCTGACATCCTCGATGAACTGCAGGCTCTGCAGGTCTGTGGCGGAGATATTGATCCGGACTGAGAACCGGCTGTCCACGACGGAGGCGTTGACCCAGTCGCGGAGCTGGTGAACTGCCGCCCGGAGCACCCACAGCCCCAGCTCGGAGATCAGCCCGGCTTCTTCCGCCAGCGGAATGAACTCGTCCGGCATGATCAGGCCGCGGGTCGGATGGTTCCAGCGGACCAGGGCCTCAACGCCCTCGATCCGGCCTGAGCCCAGTTCCACGACCGGCTGGTAGTTGAGCGTCAGGCCGTCCGTGCTGATGGCGGTACGCAAATCCTCCACCAGCTGGCTGCGGAGCCTGCGGACAAGCAGGAGTCCCGGCTCGAAGCGGTGCAGCTTGTTCTGGCCTTCCGCCTTGGACGCGTACATGGCGACGTCGGCCTCCATCAGCATGTCCTCCGGCGTCTTGCCCGGCTCGCCGGCGCTGAGCCCGATGCTGGCACCGCAACGGAGGCTCCGTCCCGGCAGCTCAATGGGCTCACGTACGGCTGCCAGGATGCGGTGGCCCACAAAGCCGGCCTGGTCATGAGTGGCCGAGGGCAGGACGATGGCGAACTCGTCGCCGCCGAGGCGGGCAACGACGTCGGATTCGCGCACGGCACCGCGGATTCGTTCCCCCACGGTGATCAGGACGTGGTCCCCGGCGGAATGGCCCAGGCTGTCGTTGATGGATTTGAACGCGTTCAGGTCCATCATGAGGAGGACCGGGCTTTCGTCCGATTCGGTGTCGGCCTCAAGAGCGGCGTTCAGTGCGTCGATCAGGGCGGAGCGGTTTGCCAGGCCCGTGAGCGGGTCCTGCATGGCCATCTTCTGCATCTCCAGATGGGCCTCGTGCAGGAGCCGGGTCCGGACCTGCACCCGCTGTTCAAGCTCCTCGTAGATGATCTGCAGGTCCTCGGCGAGCAGGTTGGTGCCCATGATGATGGCATCGAGCTCGTCACGCGCCGGAGAAACCTCGATCCGTGAGGTGAGGTCGCCGGACGCCAGCCGCACAATGCCTTCCAGGAGCCGGGAGAGCCGCGGGTCGTTATCCGCAAACATCGGAGTCCTGCATCCCGCTCAGTTTTCCTGGCTGCGTTCAGCGTCAAGGGGGAGGCTGACCGTGACCGTGGTCCCTGCGCCCAGGATCGAGGAAACGTCGATCCTGCCACCGTGCCGGGACACGATGTCCTTGGTGATGGCCAGCCCCAGCCCTGTCCCGGGAATCGCCCCCGACATGGCGTTTGATGCCCGGTAGAAGCGGGTGAAGACGTGGTCGATCTCGTCGCTCGAAATGCCGATGCCGGTGTCCGCCACACTGACCGTGGCCCACCGGGTGCCATCAGCCGCGGCGTGCGACTCGCTCCCCACCTGGATGCGCCCTCCGCTGGGGGTGAACTTGATGGCATTGGAGACCAGGTTGGTGAACACCTGCTGCAGCTGCACCTCGTCGGCAAGGATCTCCGGGTCCTCCGGAACCTGCTCCACGGCGATGGTGACGTTTTGCAGTGTAGCCAGGGGCCGAAGCGCCGCGGCCACGAGGTCCAGGGTCTGTCCCAGCCGCACCGGGGTGAGGTGCATCAGGCTGTCATCAAGGCCGTTGCGGGAAACGCTCAGCATGTCCTCGATCAGGATCCTGAGCCGCTCCGTGTTCCGGACCACGATGTCCAGCATCTGGTGGACTTCGGGAGAGACGGGCTGCTCGGTGCTTTCCTGGATCATGTCCAGATACGCCATGATGGACGTCAGGGGCGTCCGCAGCTCATGGTTGACCGTGGCAAGGAAGTCCGTTTTGGCCTTGTCCAGCTGCTGCAGCTGCTTCACCACCTGCTGCTGGCTGCTGATCAGGTGGCTCTGGATCAGTCCGTGGGCCGCGTTGCCCGCCACATGTTGGATGAGCCCCAGTTCAGTCCCGGACCAGGTCCGCGGCTGGTCGATCATCGCAATCCAAATAATGCCCAGCGAAGAGCTGCCCTCGCCCATGGGCACGGCCAAGGAGGAAACGGCGTCGCCGATGCCCGGTGAAGCGGCCTCACCCGCCGTCGGCTCCTCCGTGCCGGGTGAAGACGAGGTCTCGGCGCCGGCCCACAGCAGGTCCGCTGTCCGGCGGGCATCATCCTCGTCCGGCAGTGCCTGTTCGTTGAGCGGCGCCAACCCGGGCCTGCTCCAGGCGGCGTTGATGCGGGGAACCCGGCTGTCCTCGAAAGTGGTCAGCCAGACGTGGTCGGCCTTGAAGGTCCGGCCAAAGCCGGCCACCACATGGCGGGCGATCTCCTCCGGGTCGTTCGTGGCCCGGACAGCGGCAGAGACCTGCCGGAGCTGTTCGCGCAGTGCCTCGGTTTCCTGCCGGGCGGCATTGCGGCGGGCCACCATGTCGATCAGGGCAGTGGCGCGGTAGGCCAGTTCCCGGGGGGCGGGCGGCTTGGCGATGCAGTCGTGGATGCCGGACGGCTTCATGGCAGCGAGCTCTGCAGGATCGTCGAGGTCCACCACCACAAGTACCGGCGCGTCTGCTTTGACGGCGGAGAGCGACGTGTCAACCACGACGACTGAAGGGCGGCTTTCTTCCAGGGAAGCAGCAAGTCCGGCGGCGTCCCTTGCGCACAGGACCGAATAGCCCGCATCCCGCAGCGCCTTGGCATATGATGCGAGGCGCGCATCGTCAGGGTCTGCCACGACGGCGGTGCGCGGCGCGCGCAAGTCACTCGGCGTGTCAGCCGCCACGGTGTCCCCTTCCCTCCCAGTTGAGTACATTGTATGGTCACGCCGGGCGGGCGGCTCCCCGGGAAAGAAATGGAGGACTTTTACCGCCCTGGCGGGCGCCGACAGGAGCTGCGAAGGGGTCATGCAGGCGGCAGATCCCGCAGCCGGGTTGTCCGGGCCCCTATATTTGATCCGTGCCCTCCCCCTCGAAGTCCCTCCCGGCAAAGTCACTGTGGTCCACCCTGCAGAGGTACCTGATGGTCCCTAAGCTCATCCGGCTGTCCCGCTCTGCCCCCAAGGACCGGCCGCTGGCATGGGACGCGTACTGGGCCGGCATCAGGGGGGCCGGAGCCGGGGGCGAGGTTCTCTGGGATTCCGGAACCGACCATGAATTCCTCGGCTACAGGGACGTGCTGCTTCGCCACCTGGACCCGGACCTGCCCGTGGTGGACGTGGGCTGCGGCCACGGCAGTTTTACCCGCGCATTGGCCGCAGTCTTCCCCGAGGTCATCGGCGTGGATGTTTCCGGGCAGGCCATAGCCTACGCGGGCGCCCAGGCACCCACGGCCGGCAGCCCAGGCCCTGTGCGCTACGTTACGCGGGACATGACCGCGCCGGGGGCGGGCAGGGGATTGGCCGGCAGCACTGACGCAAACGTCTTCATCCGGGGCGTGCTCCACGTGCTGGATCAGGCCGACCAGGCGGCGCTGGTGGAAAACCTGCGGCTGCTGGTCGGAAGCCGGGGCACCGTATTCCTCGCCGAAACGAATTTCCAGGGCAATCCCGTTGAGTACGTTTCCCACCTCGGTGCAACCCGCCAAAGCATCCCGGCCCCCCTTGAGCGCGCGATCCGCGGGCTGCCGATGCCCGGCCATTTCGGTCCCGAAGAGCGCTCGCGGGTACTTCCGCCGGAGAGTTGGGAACTCCTGGAAGACGGGGAAGTGGCCATCGAAACACATCCAATGACCGGGATCGGCGGGAAGAGCCGGGTGCCGGGGTATTTTGCTGTGCTCCGTCCGAGGCATTAGCCGGGGCTCAGCCCCTTCCGCCCGGAGGCTGGCTCCTTTCCGAAGGCGCATCGCGCCGCCACTCAAACCCTTGACACGCAGGCGGATCGGGATGCTGAATGGCAAGTACACTTACTGCCGACCGGCAGGGGAAGGGCAGGCGGAGTCATCCAAATCCCCTAAGTATTCACAGGAGGTCACCTCAACGGAGGACGAACCGGAGCGCGAGGGCCGGAGCCTGGCCGCCACGCACGACGAAGAGCGAAAAGGGCAGGATCCGGCACATCAGCCGGGGGAATGGTTTGAAAAATCCGACTCCCGGGGACTGAACTTCATTTACCAGCAACAGCGCAGCGACGGCCAGCAGTCAAACATCTTCCGGCTGGAGAATCCCGGTCGCGAAGACGCCTAAACCGCGCACCGTTCTGCCGCCAGCACCAGCACCGGCCCATGAAGCCGGCGCCGGTTTGCCGACGGTGGACGCAGACCTTACAGGAACTACCATGCGCAAACTCATTCCCTCCGGTTCCCTCCGCGGGATGCTGCTCCCGCCCACCTATGGGAACCATGTCACCCGCTCCACGGAGTTCACCGTCCTGTCCGTCGAGATCTGGTCCGCGGGATTGGTGGTCAACATCCACTTGGCCTCCGACGGTGCGCCCGAGCCGCGCATCAGCCTCCAGGACCACTTCGGAACGGCGTACTCGTTCCGGGATTCCGCCACCGTGGGGTCGAGGAACCTCCAGGTGTTCACCCCAACGGTGCCTGCCGGAACCAGGAGCCTGACCATCAGGTCCGCGGACGATCCTGAGGGGCGCCCTGTAGTGACCTTCGCGGTGCCGCTGATGGCCGTGCCGGAAGAGCCTGATTCTTCGCAGGACGGCGAATATCCCTCGGCGCCGGAACTCCGCCGCCCGGCTTGACCGAACGAAAGGCTGCCACCGTGCAGGACACCGCAGGATTTGCCCCAAGCGCCACCATCGTTACCGGATCGGACTCCGGCATTGGGAAGGCAACGGCTGTCGCCCTTGCCAGGGCCGGCATGGACGTGGGTGTCACCTGGCACTCAGACAAAGCCGGCGCTGAAGGCACGGCCGAGGAGGTGCGGCGGCTGGGGCGCAAGGCGGTGGTGCGCCGGCTTGACACCACTGAACTCCGCGCCGCCGGGGCCGTCATTCACGAATTGGCGGACGAACTGGGCGGAGTGGACGTCTTCGTCAACAATGCCCGGACCGGCGACGGCACCAAGTTCCTGGACCTGGACGTCGACACCTGGATGCGAACACTGGACACCAACCTCAACGGGCCTTTTGTTTGCCTGCAGGCCGCCGCCCGCCGAATGGTGCAGGCCGGCAAGGGCGGACGCCTGATTGCCGTCACCAGCGTGCACGAATTCCAGCCGCGGGTGGGTTCGTCCGCCTATGACGCGTCCAAGCACGGCCTGGGCGGCCTGATGAAGACGCTGGCGCTCGAGCTCGCCGAACACGGTGTCACGGCCAACAGCGTGGCGCCGGGCGAGATCGCCACTCCCATGACAGGGCAGGAAGACGAGGACCCCACCACCAAGGACCGGCCGGGTGTGCCCCTGGGCAGGCCCGGTGACGCCCGGGAAATTGCCGCGGTCATCGCCTTCCTTGCCTCGGCAGGTTCCAGCTACGTCAACGGCGCATCCTGGGCGGTCGACGGCGGAATGCTGCAGATGGGGCCGCAGGCCGGCTCGCACATCACCAGCCACGAGTGGCGCGAGGGCTAGCCTCGACGCCTGGGGGTCCGTCCGGACTGCGGATCGGGCAAGCGCTTTCCTATCAGCTGCTGGCATGATGGAGCGCATGCGCATTCTTATTGCTCCGGATAAGTTCAAGGGTTCCCTGACCGCGGCCGAGGCGGCGGCTGCCATCGCCGAAGGTGCTTTGCGGGTCTATCCTGACGCCGTCGCCACGCAGTTCCCCATTGCCGACGGCGGCGAGGGGACCCTGGAGGCGGCGGTTTCGGCGGGCTACGAGGAGCGCCTCAACGCCGTCGTGGGCCCCATTCTTGCGCCAATCGGCGCCGCCTGGGCCATCAGCAAGGCCGACGACGGCAGGGTCACCGCCGTCATTGAAACGGCCCAGGCCTCCGGCCTTGCGGAGATGGACCCCACCCCGGCCAACGCCCTCCGGGCCCACAGCTACGGGTGCGGGCAGCTCATTGCGGCAGCCCTGGATGCCGGCGCCAACGAGATCGTGCTGGGCCTCGGCGGCTCGGCCATGACCGACGGCGGCAGCGGGGCACTGCGTGCCCTGGGCCTGAAGCCGCTGGACTCCGCGGGGAACGTGGTGCCCCTGGGCGGCGGTTCACTCGCCGATGTCGCCGCGCTGGACACGAGCGGGCTGGACCCGCGGCTTGCCGCCACAACCTTCCGCATCGCCGTCGACGTACGCAACCCCCTCTACGGACCCGAAGGCGCCGCGCACGTCTTCGCACCGCAGAAAGGCGCGGACCCGGACACAGTGGAACTGCTCGACGCCGGCCTCCGCAACTGGGCGTCCGTCCTGCGCGAAGCCACGGGCCGGGACGTTAACGTCGCCGGGGCGGGCGCCGCCGGTGGCTTCCCGGCGTCGTTCCTTGCCTTCACCGACGCCGCGCTGGAAGGCGGCTTCTCGCTTGTTGCCGGGCTGACCGGGCTGGCCGGACAGCTGGGTGAGGCAGACCTCGTCATCACCGGCGAAGGATCCATGGACTCGCAGTCACTGACCGGAAAAGCGCCCATCGCGCTCGCGGACGCAGCCCGGGAGCGCGGCATCCCGGTGATCGTGGTGGCCGGCAGGATCCTGGTCACGCCTGAAGAACTTGCCCACCATGGTGTGGTGGCTGCCGCACAGCTGCTGGACATGGCGCCCAGCCCGCAGGATGCCATGGGAAACGCCGCCAAATACCTGGCCCGGGCAACCAGCCAGGTACTCGAGGGCGCCTAAGGGCTAAACGGTAGTGGTGCTGCGCCGCCGCCACCAGCAGGGGCGGTTCCCATGATGGTTCGCCGGCAGATTCCTTTCGGCTGTGCCCGGCTCAGGTGCCGGTTTCATAATGCGGCTCTGCAACGGGTTTGGACTCCGGCGATCCCTTTTCCCGCAGATAGACGGACGCGCCCACCAGGACGGCGACGGCCAGGAACTCGCTCTGCCAGTTCTGGAAGGATTCAAACCAAAAGCGGCTGGTGCCCACGTACTGAATGACCGAGACGCCCGCCTCCCCGTGGCTTTCCTGTTCCTCGTTGTACGCCGCGGCGCCGCCGAAGGCGTGCGCGGTGAACGAGCCAACGAACAGCAGGAACAGGAGGATGGACAGCGAGTGCTCGTAGAGCTTGAGGACTGCGCCGCCGCGCTTCACCGGCCAGGGGGTGGCCTTTTTGATGGCCGCCTGGCGCGGGTCCTCGTCCTGTGGCGCGTCCTTGCCTACAGGCTTGGACTCGGAAGAGCCCCTCTGGAACAGAAAGGCAGTCAGGACCACATACATGGCCATTTGCAGGAACTCCGATTCCCAGTTCTCAAAGGTGGCCTCCACGAAGTCGCCCGTGGCCAGGAATGCCAGAACTGATACAGCGGCTTCCCCGTGCGCCTGCTGCTCCTGGCTGTAGTTCGCCGCGCCGGTCAGGATCATGCCCGCAAAGAACACGAGGAACAGGCCCGCGTTCACCAGGAGCAGCCCGTGTTCCCTCATCCATTTGCTGCTCATTGTTAGCCTCCCTTCAAGCCATGGGGCGCCGTGTCTTCAGTGGCGCGCCTGTTCAAATGCATAGGGATGTAGACCAGCAGGACCACCATCACCGCCATCAGCGCCCCGCCTGCAGTAAGGCCGGCCGAGCGGCCGGCGGCCACATCGAAAACAAGCGCAGCCGTACCCGCGCTCAGGAGCGCGATTCCGGCAAGGGTCATCTTGGCGATCGAATCGCCGCTGGACACCAGGGTTTCCTTGAGCCGCTTCCGGAACAGCCGCCGGTGCACGCTCACCGGCAGGAGGATGAGTGCGGTGGTGAGGGCCGCAATCACCACGTTGGCCAGGTAGAGGTTGACCTGGAAATCGTCGAGATCCTCAAACCGCTGCTGGAAGGGGAGGGTCAGCAGGAAGCCGGCAAGGATCTGAACGCCCATCTGCAGCACCCGCAACTCCTGCAGCAGTTCTGCCCAGTTGCGGTCCAGTTGTTCCTCGCGGGTTTCGTTCCGGCCCGATCGGCCTGTGTAATCCTCCACCTCGGACACTGCTTCTCCTTCACTGCCAGCCTCTTAGTTCTCTTTCTACTCTTCCCCGATCCAGAAGCAAGGCTGGCGTTGCACCCGTCCCAACATTTGGTAAGTTTACTGATTATATTCGCACCGAACGGTGGACTTTGCTCCTCCGGCCGGGATAGCTTCGAAGGACCGGTGCACAGCGGAGCTCTTCGAAAACCGACACAGTGAGCAGGCGGACTATGAGCGACACAGGCAAGCAGACAGACCAGCCAAAGGATCCGCGGGGCGGCTACCACTCGGGTCCGTTCCCGGAGCAGGAACAGAAGCAGCCCGGCCTCACGGCGCCGATGGAACCCAAGCCCGACCATGGCGAACTGAGCTACGAGGGGCACGGGAAGCTTCAGGGCAAGGCGGCCCTCATCACGGGCGGTGATTCCGGAATCGGCAAGGCCGCCGCCATTGCCTTTGCCCGTGAGGGTGCCGATGTGGCCATTTCCTACCTCCCGGAAGAGGAGGAAGATGCGCAGGACACCGCGGACTGGATCCGCAAGGCGGGCCAGCGCGTCCTCCTGTTTGCCGGAGACGGCCGCGAGGAGGAATTCAGCACGCGCATTGCCGGGGAAACCGTGTCCGGGTTTGGGCGGCTGGACGTGGTGGTGCTCAACGCGGCCTACCAGAAGAACCGCGAGAGCCTGGAGTCCCTGGCCACCGAGGAATTCGACCGCGTCTTCAAGACCAACCTCTACTCGCTGCTCTGGACCGCGCGGGCCGCGGTACCGCACCTCAAACCGGGCGCGTCCATCATCACCACGGCATCCATCCAGGCCTTCAACCCGTCGCCGGGCCTCATTGATTACGCCATGACCAAGGCCGCGCAGGTGGCGTTCACCAAAGCGCTCGCGCAGGAACTTGGTCCCCAGGGCATCCGCGTCAACGCTGTGGCGCCCGGCCCCATCTGGACCCCGCTGATCCCGGCAACGGAGTGGCCGGATAAGCTCCCGAAATTCGGCCAGGATACCCCGTTGGGGCGGGCAGGCCAGCCGGCCGAACTTGCCGCGGCGTATGTGCTGCTGGCCTCCGAGGACGGATCCTACATTTCGGGGGCAGTCCTGCCGGTAACCGGGGGCAAGGGGCTCTAAGCCCGGGCCCCAAACCGTACGGGACCCAGCAGACCAGCTTCATCCGAACAGACAACAGGAGGAAACCATGACGCAGGAAAACCAGCACGCGCAGCCCGAAACGGACCCGGGCGGCTACGGCACCCCCACCGCTGAGCAGGAAATGGGCGGAGCCCAGGGCGCCCCGGGCAGCGTGGAAACGAACGAGCCCCAGTCGGAGGCCGGCGGGGATCCGGTACCCCACGACATGGACCTTCCTTCCAGCGCCGCCGAGATCGACGAGTCCAACGACGACTCCCGTGGATCCGCCCCGGTCTCGTCCGAGCCAGGGCAGGAAGCTGCCGGAATTCCGGACGGCAGCGGCAATGACCTGCCCCAGGAGAAGTCGCCGAAAGACGACGACGGCGAGGAGTTCAGCGCCGGCTAAGCACGCTCCGGGGCCGTCCGCGGCGGCCTCCCGCGAGCGTTGGGAAAGTTAGTTCGCATGGAGGCCTCCGCCCCGTGGTTCCCCGGGGAACCGCAGGGCGGAGGCCTCCGGCGTGCCGGGACGTCCTGCCGCCCACATGCAACCGTCCGGCGGAACTTGCCGTAACCCTCGCGGGCCTTGCCGCGCAGGCCGAGCCCGCGTTCGCCGTCGTCATCAGTGACCAGTCAACCGGCAGCCGCAGCTGCGAAGTGTGGCTGGCCCCGCAGCCTTCGCTCTGCCGCCGCGATATGCTCCACGCTGCCGGCGGGTTAGCGTTCCGGGACGGCTCCCCCTCCTTTCGACCGATCGGGGGAGTATTCTTAGAAAACAGGTTTTGCAGTAGGCCGGAGCGCTTCAACCAAGGCGTGGATCATGGCCGCTGAACCAACAGGGCAGCTCGGCTGGGGACCCCTTCCAGTACCCCCGGAACAGGTATTTGACAGCAAGGACGTCGAAACCTACCTCTGGGAAGTCACCCGTGACTTCATGGCGGAAATCAAGGGCGAACAGCGCGGCATCAGCTGGGCAGCCACCCTTTTCCGCCTGGGCCAGGCCCGCACCGTCGCCGCGGGAACGGAAAAGGCGCGCGAGGCTGACCGCGAACAGTGCTCGTTCGCCGACGGTCCGGTCATGGAGGCCATCCGCAGCGGCGAGTTTGTGCTATTGTCCGATGTCAGCCGCGACCGGCGTTGGCCCGGGTACGCAAGTGCGGCCGCCAGCCACGGGGTGCAGTCGCTCCTCTCCATACCCATCGCATCCGAGGGCGGAACGAGCGCCGCCATCAACCTGTACGCAGCCTTTCCCCACACGTTCACAAGTGACGACCTCCTCCGCAGCAGGAGCTACGCCCAGCAGTTGGCGCGCGCGTTGCGGGTAGTGGTGCGGGTGGCGGAGCGCGCCGAGGCAACGGCGGGGATCGCCGTCGTGCAAAGCTCCCTGGTCCTGGTGGACCTGGCGGTGCGCAGCCTCATGGATGAGTACGGGCTAAGCCGCGAGGGGGCCCTTCGATTCCTGCAGAACCAGGCGCTGCACCACGAACTCGACCTGCGCGACGCAGCCCTGAACGTGGTTGTGCCCGGCTCCGCCCGGGAGAGCCCCAGGGCCGGGGATTCCGCCAGGGAGCCCACGGGGCTGAGGCAGGGAACGCCCGACGGCGTGGCGGACTTCCGCCTGCTGCCTCCTGCCGAGCTGGACCAGCAGGCGGAAAAACCGGGCGGCCGGAAGGCCGGACGGGGCAAGGACACACCTCATCCTGCGGAAGGGAGGACGGCATGACCGCGCAGAAGCACGAGGAGCCGGCGTCGGGAGCCATACAGCATCCCTGGCACCGCTTTGTGGCCCTAGGCGACTCGTTCACCGAGGGGGTGGGCGATCCCGAGCCGGAGAACCAGGGCGGGCTGCGGGGCTGGGCCGACCGCGTGGCCGAGGAACTCAGCGTTGGACGGCCGGATTTTGCCTATGCCAACCTCGCCATCCGGGGCCGGCGGCTGCGGGAGATCCTGGATCAGCAGGTGGGCCCGGCACTGGCCGCAAAACCTGACCTGGTGACGCTCTCCGCTGGTGGAAACGACATTGTGTTCCGCCGCAGCGACCCGGACAAGCTTGCCGAGAAGATCGACGCCGGCGTGGAGCAGCTCGCCCGCTCCGGGGCCACCGTGGTCCTTTTTGCCGGTCCCGATTGGGGCGCCACCCCGGTCTTCGGCAAGATACGCGGCAAGGTGGCCATCTTCAACGAGAACCTGTACATAGTGGCCGCCCGGCACAACGCCGTCATGGTTGACCTGTGGTGCCTGCGCGACCTCACTGGACCAGGCATGTGGGATCCTGACCGCCTGCATTTCTCGCCGCTGGGCCACCACACCATAGCCATAGGGGTGCTGGAGGCCCTGGCCGTTCCCCACAGCCTTGAACCGATGCGGCCCAAGGCGCTCCCGCCGCGCAGCTGGAAGGCAGCCCGGGCCGAGGACCTGGCATGGGCCCGTGAATACCTTGTTCCCTGGGCCATCCGCCAGGTCAGGCACCCGGCGGCGGCCCCGCTGGCTCCCAAACGGCCCCAGCCAGGACCGGTGTTCGGGCATAGGCATTTCCAGGCCGGCCATCCGGTCGGCCTGCCCGCCGAGCCGCCGTCCCTTAAGAAGGTCTAGCGCTTCTTGGGTGTCCGCTTGGCGGCGGCGTTGACGGCTGCCTTCACGGCGGGTGGAAGGCCGGCCTGTTCCGTCTCGGGCTCGGCCGCGGTGCCCCTGGCCTTCGCTATGGCCTTCATGCCGTGGTAGATCACCAGGGCCGCTGCCGAGCCCAGGGCGATGCCCGTGAACTTGAGGTCACCGATGGTCCAGGTGTAGTCCGCGATGCCGATGATCAGGGCCACGGCGGCGGTGGTCAGGTTGACCGGATTCGAGAAATTGACCTTGTTCTGGACCCAGATCTTCACGCCCAGGATGCCGATCATTCCATAGAGCATGGTGGCCGCTCCGCCCAGGACGCCCGGCGGGACAGTGGCAATCAGCTCGCCGAATTTCGGGGAGAAGCTCAGCAGGATGGCGAAGATGCCGGCAACCCAGTAGGCCGCCGTCGAATACACCTTGGTGGCTGCCATGACGCCGATGTTCTCGGCGTAGGTGGTGGTGCCGGAGCCGCCGCCGAAGCCTGCCAGGACGGTGGCGGCGCCGTCGGCCATCAGCGCGCGGCCGGAAACGTCGTCGAGGTTCTGCCCTGTCATGGCGGCCACCGACTTCACATGGCCGATGTTCTCCGCCACGAGTACCAGCACCACCGGCACGAAGAGGCCCAGGACGCCCAGGTGGAATTCAGGGGTCTGGAACTGCGGGAGGCCGATCCACGCGGCGGCATCCATCTTGGCGTAGCTCACTTCGCTGCGCAGCATGGCCACGAGGTAGCCCGCTATTACGCCCACCAGGATGCTCAGGCGGCCAAGGATCCCGCGGAACAGGACGCTGACCAGGATGATGGTGGCCAGCGTGACGACGGCGGTGACGGGCGCGGCGTCGAAGTTGTTTTTTGCGGCGGGGGCAAGGTTGAGGCCGATCAGCGCCACGATGGCGCCCGTGACGATGGGCGGCATCAGCCGGTTGATCCAGCCTGCGCCGAACTTCTGCACAATGGCGCCCACCAGGGCCAGGGCCGCGCCGGCCAGCACCACGCCGCCCAGTGCCCCGGGAATGCCGAACTGCTGCTGGGACGCCATGATGGGGGCAATGAAGGCGAAGCTTGAGCCCAGGTAGCTGGGAATCCGGCCCTTGGTGATCACCAGGAAAAGCAGTGTGCCGATGCCGGAGAAGAACAAGGTGGTGGCAGACGGCATGCCTGTGATGATGGGCACCAGGAACGTGGCGCCGAACATGGCCACCACGTGCTGCATGCCCACGCCGATGGTGAGCGGCCAGGCCAGCCGCTCATCCGGGGCCACCACGTGGCCCGGCTTAATCGACTTTCCGGTGCCGTGCAGCTTCCATTTGATTCCGAGCATGCTCATGGCGGAGGCCTTTCGGGGGCTTTCGGGGGTGCCGCGGAGGGCGAAGATTAACTGGGACAAGGATACCGCCAGCGCCGCGTTGCGGCCTGCCGTGGCGGACGTCACCCGCCGTCACGGGAAGAGGGACGGACTGGTTGAAGTTGCAAGTATGGAAAGCAACAAAGCCGCCTCGGTAAGCGGGGAGGCGCAGCGAAAGGTAAGTCCATGACAATTGCCCACGAAGAAGCGGTTATCGATTCGGCCGCCGTCGACGCCATTTTCGCCCAGGCCCGCACGGCCAACTCCTTCACCGGAGAGGTGACCGAGGATCAGGCGCAGGCAATCTACGAGCTGACCAAGTTCGGCCCCACCGCTTTCAACTCCCAGCCGCTGCGCGTGACCTACGTCCGTTCCGATGAGGCCCGCGCCAAGCTGGTGGAGGCCCTCATGCCGGGCAACCGCGCCAAGACGGCTTCCGCCCCGCTGGTGGCAATCCTCAGCTACGACACCGACTGGGCAGGGCAGTGGGACGCCTTCCTCCCCGGCTACAACGCCCCCAAGGCCATGTACGACGCCAACCCGGAACTCGCCGCCGCCACCGGCAACAACAACGCCCACCTGCAGGCCGGCTACTTCATCCTGGCCGTCCGCTCCCTCGGGTTCGCCGCCGGCCCCATGACGGGCGCCGACTTTGGCGCGATCGACGCAGCGTTCTTCCCCGCCGGGGACCAGAAGAGCTTCCTGGTGGTCAACATCGGCCAGCCTGCCGAAGACGCCTGGGGCGAAGCCAAGCCCAAGTTCGCCTACGAGGACGTCGTCCGCACCGTCTGACCCCCGGGACGCTCTCTCACTTAATGCGCCTTTTCTGCCATCGCTCTCTCACCCCTGAGAGAGCGATGGCGCTTAAGCCGCATTAAGTGAGAGAGCGTCGGCAGGGGCGGTGGCAGACTGGGGCTATGCCGATGCGGAACCTCGTCCTGGTGGCCTTCGTCGAGCCGGTGGCGGACGGGCTGGTCTTCCCCCGCAGCGAATGGCCGCTGCACATCACCCTGGTGAGGTTCGACGCCGACGCCCCGGACAGTGCCGACGCGGCCGAGCGCATCGCCGGCCTTGCTGAGGGCCCGGCGATGGCCGCCCTGGGTGCCGGGCTGACCGTGGGTGAGGACGCAGGCTTCGGCCGGAACGGCTCCGTGCCCGTGAACCTCATCCAGCCCCAGCCGGACCTGCAGGCCCTGCACGAGCAGCTGGTCGCTGCGGCGGGCAGCCTGGGCGGCACAATCCTGACGCCGGCCCACACGATGGCAGGCTACCGGCCCCATGTCTCGCACCAAGGTGGCAAACGGCTCAACCCGGGCGACGCCGTCGTGCTTGACCGTATTGCACTGGTGGACATGGCGCCGGACGGTGACCGCACCGTCCGGCGCATCCTGCGCCTGTGGACCCTGCCGGAAACCGAAGAGCCGCCTAGGAGATAACGCTGTCCACCAAGGCCTTGGCTTCCGCCTGGACCTGCTTGAGGTGTTCCTCGCCCTTGAAGGACTCGGCGTAGATCTTGTAGACGTCCTCGGTGCCCGAGGGGCGGGCGGCAAACCAGGCGTTCTCCGTGACCACCTTCAGCCCGCCAATGGGCGCGCCATTGCCGGGGGCCTCGGTCAGCTTGGCCAGGATGGGTTCCCCGGCCAGGGACGTCGCCGTGACGTCCGACGACGACAGCTTGCCGAGTGCCGACTTCTGCTCCCGCGTGGCTGCTGCGTCAATGCGGGCGTAGACGGGCGCGCCGAACTGGTCCGTCAGGCCCTTGTACAGCTGTGAGGGCGACTTGCCCGTAACGGCGGTGATCTCCGAGGCGAGCAGGGCCAGCAGGATGCCGTCCTTGTCCGTGGTCCAGACGGTGCCGTCCTTCTTGTTGAAGGAGGCGCCGGCCGATTCCTCGCCGCCGAATGCGCCTTCGCCGGACAGCAGGCCGGGCACGAACCACTTGAAGCCGACCGGAACCTCAACGAGCTTGCGGCCCAGGCTTTCCGCCACGCGGTCGATGATGGAGGACGAGACGAGGGTCTTGCCCACTACCGAGGCCGGGTTCCAGCCGCTGCGGTTGCGGTACAGGTAGTCGATGGCGACGGCGAGGTAATGGTTCGGGTTCATCAGCCCGCCGTCCGGTGTCACGATGCCGTGGCGGTCGGCGTCGGCGTCATTTCCCGTGGCGATGTCAAAGGCGGACCCGCCGTCGGACATCCGCTTGATCAGCGACGCCATCGCGGACGGCGAGGAGCAGTCCATCCGGATCTTTTCGTCCCAGTCCAGGGTCATGAACGCCCACTGGGGGTCCACCGTGGGGTTCACGACGGTCAGGTCCAGCTGGTGGCGCTCGCCGATCTCACCCCAGTAGTCAACGGACGCCCCGCCCATGGGGTCGGCACCGATCCTGACCCCGGCCTCGCGGATGGCATCCAAATTGAGCACGGACGGGAGGTCGTCAACATAGCTGCTGAGGAAGTCGAACTTGCCGGTGGTATCCGCGGCAAGTGCGTCGGCGACGGGAATTCGCTTCACCCCGCGCAGGTCGTTCCCGAGCAGTTCGTTGGCGCGGTTGGCGATCCACCCGGTGGCATCGGAATCGGCCGGGCCGCCGTGCGGAGGGTTGTACTTGAAGCCGCCGTCGGCCGGCGGGTTGTGGCTGGGGGTGACTACGATGCCGTCCGCCTGGGGGGCGCCGGCCGGGGCCTTCCGGTTGTAGGTGAGGATGGCGTGGCTCAGGGCGGGCGTCGGGGTGTAGCCGTGCCGGGCATCCACGAGGACCTGGACGCCGTTGGCTGCCAGCACCTCAAGTGCGGAGTTCTGCGCAGGTTCACTCAGGGCGTGCGTGTCCTTGGCCAGGAACAGCGGACCGGTGATGCCCTGCCCTGCCCGGTATTCCACGATCGCCTGGGTGATGGCAACAATGTGTTTCTCGTTGAAGGACGCCTTGAGGCTGGAGCCGCGGTGCCCGGAGGTTCCGAACACCACGCGCTGGCCTGGATCACCCAGATCCGGCGTGATGTCGTAGTACGCATCGAGGAGCGCAGTGATGTCAACAAGGTCCTGGGGTTGGGCAACTGTGCCCGCGCGGCTAGCCATGCCACCAGCATGCCAGACGGGGGCCGGAGTCAAAACGATCCGTCCGGAATGCGGCCGGTGTGTCCGGCCTATGACGGAATAACGTCATCAAGCGAGTAGTCAACCTGAGTACTGCCCCGGAAAGTACTTATATACCGCTGCCTGCGTGCCCTGTTACCTTCGAAAAAATCCGGCAAAACGTATGGAAGCAAGGCACGACGGCGGGCGGCCGCCGTCGTCCTTCCGGCAGGGAAGCAGGGACGCCATGGGGGCAGGAGACGGGGCAGCCGAGCAGTCCAGGCTGGCCGCGGAGAGGGTGGCCAGGCTCAAGCGCCGGCTCGACGAAGCGGAGCGTTCCACGAAGCCGTGGGACGCGGGCGCCGAGAAGGCAGGCGCCGAGGGCACGACGGCAGTAGCCGAGAAGCTGGGCGAGCTGGTGCCGTTGGGCTGGCACGTGCTGCATGATGTCCACTGGCCCGGCCGGCCCAAGGCAAGCCTGGACCACGTCCTGGTGGGGCCGGGCGGCGTGGTTGTGGTGGATTGCAAGGACTGGACCGGGGAGGTCCGTGTTGCCTCCGGCGTGCTGTGGCAGGGACGATACGCCCGGACCCAGGCCGTGGAGGGGGCGCTGGCCCAGTGCGCCGCCGTGACGTCCGTGGTTCCCCCGACGCACCGGAGGCTGGTGCGTCCCTTAATCTGCATGGCTGCCCAGCCGGACCTCTTCGGCGTGACGAACTCGGATGTTGCAGTGGCCGGAACCGGCCGCGTCGTGGGGGCAATAGAAGCCCTGCCTGCGGTCCTAGACCGGCAGGCCGTGGAGGGTCTGTACAAACACCTCGGCCAGGAGCTGACCCACGAACAGGAAGCCGGCATCACGGCGCTGCGGAGCATACGGCCCGGAACTGCGGTTCCGCCCGCCGGAACGTCCGCAAGTGATGGAGCAGGGCCAGCAGGTGTTGCCCCGAGGGCGGCCTCGCCGTCCCGTCCGGTGGTCCAGGACAACCCCTCCGGGACCATGCCGGCCGGACTTGGCCCGGTCCGGCGGCACAATTCGGCTCGGCACGGTGCCGGCTCGGCGGCGCGCCAGCACGGAGCTGGCGGCGCAGGAAGGCTTGCCCTCCTTGCCGCTTTTGTGATCTTTGCGGTGTACGTCCTGCCCTACTGGGGACAATAGATCCCCCAACCGGCCGGGAGTAGGCTGGAACAAAATCCAAGGGGGAAAACCATGTCCGACCAGCCCAGCCAGCGTCCCGAATCCGGACAGCCCGAGTCCGCCGCGCCGTCGGGCTTTGAGCCGCCCCGTTTCGCCGCGCCCTCCGCCGGCGGGACACCACCGCAGCCGCAGTACGGGCAGGGTGGTTACGGGCAGGCCGGCTATGGGCAGGGCGCTTCCGGTCAGGACGCCTACGGCGAACCGGGCCAGTACCCGACGCCGTACGGCCAGCAGCCGAGCCCTTATGCCCAGCAGCCGGGCCCGTACGGCCAGCCTGCCAGCCCCTATGGCCAGCCGGCGTACTACGGCATGCAGGCGGAGCCGAAAACGCTGAGCATTGCCAGCATGGTGTGCGGGATCGCCTCCGTCATCATGGGCTGGCTCCTGCTGCCGCAGGTCGCCGCGATCATCACCGGACACATGGCGCTCAAGCGGGAACCGGCGGGCAGGGGCATGTCCATCGCCGGCCTGGTCCTGGGCTACCTGTGCTTGCTGGGCTACGGTGCGCTCTGGCTGCTGGCCATCATCGGGATGACCATAGCCGGCACCACCAGCGGTTCGGGCAACATGTACTGAACGCCAGTCATGGGCCAGGCCAACCGCCTGAACCAGCCGCTGGGGCGGTCCGGCGCTCCCGCGCCCGGGCCGCCGTCGTGCGTCTAAAGCGTGTCTTTACGCCGTGCGTTCACGCCGCCGTGCGTTCAGCCTCGCGGAGCCTGCGTCGGCGGGATGTTGTGGTTAAGGCGGAAGATGTTGTGGGGGTCGTACCGGTCCTTCAGGGCTGACAGCCGCTGGAACTTCTCCGGTCCGTACGCCGCGCGAGCGGCATCCGGCCCCTTGAGCCCGACTTCCGCACCCAGGAAATTGACGTACTCCCCGTGCTCTGCGAAGGGCTGCATGAGCCCGTGTGCTTTGCGGGCGAACGCGGTCAGCCGCTCGTCCTCGGAGGGATCGCGCCAGAACCCGTAGACATTCAGCCAATACCGGGCAGACCGGTTCGGGAACGCCGTGGCATCGTCAGGTACCCGTCCGAACGCCCCTTCCATATGGTGGATATCGATGCCGGTGCCTTCCCACGCAAGCTCGGAGGCGAAACCCAGCAGGACATCCACCGAGTCCTCATCGAGGCGGGAAAAGGAGACGTTCTTCCAGTAACCGCGCGAGCCTTTGGGAAAGACGCTGTCCATGGCGCTCTGCCAGTCCAGCCAGGAGGTGGGGCCGACTTCCTCTTCGTCGGGCGGAGCGCCGGCCCGGAGCCGGTCGACAAGGGCGAGCCCGGCCCCGTGGTCCTCCGCGACCCACGCAAACCCGATGATCATCCACGGGTCGCTGCCCATTCCGAATTCCGCAGGGAAGACCAGGAACGAGACGATCGGGTTCATTTCATCGGGCAGGTTCCGGGTCCAGTCGGCAAAGGCAAGGAGGGCGTTCCGCCAGTGTTCCCGCCGGTAGAACAGGTTCCCGCCCAGCGGGGCCGGCGGCAGCGCGCGGGCATGGAAGGTAAAGGACGTCACCACGCCGAAGTTTCCGCCGCCGCCGCGCAGGCCCCAGAACAGCTCCGGGTTCTCGTGGGCGGCGGCGTGCAGGTGTTCTCCGGTGGCGGTGACGATGTCCACGCATTCCAGGTTGTCCAGGCTCAGGCCGCTTGACCGCGTCAGCCAGCCCACGCCCCCGCCGAGCGTCAGTCCTGCCACGCCTGTTCCGCTAATCACTCCCAGGGGGACGGCAAGGTTGTGGGCGGCAGTTTCGCGGTCGACGTCGGCAAGGGTGGCTCCGGGTTCAACGGTCACCAGTTTGCTGCCGGCGTAGACCTGGACGCGCTTGAGCTGGCCCAGATCCAGGACCAGTCCGCCGTCAACAGTGCCGTGTCCTGCAACATTGTGGCCGCCGCCGCGGACGGCCAACGCCAACCCCGTGCGCCGCACTGCGTCCAGAACGGCGTCAATATCCGGCATGGCCCCGGCCCGGACGACGGCTCGCGGCCGGAGGTCGACCATGCCGTTCCACACCCGCCGGGCTTCCTCGTACAGGGGGTCATGGGGCTCGATCAGGGAGCCGGACAGCTTCCCGCGCAGCTCGTGCAGTGCCTGCTGTACCGCCAGTTCCCTGGTGTTCTCATGGACTGTGGACATCGTCGGTGCTCTTCCGCTTAAGGGGCTAAGCCCCCGGGGATAAGGAAGATATGGAAGGCGTCAGGCGCCTGTGATGAGGAACTGCCGGCAAATTTGGCCGGAAGCAGGATGCGATGTCCAGAGTGTAAAACCGCCGCACCGCGGGGTCAATAAGCGCGCGCTACCCGCGCGTCAGCGGAGCAGCTCCACGTCCGAGACCAGCTCGATGTGGGCAAGCATGGCTTCGGCGGCGCCGTCGGCATCCTGCCCCCTGACGGCATCGGCGATCTTGCGGTGGGAGGCGAGGGACTGCTCGGGCCGGCCCGGCTGGCCGAGGGATTCCATCCTGGTCTCCAAAATCATTTCTGCGATGAAGGCCATGAGCTGCGCCAGCACCGAGGAGTGCGCTGCCGCCGTAATCGCCTGGTGGAACAGCTCGTCGCCGCGGGCTCCGCGGTCGCCGTCGCTGATCTCCTTCGCCATGACCTCGAGCGCCTCGTCGATGGCAGCCAGGTCTTCATCGGTACGCCGGACAGCGGCGAGGGCGGCAAGCTTCACTTCAAGGGTGCTGCGCGCCTCCACGATTTCCGGCAGCCGGCTCTGGTGCTCCCGCAGGCCCTTGATGACCGAGGCCACGCTGGGCCGCCGGGCCAGGACGGCGCCGGTACCGTGCTGCACGTCGATCACCCCGAGCACCTCAAGGGCAACGAGGGCCTGGGCTAGCGTGGCGCGGGAAACGCCGAGGCGCTCGGCAAGGTCGCGCTCCGCCGGCAGCAGGTCGCCGGGCCGCAGCTGGGCAGACTCGATGTAGGACAGGATCTGCTCCACGAGCTGTTCGTACAGCCGGGGCCGCGTGATTCGTTCCAGTCCCAGCCGTGATGCCTTCTCCACAAAGCCCTCGCTACGTCGTCGGTCCCTCCACAATACAGCCTTCTCCTATTGACAGATAGACTCGGTCTCTAGGAGGCTAGTCCAGTGAGCCAGTAACTCACGTCACACTTTCGTCCAACGGAGGACCAACGATGTCCGCTCCTGTTTTGTCCATCATCATTCTTGCGGCGATGTTCCTGCTCGCCACCGTCCTGCCCCTGAACATGGGCGCCCTTGCGTTCGTGGGCGCCTTCCTGCTGGGTACCGTTGTGCTGGGAATGTCCACCAGTGACATCCTGGCCAACTTCCCCGGCGGCCTGTTCCTGACCATCGTCGGCGTCACGTACCTCTTCGCCATCGCCCAGAACAACGGCACCATCGACCTACTGGTGAGGGGCGCCGTGCGGCTGGTGGGCAACCGCGTAGCCCTGATTCCCTGGGTCATGTTCGCCATCACCGCCGTCATCACGGCCGTCGGCGCCCTGTCTCCGGCCGCCGTCGCCATCATTGCCCCGATCGCCCTCAGCTTCGCCGGGAAGTACAGGATCAAGCCCCTGCTCATGGGCATGATGGTGATCCACGGAGCGCAGGCAGGCGGGTTCTCGCCCATCGCCGTGTACGGCGTCACGGTGAACGGCATCCTCGCCAAAACCGACCTGGACTTCAGCCCCACCGCCTTGTTCCTGTCCAGCCTCGTCTTCAACCTCGTGATCGCCCTGGTGCTCTTTGTGGTCCTGGGCGGCCGTGCACTGCTGTCCTCCAAGGTGAGCCACTTCGTGGAGCAGGCAGCCGAAGCGCGGATGGCTGTCAGCGTCGGGGCCAAGTCCGGCGACGTCCCCTTCAAGGGCTTCGGCTCCGGCATGTACGGACCCCGGGATCCGGCAGGCGACGGCGTGGCAGCCACCAAGGAGCGCTCCGAGCGCGTCCCGCAGCTGGTGACCATCGCCGGCCTCATCGCCTTGGCCGTCATCGCCCTCGGCTTCAAGGTGGACGTTGGATTTGTCTCCATCACCATTGCCATCGTGGTGGCGCTCGTCTCGCCCGCTGCCCAGAAGGGCGCCATCAACAAGATCAGCTGGTCCACCGTGCTTCTGATCTGCGGCATGCTGACGTTCGTTGGAGTGCTGGAGGAAGCCGGAACCATCGAGTTCGTCTCCAACGGCGTGGCCGGCCTGGGCATGCCGCTGCTGGCGGCCCTGCTCATTTGCTTCATCGGTGCCGTGGTCTCCGCCTTCGCATCGTCCACTGCCATCCTCGCCGCACTCATCCCGCTCGCGGTGCCGTTCCTGTCCACCGGCGAAATCGGAGCGGTCGGCGTGATCTGCGCCCTGGCAGTTGCCTCCACCATCGTGGACGTTTCGCCCTTCTCCACCAACGGTGCGCTGGTCCTGGCCAACGCGCCCGAGGGCGTGGACAAGGACCGGTTCTACAAGCAGATCCTGGGCTACAGCGGCATCGTCATCGTCGCAGGGCCCGTCCTTGCCTGGCTCGCCCTGGTGGTCCCCGGATGGCTCTAGCCACGTAACCTCCGCACCCGCCTTTCCCGTTCCACCAGAAAAGGAACCAGCGCATGAGCAGAACCGACAGTACGCAAGGACCCTTGTCCGGCCACCTCGTGGTGGACCTGAGCCGGGCCCTGGCCGGACCGCATGCCGGCATGATGATGGCGGACCTGGGCGCCCGCGTCATCAAAGTGGAGAACCCCGGCACCGGGGACGACACCCGCGGCTGGGGCCCGCCCTTCGTGGGCCCCCCTGAGGACCCCCAGTCCACCTACTTCATGTCCTGCAACCGCAACAAGGAATCCATCAGCCTGGACCTGAAGAGCGGAGATGGCCAGGCGGTGCTGCGGGGGCTGCTGGAGCGCGCCGACGTGGTGATCGAGAACTTCCGTCCCGGGGTGATGGACAGGCTGGGCTTCTCCACGGCCGCCATGCACGAACTCAACCCGCGCCTGGTAATCCTCTCCATCACCGGGTTTGGCCACGACGGGCCGGAATCCCGGCGCAGCGGCTACGACCAGATCCTGCAGGGCGAGGCCGGGCTCATGTCCCTCACGGGGTCAGGGCCGGACGACCCCCAGCGCGTCGGGGTTCCCATTGCCGACCTGCTTTCCGGCATGAACGGGGCGTTCGGAGTGGTGGCGGCGCTGGTTGAACGGGACAGGACCGGCCGCGGGCAGGTAGTGCGGACTTCACTGCTGGCATCACTGATCGGGGTGCACGCGTTCCAGGGCACCCGCACCACGGTGGCAGGGGAAGTTCCGCAGGCGCAGGGCAACCACCATCCGTCCATTGCTCCCTATGGCCTTTTTGCCTGCCGGGACGGGAGCGTGCAGATCAGCGTCGGCAGCGAAAAACTGTGGGCCTCGTTCGCCGCGGCCTTCGGCCTGGACGCGGCGGCGCCCGGCTTTGCCAGCAACGCCGAAAGGGTGGGGAACCGCTCCGGCGTGATTGCCGCCGTCGAACGCGCCTTTGCCGGCTACGGGGCAGCAGAGCTGCTGCAGAAGCTGAACGACGCCGGGATCCCCGCAGGCAAGGTGCGCTCGCTTGACGAGGTGTATGCGTGGGAACAGGTTGCGTCCCAGGGCCTGGTAGTGGACGTCGACCACCCGCTGCTCGGCAACGTCAGCCTGCCCGGGCCGCCGCTGAGGTTCTTTGCCGCCGGTGACGCTGCGGAAACCACCGTCACCGAACACGACGCGCCGCCCTTGCTGGACGAGGACGGGCAGGCCATCCGCGAGTGGCTGGGCCTCGGTGCTGTAGCCGCGGGGGCGAAATAGCATGGCGACGACGGAAAAGGTGCGGCACCTGGGCGCCGCCGAACTGCTGGACAACGTGGTGGACCAGGGTTCCTTCGTCTCCTGGGACACGCCGGTGCAGGAGCCGCCGCTGTCCGGGGAGTACTTCCGCGACCTCGCCAAGGCAAGGGGCCGGAGCGGTACGGACGAGTCCGTAATCACGGGCGCCGGGCTCATCCGGGGGCGCCGGGTGGCGGTGATCGTCAGTGAGTTTTCCTTCCTGGCGGGATCGATCGGCCACGCGGCGGCCCAGCGGATCGTGGCCGCCGTCGAGCGGGCCACGGCTGAGGGGCTGCCGCTGCTGGCCGGCCCTGCGTCCGGGGGCACCCGGATGCAGGAAGGGACACTGGCCTTCCTGTCCATGGTGAAAATTACCGGGGCCGTGCGGGCGCACCGCCAGGCCGGCCTTCCCTACCTGGTCTACCTGCGGCACCCCACCACCGGCGGCGTCATGGCCTCGTGGGGATCCCTAGGCCACATCAACGTGGCAGAGCCCGGCGCCCTCCTGGGATTCCTCGGCCCCCGGGTCTACGAGGCCCTGCACGGCGAAGCCTTCCCGGAGAACGTACAGACAGCGGAGAACCTGTTCAACAAGGGACTGATCGACGGCGTGGTGGAGCCTGCCGACCTCGCCGACCTGGTGGCCAGGGCCCTGGACATCCTGTGCGCGAAGCGGGCCGGCGTTCCGGCGAAGCCCGCGACGCTTGGCGTCCGGCCTGCTCCCGTGGATGCGTGGACATCGATCGGCATCTCCCGGCGTCCCCGGCGTCCTGACCTTCGGCAGCTCCTGAAATACGGCGCAGTGGATGCCCTGCCCCTCAACGGAACGGGCCAGGGGGAGAAGGACCCGGGGCTGCTGCTGGCCCTGGCCCGCTTCGGCGGCCAGTCCTGCATCGTCCTGGGCCACGCCCGGCCGCTCCGCAGGGACGCTGCCGGCATGGGGCCCGGATCCCTGCGGGAAGCGCGCCGCGGTATGAAGCTGGCCGAGGAGCTGCGGCTGCCGCTGCTCACAGTCATCGATACGGCGGGTGCGGCGCTCTCGCAGGATGCGGAGGAAGGCGGGCTGGCAGGGGAGATCGCGCGCTCGCTCCACGAACTCATTGGCCTGGCCGCCCCGTCGGTCTCCGTGCTGCTCGGCCAGGGCGCCGGGGGAGGGGCGCTGGCGCTGCTGCCGGCGGACCGGACCATTGCGGCGCAGCACAGTTGGCTCTCACCGCTGCCTCCCGAGGGTGCCAGCGCCATCGTGCACCGCACAACGGCACATGCCCCCGCGATGGCCCAGGCGCAGGGCGTAAACGTCGCATCGCTGTACGCCAACGGCCTCGTGGACCACATCGTGGATGAGCGGGACGACGCCTCCCTGGAGCCGCGCGAATTCTGCCGGCGCATGGCAAAGGCCATCGAGTATGAGCTGGGCTCGCTCGCTGGCCTTCCGGTTCCAGGCCTCGTTGCCGCGCGGTCCGCGAAGTATCGGAGCCTGGGCGCGGGGTGACATGGCCCCTCCGCGCGCTACCTCCGCTGCTGGACCCTCGCGCGGTGGGCGTTCCTGCGCAGCTGGAGGATGCGGGCGCCGCCCGCCATCGCAACGAGGACGCCGCCGGTCACGCTGGCGATGAACAAGGCCATGCCCAGCGGGACCATTCCTTCCAGCCCGAAGTAGCGGACCACCACCTGGTCCTGGTTCTGCAGGATGAAGATGATCAGCAGGATCAGGATCACCAGGGCCGCCACCACGGCAGCCCACACCACCCCTGCGCGCGTCACCCGGGGCTGATCCGCAGCCGCCGGGGTACGTGTTGTAGGACTGGGGGTAACGGGCGAGCCGCTTGCCGGCCGCGCATTCGGCGCAGCCGCAGTGCCGGTTCGGTCCGCCGGCGGCATTCCTTCACCACTCGGCTCCGGCTGCCCCTCAGGCCCCGGCGTGTACTGTCCAGCACTCATTCGTGTCCCCTTCCAAAATGCTAAGCATGCTTACAATGCCACCTTAGCGGGCGGGGTTCGGCAGGCACAACGCCAGTTCCGCTGAGCCCCGGCGCTCCGGCACCTCATATTCGCTCTTCGACGGTCGTCAGCTCACCCGCTTCGTCCGCCACAAGAGTCCACCGGGTAACAGTGCCGTCCGGGGCGGGCTGCGATCCGCGGGGCCAGTGCGTTGTCAGTACGGCGGCGGACCCCACTTTCCCGCCGCGGTTCGGCGGCAAAGGTCGTCCGCAATGTCAGGGGTTTCGCCGGGACCGCGTCCGGAAGACAGCGGAAGGGCCCTCAGCGAAGACCCCTCCGTTGACTTTTCCACGGACTTTGCGCCAGCGTCATACCCTCTCCCTGCGCCGTTCAGCAGAGGTGGTGCCGGGCTTCGGTGTCTTCCACCAGGCCGGGAAAGCCCAGAACGTGAAGTCCTGCGCCTTGACTGTCTTCTCCGGCGTCTCTACCGGGGTTTCCGGGGTGTCCTGCTTGGCTTCAGGCCGGCGGCGGGTTTCCTTCCTATCGCCCCACCCGAAGTCCTTGCTGGATGAATAGCACATCACAGACCTCCTTACAGTGACTGCCCTTTAATCGTCCTCCCGTTTCCGTGGGGAGTCGACACCTTTTGCGCAAAGCCTCTGCGGCGTCACTGTTCAGTCATGCCCGAAGGGTGGTTGTCCGCCGTGATCACGTCCTCGGCCTCCTGCGGGCGGTGGAACTCGCACGGGCCATGGTGCCGGAGGGGCAGGAGGCAGGTCCGTCCAGTGGGCAGGTGGACCATGCCGCAGCGGCCCCTCTCGGCCAGGTCCTCCCGGATGGTGGCGTTGTTCAGGTCCGGCCTGGCCGGGTTCGCTCCGTGGGGTGTTTCGCTGGCAGCGGCGCGGGAGTGTTCAGCATTCATGGTCGGCAACTCCTCGTTGAGTGATAGCCGGATAAGGGAAGCGAAAGCCGGGCGGACTCTGCCAGTCTGGTCCCGCACGGTTACGGCAGCATTAAGCGGGTGTTAGATCCAGGTCAACAAGCCCTCCACGCGGCTTTTAGTACCCCAACTGATTGGCCACCTGGAGCAGGAGGGCCTCGGAACCGGCCGGCCCCACCAGTTGGATGCCCATCGGCAATCCCTGGCCGGGTGCTCCTCCGGTCCAGTGGACAGGAAGGGTGACGGCCGGCAGGCCACAGACATTGACCACGGAGGACCATGGCGCGTACTCGCACTGCTTGCGGTAGTCCCCGTCGGCGTCCCCCGGCCACTGGGCCGCGGGCCACCGGTCGCCGCCGTGCATGCCGGTGAACCAGCCCACCGGACGCGGCGTCTGCGCGAGCGCCGGCATCAGCATCAGGTCCCACCGGGCGTACTGCGCCACAGTATCGTGCTGGAACTGCCGCAGGAAGGCCAGGGATTCAGCGAGTTTCGCCGGGCTGCGCTGCTGTGCCCGACGCCGGAAGGTGCGGGTCAGGGGAGCCAGCAGCGCCTCACGGTGCGGGCTGATCCTGGCCGTCCCCACTGCCGCAGTCCAGGCCGTCGTGAAGGCGTCCGGGTAGCGGTTGTCATAGCGGATGGAAGCCTCGCCGAGGGAATGCCCGGCATGTTCAAGCAGGCGGATGCCCGCATTGAGGGCATCCAGCGCTTCCTGCTCGGGGCTGAAAGGAAACGTCCCGGACCACGGGCTGTCCAGCGTAATCCCGATTCGGAGCTTCGCTGGTTCCTGCTTCAACGCCGCGAGGTAGCCGCCGTCCTTTTCGGGAACATCCCCGGGCATGCCGCGCGTGCGTGCAGCGGGCGTGGACATTGCGGAGGAGGGCCCGGCGGGCACCAGGGCGTCCATCATAAGTGCGGCATCGGCGGAGGTCCTTGCGATGGGGCCGGCCACCACCAGCCGGGCGGGATCCCCGAGGCTTTCCCCGGCCGGGACCAGGCCCCGGCCGGGCTTGAGCCCCACCAGTCCGCAGGCTGCAGCGGGAATCCGGACAGATCCACCGCCGTCGGTCCCCGGCGCGAAAGGAATCAGCCCGGCGGCCACAGCAGCAGCGCTGCCGCCGGAGGATCCCCCCGAGCTCCTGCTCAGGGCATGGGGATTGCGCGACGGCGGCGCGATCCGGTTTTCGCTGTAGGCGGTCAACCCGAACTCGGGCACTTGGGTCTTGCCCAGCGAAATAGCCCCCGCTTTACGGAGCAGGGCCACCAGTGGTGCGTCGCTGAGGGCCGGCTTGTGGTCCACCGCGGCGCTGCCGTGCGTGGTTGGCACGCCTTCCACGTCGGTCAGGTCCTTGTAAGCCAAGGGCATGCCGTGCAGGAGGGGCAACTCCCCGGCCGGAATCCGGGACCGCAGTGAGTCGGCGGAGCGGGCCTGCTCCATCGCCTGGTCCGCCGTCACGGTGACAAAGGCGCCCAGGGGGACGTTCTGCCGGTCTATCCGCTGCAGGAAATGGGCTGCCGCCTCCGCTGCTGAGACCTTCCCCTGCCGCAGCTGGTCCCGGAGGGCCACTGCGGGCAGTTCGTGGAGTTCAGCCACGGGAGCCCGCGGCCAGGGCAGGATGGCCGCGGCCCGTTCGGCCTCGGCCTCCGGCTGCGGCCAGGACGCGGTGTTCAGGAAGCAACTTTCCTCCTTGGGTTCACACAGAAGCTTAACTTGGCTGCGCGCAAGCCCCTCCGGGAGGTAAAGCACTAGGCTTAAAGCGACCCCCGATCCGCGAAGGCAGGAATCACCATGAGCGATTTCGACAACGTTCCCGTCAACGACATCCCCGATGATGCGGTCATCCTGGACGTCCGTGAGGATTACGAATGGGTGGCAGGGCATGCAGAGGGCGCCCTCCACATTCCCATGGACCAGCTTCCGGGCCGTCTGGAGGAACTCGACCCTGACGAGGACGTCTACGTCATTTGCCGCACCGGCGGCAGGTCCTTCCGCGTGGCGCAATGGCTCACGGGCCAGGGCTACACCGCCATTAACGTTTCCGGCGGCATGGACATGTGGCTGGAAGCCGGCAAGCCCCTCGTCTCGGACAACGGGCTGAAACCGATGGTGCTGTAGGCGAGGAATATTCATGTCCGAGTCCTCCGTGACCTATGCCTTCCTCGGGCCCGCGGGTACCTTCACCGAGGCTGCCCTCATGCAGGTGCCGGATGCCGCGCAGGCTACCCGCGTGCCGTCGTCGAACGTCAATGCTGCCCTGGATAAAGTGCGTGACGGTTCGGCGTTTGCTGCCATGGTCCCAATAGAGAACTCGGTGGAGGGCGGCGTTACCGCTACCTTGGACGCAATCGCCGGCGGCAAGGAACTGCGGATAATCCGCGAGGTCCTGGTGCCCATCAGCTTCGTGCTTGTGGCCAGGCCGGGGGTCGGGCTGGCGGACGTGCGCCGGGTGTCAACCCACGGCCATGCCTGGGCGCAGTGCCGGCTGTGGATGGACAGGAATATCCCATCAGCGGAATATGTACCCGGTTCATCCACTGCCGCTTCGGCAATGGGGCTCCTGGACGAGGCCTGCCATTATGACGCGGCCATCTGCGCTCCCCTGGTAGCCCGGGAACAGCCCGGGCTGACCGTTCTGGCGAAGGACATCGGTGACAACCCGGAGGCCGTGACGCGCTTCATCCTGGTCAGCCGCCCGGGCGCGCTGCCCTCGCGCACCGGAGCGGACAAAACCACCGTTGTGGTGCCGCTTCCGGAGGACCGTCCGGGAGCCCTGATGGAGATCTTGGACCAGTTTGCCAGCCGCGGCGTAAACCTCAGCCGTATTGAGTCCCGGCCCACCGGACAGTTCCTGGGGGACTACTTCTTCAGCATCGACGCCGACGGGCACGTGGGCGACGAGCGGATGGCCGATGCCTTGGCCGGGCTCCACCGCCTCAGCCCGGCCACGCGCTTCCTCGGGTCATATCCCCGCGCGGACATGCAACGCGCAGTGGTGGAACCGCACACAGCTGACCAGGCGTTTCGCGCAGCGCGGGAGTGGGTGGAAGGCATTCTCCGGCCTGCATGACAGGGCGCCGAAAACGGCCCTGCCCGCTTCGCCCAAAGCGTACGCAAATGCCCCCTGAAGTACTTTCGCGGGCTGTTGACAATGCGTATGCTTGCCTGATCCACATGGGGGATGGCCCCTAGCGAAGGGAGCGCGTCATGACCACCAGCGGCACCGAAAACGACGGCCAGGGGATGATCGTCAACCCCCGGCCCACTGCCGACAACCAGGACTGGGACGGCGACGACGCCGACCGTGCAGATCGCCTGCGCTTTGAAGAAGAACAAGCCATGATCCGCGAGCAGTCCGAGGCCCATGCCGCCGCCAAAGCTGCCGAGGAGCACAAACGCAGCCGCAACTGACCGCTAATCCTCCCCTTTGACCCGGATCAAGAGAGACCGCGGCTCCACCTGGACCGTGAGCTTGGTGGCCTCGCCGGAGGTGTCGCCGTCCAGCTGGATGGGCATCGGTTCCGGACACTTTATGACCACTTTCCCGGAGCGGTAAACGGTCATGTCGGGCAGCTTCCCGGTGTGTTTGAACATGATTTTGACGTACATCAGCAGCCATCCGACGGCACTGCGGGGGCTCATCACCACTACGTCCAGCATGCCGTCGTCGATCATGGCCTGGGGTATGAAATCGATGCCGCCGGGGATCAGGCCGCAGTTGGCGAACAGAACGCTGCGGATGCTGCGGACCTGCCCCGGACTGCCGTCCAGGGAAATCGTGACCTTCTTCCTGGGTCCCGGGAGGTGCCGCATGCCGGCCTCGGTATATGCGAGCCATCCCACGGCCCTCTTCAGTCCGGCATTGGTGTCGGCCAGGATTTCGGCATCCATGCCGATTCCCGCGATCACCAGGAACGAGTGTTCGGTTGATTCCCCGGTCCAGGAGTTTTCAATGCTCATCCGGGCGGTGTCGATGTACCGTTGCCGGCCGAAAAGCGCAGTATTGACGCTGGCGTGAAGGTCGTTGACGTCCAGGTCGACGTTCCGTGCCAGCAGGTTGCCGGTGCCCAGCGGGATGAGTCCCATGGCCACGCCCGTATGCGCGAGGGACTCGGCCACCACACGGACTGTGCCGTCGCCGCCGCCGACGAGGACGACGTCGGGCTTGTACGCCAGGGCCGCCTTGACCTGCGAATAGCCGGGGTCCTCCGCCGTCGTCTCGAAGAACACGGGGTTCTCCCAGCCCGCCGCCAGACATCCCCGCTGGATGATGCCTTTCGCTTCGCCCGCGCGGGTTTTGATGGGGTTGAGGACTACGGCCACGCGCTGCCGGGCCAGGCCAGGTTCGTGCGCGTCGGCGCCTACGGTACTGCGGATGTGCAGGGCCTTGAGCTTGCGCACGCCCCACCAGCTTGAGATGGCAAACGCGAGGGCCACCCCAATCAGCAGGTACAGGATCCAGTCGCTCATGGTGGTTCAACAGTAGCCCGGCGAAGCCTTCCGGTCCGGCACGCCCGCTGCCGCCCGCCGTCTTCCGCGGTATTGGATACCCTTGTGTGGTGATCGACGTAAAAGACCTCAGCGAAAACCCGGATAAATACCGTGCAAGCCAGCGTGCCCGCCGTGCGGATGAATCAGTGGTGGACGCGATCATCTCCGCGGATTCCGCCCGCCGTGCGGCGCTGATCCGCTTCGAGAACCTCCGCGCCGAGCAGAACGCTTTCGGCAAGAAGGTGGCACAGGCCAAGGGCGACGAAAAGAAGGCGCTGCTGGCCGAGGTCAAGGAGCTGGCCAACTCGGTCAAGGCCGCCTCCGCCGAGGCCGATGCCGCCCAGACGAAGCAGGAAGAACTGCTGCGCACCATCCCCAACCTGGTTGAGGACGGCGTTCCTGAGGGCGGCGAGGATGACTACGTGGTGGTCAAGACCGTCGGCACGCCCCGCGAGTTCCCGGACTTCGAGCCGAAGGACCACCTGGAAATCGGCGAGCTTATCGGCGCGATCGACATGGAGCGCGGCGCCAAGGTTTCCGGCGCCCGCTTCTACTTCCTGCGCGGGGTAGGTGCCCGGCTGGAGATGGCGCTGCTGCAGATGGCCATGGACCAGGCCATCGAGGCCGGTTTCGTCCCCATGATCACGCCCACCCTGGTGCGCCCGGAGACCATGCAGGGCACCGGCTTTGACGTAAAGCACGACGCCGAGATCTACCGTCTCGCCGAAGACGACCTCTACCTGGTGGGCACCTCCGAGGTTGCCCTCGCCGGGTACCACGCGGACGAAATCCTGGACTTTGCCGCCGGCCCCATCCGCTACGCCGGCCAGAGCTCCTGCTACCGCCGCGAAGCCGGGTCGCACGGCAAGGACACCCGCGGCATCATCCGCGTCCACCAGTTCAACAAGGTGGAGATGTTCATCTACACCACCGTTGAAGAGGCCGCCGCCGAGCACCAGCGGCTGCTGGCGTGGGAAGAGGAGATGCTGGCCAAGTGCGAGCTGCCGTACCGGGTGATTGACACCGCGGCCGGCGACCTCGGCATGTCCGCCGCCCGGAAGTTCGACTGCGAAGCGTGGGTTCCCACCCAGGGCGCGTACCGCGAGCTGACCTCCACCTCCAACTGCACTACCTTCCAGGCCCGCCGGCTGAACATCCGCGAACGCGCGGTGAACGCCGAGGGCGTCGCGAAGGGCACCCGGGCCGTAGCCACCTTGAATGGAACCCTGGCCACCACGCGCTGGATCGTGGCGCTGCTGGAGCACCACCAGAACGCGGACGGCTCGGTCAACGTGCCCAAGGCCCTGCAGAAGTACCTGGGCGGCCTCGAGGTCCTCCCGGTCCTCTAGCTTCGCCTGCTTCCCGGGGCATCGCACCCTCTGACGGACTTTGCACCAGGGCATTCCCGGGTGCAAAGTCCGTCAGAGGGTTCTTTTTGCCCTGATGCCGCTGTTAGGCAGCCCGGCATTCCGCAGCACAGCGCCCAGCCTGGCTGCATCCGAAGCAGTCGCCCAGTCCCAGCGCACCACTCTGAACCCGGCCGCACGGAGTTTGTCTTCGCGCTTCTTTTCGGCCAGGACGGCTTGGCGGGAGGTCTGGTCGCCCAAGTACTCATCGCGCAGGTACTTCGCGTCGCCGTCGAACTCGCCAATAAGTTTGAACTGCGGCCAGAAGAAGTCGGTCCGGGCAATGAAGTGGCCTCCCGCGCGGAAGTTTGCCTGCAACAGGGGCGCGGGGAAACCCAGGAGGTGCATCTGTGCCCGGCTGAGTGATTCGCCTGCTGATCCGGAGTTGGCAACGGCGAACTTGAGCACCTGGGTGACCCATCGCCGGCGTGCGCCCGACTCCAGACGCGCGGCGTGCCCCAGCAACTCGTCCTTGCTCACCCGGGGGCCTGAAGTACGACGCATGCCGATAGCATGATCGGCCAGCACTGTTCCGGCCGCAAAGTTCTCGCTTGCGATGACCGCCACCACCGTCTCGGGCAATGGCGTTATCTGTAGCCCTCCGAACGCGATGGTTGGTCCCCGGGAAGCATGCCGGGCGACACCATAGGAGGTGAGTCCCTCGAGTCCGCACAATCCGGATGGCATTCGAGCAGCGGACGTAGTGGGAAGGCTCCGGCCCCTATGGCCCCGTGAAGCACCTGCAAGGTGGACGTGGTCGGGGACAGCGAGCATCTCCAGGTTCCACAGGACAGCGGCTGTGTTGAGGCAGAACTTTGACGAAGGCAGTTCAAGGTTCACGGCAAGGATTGTCTGCCGGTACCTTTCCCATGGTGGCAGCGAGATCCACTCGTCCTTTGCCGCGTACACTCCCTTGCGGACACGGACCAGTTCGCCGCGGGCATACCGCCTGCGGAGCGAGCGCGAGTCTCCGGTACTGCGGTGCAATGCGGCGGCATCAATCAGCTGCATGCCTCCATGGTCGCCGCACCACCGAGGGAAGGGCAGGACGGTTCTGCCCCATGTGGACAACGGCGGCACCCGAGCTGCACCGGGAAACGGTCCCTGCACCGGGGCGTGCGCGGGTGCTTTGTCCGTGGGAGGGTGCACGCCTCAGAACACGGAGGTTAACACTCACACCGGGGACAACCTGTGGGTATTAACCAACTGTTCAATAACTCTGTGGCGCGCGTCCTAGCGGCGTTTCGGGGCGTCTGGTTCACTATTGGAATGACAACGCTGACTGAAACCTCAGTCGCCGGCAACGATGACCGGCGAGATAACAACAACAACAACGGCCGCAAGCTGATGGTCGCACTGGACGTGGACGGCACGCTGGTGGACCACGACGGCCACATGTCCCAGGGTGTCCGGGAATCGGCGCAGGCCGTAGTGGCAGCCGGGCACGAGGTGATGATCGCCACAGGCCGTTCGCTCAACGCCACCTTGCCCATCATCGAGAAAATCGGGATTGAGCGCGGCTACGCCGTCTGCTGCAACGGCGGCGTGACGCTGCGGCTCCATCCGGCACTGGACGGCGGCTACGAGGTCATCCACAAGGCCACGTTCGACCCCGCACCCGCACTCCGGGCACTGCGCGAGCGGCTTCCTTCTGCCAAGTATGCGCTGGAGGATGCGGACGGAAACTTCCTGTCCACCGAGCGTTTCCAGGACCCGAGTTTCGGCGTCGAGGCCATCGGCGTCGATTTCCACACCATGCTTGAAGCCACGGCAGTGCGCGTGGTGGTCTTCAGCACCGAAAACACCCCGGAAGAGTTCAATGAGGCCATTGAACACGTGGGCCTCGCCGGCGTCACCTACTCCGTGGGCTGGACCGCGTGGCTGGACATCGCCGCCGCCGGCGTGACCAAAGCCAGCGCGCTGGAAAACCTCCGCGGCAGGCTCGGCATCGAACGCCACCTCACGGTGGCCATCGGCGACGGCCGCAACGACATCGAGATGCTCACCTGGGCAGGACGCGGAGTGGCCATGGGCCAGGCGCCGGAGGAAGTCATCGCCGTCGCCAACGAGGTCACCCACTCAGTGTTCGACGACGGCGCGGCCCACGTGCTGCGCAGCCTGCTGTAGCTGCGGCAAACCTCCCGAGATTCCGGTTCAGCTGGCAGCCTTACGCGGGCTTCGCCTACGCGGCAGCCGGGCTGCGCAGCTGGCTGGACCGCGCAACTGACTGTCCCCGCGTCCGGCGGAAGCCCGCCGTCGGGCAGAATGGAAAGCATGACCCTCACCACCTTCGCCCTCATCCGCCACGGCCAGACAGACTGGAATGCGCAGCGCCGCCTGCAGGGATCCACGGACATTCCACTGAACGACGTCGGCCGGGCCCAGGCGCGTGACGCCGTTGACGTTTTGTCGGCGTACGAATGGGACGCCATAGTGTCTTCGCCGCTGAGCCGCGCTGCCGAAACCGCAGATGTGATAGCCGGCGGACTCGGGCTGGGCGAGGTCCGCCGCCTGCCGGAGCTCACGGAGCGGAGCTTCGGACCGGCGGAGGGAATGCAGGCGGGCCCGGAACTGGAGGCACTCCGCATCCCCGGGGGCTTCCGCGGCGCCGAAAGCGAGGACGAGGCAGCTGACCGCGGTCTCGCCGCCCTGGAGGCACTGGCCAAGGAGTACAGCGGCAGCCGTGTTCTCGTCGTCGCGCACGGAACACTGCTCCGGGTGAGCCTCAGCCGGGCCGTAGGGACCGCTTTGGCCAGCATCGACAACGCTGTGCTGAACCTGGCGCACCACCACGCGATCGACGGCTGGCAGCTCGAATACTTCAACGGCGAGCCGGTGATGGCGGCAACCCAGGCCTGAGGGGGCCGCAGCCCCTACCGGACCGCGAGGATCAACCCCAGCAGCCGGGCTGCCGCGGGCCGGGCCGCGTGCTCCTCGTTCCACTGAGCCCGTGCCACCGCCTTGCTGACCGCCTGCGTGGTGATTCCGAGTTCCTGGGCCACAGCCTTCTGCTGGCCCCGCACGCCGGGCGTCAGCAGGTCAAGCACCCGCCACTCGGCACCGGAGCGGTCGCGCACGATATGCCCCAGCAGCCGCAGCACGGCCTCGGCGTCGTGGGCCACGTCAGCCAGCGGCCCCTCCACTGCAACCGGAACCCGGTCCTTGCTGCTTCGCAGGCGGTCCACGGCGCGCCGGGCATACACCAGCCCGTGGCCCGAAGCGTCCTTGATCTGGTTGGGCAACGGTTCATTGACGGGCCCTACGCCGATGCCCACGTACCAGGAGCCGTCCCGGAGCGCGATCAGGGCCGCCTCCACCGCCTGGTGCGGGCAGTCCACAATGCCCTGGACCTCGTCCTCCACGGACCGGTCAAAATCAAGGCGCGCAGGAATGTGCCGCAGGTCCCTGAGCAGCTGCGGCACCCGGTCGCCATCGCGCCGGCTATCGGTCTGGTTGATTGTCAGCGTGAACATCTGAATCCAAAGACTACCTGCAGGTAGCAGCGCCAAGGCAAGCGGGGTTGCCTCGGGCTGGCCCATCTGGTGCGATGGGGGAACGGCTGCACCTGGCAAGGGTGGGCGAACGCGACGTGAGGATGGTTATGGCCGGCAGCATGGGGCAGGGCGAACTTGAACTTGTGGACCGCTGGTGGCGCGCCGCCAACTACCTTTCCGTCGGGCAGATCTATCTCCGCTCCAACCCGCTCCTGCGCGAACCGCTGCAGGCCGAACACACCAAATCCCGGCTGCTGGGCCACTGGGGCACCACCCCCGGGCTAAATTTCGTCTATGCCCACCTGAACCGCATCATCCGCCGCGACTCCGCCGAGATGCTTTTTGTGGCGGGTCCCGGCCACGGCGGCCCCGCCGTCGTCGCCAATGCCTGGCTGGAAGGCACCTACTCCGAGGTCTACGGCCACGTGGGCAACGATGGCGACGGCATGGCCGAACTCTTCCGCCAGTTTTCCTACCCGGGCGGCATCCCCAGCCACGCGGCGCCGGAAAGCCCCGGCTCCATCAGCGAGGGCGGCGAACTCGGGTATTCCCTCGCCCACGCGTACGGCTCGGTCCTTGACAACCCCCAGCTGGTCACCGCCGTCGTGATTGGTGACGGCGAAGCGGAAACCGGCCCGCTGGCCGCCAGCTGGCACTCCCATAACTTCCTGGACCCGGCCACTGACGGCGCGGTGCTGCCCATCCTGCACCTGAACGGGTACAAAATCGCCAACCCCACCATCCTGGCCCGGATGCCCGAAGAGCAGCTGGAGCAGTTGCTGCGCGGTTACGGGCATGAGCCCTACTTCGTGACAGTGGAAGACCCGGACAACACGGAGCAGGCGCACCGCGACTTCGCGGATGCGCTGGAACGCTGCATGGCCGGCATCCGCGCCATCCAGGACTCACGGCGGTCTCCCCGGGCCGGACAGGACGGGGCGGATGCCGCTGCCCGTTGGCCCATGATCGTGCTGCGCTCGCCGAAAGGCTGGACCGGACCGCGCGTAGTGGACGGGCTGCAGGTTGAGGGGACGTGGCGCAGCCACCAGGTCCCGCTCTCCGAAGTCCGCACCAACGGGGAGCACCTGAAGCAGCTGGAAGGGTGGCTGCAGTCCTACCGCCCGGAGGAGCTGTTCGACGGCGACGGCAGGCTCCGGCCCGAGGTCGCCGAGGCCGCGCCCACGGGCGCTTTCCGGATGAGCGCAACGCCGCACGCCAACGGCGGACTGCTTCGGAAGGCGCTAAGGCTGCCTGCCTACCGGGACTACGCCGTCGAGGTCCCGGAGCCGGGGACCGAGCGCGTCAGCCCGATGGTCACGCTGGGCTCGTGGATGCGGGACGTTATCTCGCGGAACATGGAAACGTTCCGGCTCTTTGGCCCGGACGAGACCGCCTCCAACCGGCTGCAGGACGTCTACGAGGTCACGGACAAAGTATGGCAGTACAGGATTGACGACGCCGACGAGCACCTTGCGCGGTCCGGCCGCGTGATGGAGGTGCTCAGCGAACACCTGTGCCAGGGCTGGCTGGAAGGCTACCTCCTGACCGGCCGGCACGGGGTCTTCAACTGTTACGAGGCCTTCATCCACATCGTCGACTCCATGTTCAACCAGCATGCCAAGTGGCTTAAGGTGCACCGGCAGCTGCCGTGGCGCCAGCCGGTGGCATCGCTGAACTACCTGCTGTCCTCCCACGTGTGGCAGCAGGACCACAACGGCTTCTCGCACCAGGACCCGGGTTTTATTGACCATGCCGTGAACAAGAAGGCGGAGGTCATCCGGGTATACCTGCCGCCGGACGCCAACACCCTGCTGTACGTCATGGACCAATGCCTGGCCTCCACCGACTACGTGAACATCGTGGTCAGCGGAAAGCAGCCCTCGCCCACCTGGCTAGGCCCCGCCGACGCCGCCAACCACTGCCGACGGGGGCTGGGGATTTGGGCGTTCGCGGGGTCCGAGGTGCCCGGCGAGGAGCCCGACGTCGTGATGGCCTGCGCGGGTGACGTGCCCACCGTGGAGACCGTTGCGGCAGCCGAACTGCTCCGGGAAGGCGCGCCCGGACTGAAGGTCCGGGTGGTCAACGTGGTGGACCTGATGCGGCTGCAGGACGTGAGCGAGCACCCGCACGGGCTTCCTGCCCGGGATTTCGACGGGATCTTCACGGCGGACAAGCCCATCATCTTCGCCTACCACGGCTACCCCGCGCTGATCCACCGGCTTGCCTACCGCCGCTCCAACCAGGACGGGCTGCACGTGCGCGGCTACAAGGAAGAGGGGACCACCACCACGCCGTTCGACATGGCCATGCTGAACGGGATCGACCGGTTCCAGCTGGCCATCGACGCGATCGACCGCGTGCCCGGGCTGGCCGAGAGGCATTCCCTCCTCCGGCAGAACCTCCAGGACCGGCGGATGAGGGCCCGGGAACACACCCGGCTGCATGGGGAGGACCCGGAGGAGATCCGCAACTGGACCCTTGGCGGCGAGGATCCCGCTAGCTGACGAGTTCCGCCAGCCCGCAGGAGGGCAGGTGGATCCACCCCTCGTCGAGGGCGGCTGCGGCGTGCGCGCCGTCAGGGGGCGCGGTAAGCCCGACGGCGGCCGCGCGGGCGGTGAGGGACGCGACGACGGCGTCGAACAGGTCGTCCGAGGCTGCAAGCCTGTCCTCCTGCCCGGCCAGGTCCAGCCAGGGGGCCTGCTGCCGCAGGTTCGCAAGGAGCATGGAAAGCCGGTCGGCTTCCGGGGTCCCCCGTCCTTTGTAGCCGCGGGCGACCAGTCCCCACAGTTTCAGGGAAGCAGCCGGATAGACCTCCGCGAGGCGTCCCGATCCGTCCCTGGGCTGGGGGCCGTGGAGCGCTGCGATCTTTGCCTGGATCACCGCGCACCGCATGGCCGGGTGCGCCAGCCGGTCCGCGGAGACGCTGAGGGGGATCAGTCCGGTCCGGCGGGTGACGAACCTGTCCGTGTCACGGTAGGCAAGCAGCCGCCGGCCTTCGATGCCGTCATGCGCAAGCACGGGGTCGGCGTCGAAGGTAAGGTGCCCGGTGAGGAACGGGATCAGGGCCCGAGGCCACCCCACCGGGCAGTCGATCCCCGTCATGGCGGCGCCGCCAAACAGTTCCACGATCTCCTGGTCGCCCACATCCAGCGCCAGGTGCACCAGGCCGGCGGAATCCTTGCCCCATTCGAGGACCGCCACGGCGGTTTTCCTGGTGGCGGCGGCCAGGTCGACGCCTAAAGTCCGCATCGGAACCCTCAAGCTGCCCGGTAGCGCAGCGTTCCCGGGATGGTGCCGTGTTTGCCGAGGTCATCGCCGCGGGCGAACCGTGCCCAGAGCGCCCGCAGCTCGCGTCCGGCCGCGTTGACCTCATCCCAGCTGGCGCCGGCAATCAGGCCCACGCCGTCCCACGTGTTCCGGTTGCCGAAAAGCAGCGGGAGGTCAACAGTGTGGGCAGCGCCGAAGATGTTTCCCGGGGCATGCCAGCTCAGGACGTAGCGGTGGGCCTTCCCGCCAGCCCGGGCATGGCGCCGGGCGAACCTCCGCGCCGCCTTCGCATAGACGGTCTCGGTGACCACCCAGTCAATGGCGCGGACGGCGGCAGACCCCACCAGCGGGACGCGCGCCAGCCGGCTGAGGTAGGGGCTGCGGGGCAGGAACAGCCGTGCTTCCTCGGACGTATGCCCGATCAGCACCTCAACGCCGGGCGCGGCGCGGTTCCAGGCGGCTTCAATATCCGGTTCCGCCGGCAGCGGTGCATGGCCATACTGGGTTCCGAAAGGCATGGCGGCCAGCATGCCGAATTTCCGAGCTACCTGGGCAACGTGGTCCTCCCGCTCAACGATGTCCATGGCGGGCGTCTCCTCGTTCACGGCTTCGGCAACGATGCCCATGGCATGGTTCATTTTCGCCCTGCCGCGGGAGATTCCCAGCGGGGCGCTTTGGATGATGGCCCGCTGGAAGAGGGACGGTGCTTCGGCTGTGGCCATGAGGTGCGCGATCGCGTCACCTCCGGCCGACTGGCCGAAGGCCGTCACCCGGCCCGGGTCGCCGCCGAACGCGGCAATGTTCCGCTGCACCCAGCGGAATGCCTCAAGCTGGTCCAGGAGGCCCAGGTTCCCCGGCCGGCCGGTGCGGGTCGCCAGGAAGCCGAACAGCCCCAGGCGGTACGTCACAGAGACCACCACCACCCGGTTCTCGGACACCAGCGCCGCGGGGTCGAAGATGGCAAGATCGCCCGAGCCGGTGGTGTAGGAGCCGCCGTGGATCCAGACCATCACGGGGAGCTGTTCGCCGGAGGCAACGCCGGCGGGCATGGTGATGGAGAGGTTCTGGCAGTCCTCGCTCCCCGGCAGCTCCCCGTAGCGGGTGCCCAGGACGTCATCGAGGAACGGCACCGGCCCCTGCGGGCAGGCGGGCGCGGGGGAGGTGGCGGCAAACGGAACCGTCCAGCCAGGCGCCGGGGCGGGAGGCTGGAAACGTCCGGCGGTGGCGTAAGGGATCCCGGTTGCGCGGACGACGTCCCCGTCCCGCCAGCCGGTGACAGGACCGCAGGGCGGGTTGAAGACTGGCGCTGAGCTCACCAATTCACCTTAAACCACAACGCGGGGTCACTTCCGGCCCAATTCTGGCGAAGAATTCGGCGCGGAGTGACCCCGCGTTGCTTCAGGAAATCAGTGCTTGGTGGGCACGTAACGCTTGATGGAAGCTTCCAGCTCGGCCTCGGCGGCAGCGCGGTCGCCCCAGCCCTCGGCCTTGACCCACTTGCCCGGCTCCAGGTCCTTGTAGCGGGTGAAGAAGTGCTCGATCTCCTTGATCAGGAAGTCGTTGACGTCGCTGACCTCCTGGATGTGGTCGAAGCGGGCGTCCACCGGCACGCAGAGGATCTTGGCGTCTCCGCCGCCGTCGTCCGTCATGTTGAAGACGCCGATGGGGCGGGACTCAACGATGACGCCCGGGTGCAGGTCGAAGTCCTGCAGCAGCACCAGCGCATCCAACGGGTCGCCATCCTCGCCGAGGGTGTTCTCGAAGTATCCGTAGTGCGTGGGGTACTGCATGGAGGTGAAGAGGACGCGGTCCAGGCGGACGCGGCCGGTCTCGTGGTCAACTTCATACTTGACGCGTGATCCCTTGGGGATCTCGATGGTCACGTCATGCTTCATGGAATGCTCCTCGGCAATTGCAGGGGGTTCGCGGCACTTCTGACGGGCAACAAAAAGCACTGTCGGTGCCGCCGACTATTATTGAGGATATAGCGAGAGGCCCTGGAATCAGGAACTTGTGGGGAAATTTCAGGACTTGAGGACCGGCACCAGCATGACCAAGACAATCGGCACGGACCGGCAGTACGGCCGTGTCCGGCAGGCAGCGCTGAGGGGCGTCACCGGTCTGCGGAGGTCCTGGCTGCTGGTCCTGCTGGCGGCCCTCCTGGTTGCCCTTTCCGTCCCGGCGGCCCTGCTGGTGGCCCCCGGCTTCCTGGGTCCCGAGGCCCCTGCCCCCGCTCCGCCCGCGCCCGCATGGCAGCAGGCTCCCGCCACGCTCTCTGCCCGGCCGGGCCTGGCCACACTCGATCCTTCGGCGGACGTCCCGGCCCGGGCCGCCGTCACGGCGCAGCTGGATCCGCTGTTAAAGGCCGACGGCGGCGGAACGTTCACCGCGCTGGTCCAGGATGCGCTGACCGGCGAGGTCCTGTTTGACCGCGGCGGATCGGAAGGCCGCGTTCCGGCGTCCAACATGAAACTGCTCACCGCCGTCGCCGCCCTGCGGTCCCTGGGGCCCGGGCACCGTTTCAGCACAACTGTTGTTGCCGGGCCGGCGCCCGGGCAGGTGGTGCTGGTGGGCGGCGGGGACGTGCTCCTGGGGCCTGGTGAGTCGAACCCCGAACGGGCAATGGGACGCGCCGGCCTGGCATCCCTGGCTGCCGGCACGGTGGAGGCGCTGAAGGCTGACGGCGCGGCGGGGGAGCTCAAGGTCCTCGTGGACGACTCCCTTTTCACCGGACCCGCGCTGAACCCGGCCTGGGACAGCGGGGATGTGGCCGCCGGCGAAGTGGCACCCTTGTTCCCCCTGGCCCTGAACTCAGCCCGGTACGATCCCGCTGTCACCACCGGTGCACGCCCGCAGGACTCCGCCATGGCTGCCGGCGAGGAGTTTGCCGCCCGGCTGCGGACGGCAGGCGCCGCCGCGGGACTCACTGTGGCAGCCGCCGTCGAACGTTCACCCCAGCCGGCGGGAGCAGGCGCCGCGGCAGCCCGCGCGGCGGCAACGGCCGCTCCCGGGGAGGATTCCAGTGAACCGAGGCTGCTGGCGGAGGTGCAGTCCGCCACCGTGGCCGAACAGGTGGACGTGATGCTGCAGGACTCTGACAACTACCTGGCGGAAGCATTGGGCCGGCTCACGGCACTGGCGGACGGGCTGCCCGGCAGCAACGACGGCGCCACGGCGGCAGTCCGTGCGCAGCTCTCCGCAGCCGGCCTCGCCACGGATGCCCTGAAGCTGGTGGACGTCTGTGGACTGGCCATGGGCAACAAGGTCTCGGCCCGGCAGTTTACCGAGGCGGTGCGGGCCATCACCTCGGGCACGGATCCCAGGCTGCGGGCCGCGCTGGACGGATTCCCGGTGGCCGGCCTGACCGGAACCCTGGACACCCGCTACGGCGGCGACGCCACTGCCGGCGGCGCCGGGCTGGTGCGGGCCAAGACCGGCACGCTGAACACAGTGCTCGCATTGAGCGGCTATGTGGTTGACGCGGACGGCAGGCTCCTGGTCTTTTCCTTCATCGGCAACGGGCTCACCCCCGGGACTGCGGGCAACAAGGAAGCCCTGGACCGCGCCGCCACCGCGCTCGCAGGCTGCGGCTGCCGGTGAAGTACCAAGTGCGACGGGCCGGCGCGGCCGGCACCGTTGGCGGTGCGACGAACCCGGACTCAACGTCCAGTGCGGTGACACTTCCTGCCGCGTGTTTTCCGTGGGCGCGGTCCTGCCCCGCATAAACGGTCCGGGCCAGCACCGCTCATGCGGGGCGGGGCCGCTCCTGCTGGTGGCGGTCGGGTTGTTCGGCTCTTGGTTACTACCCTGCCGGACGGGATAGAGCCGCGCTTTCCGCATCCTGTGAATCGCCTGTGCAAGTGCGTCCGTGGCCGGCCGGGTGCTCCGAAGGGTTCGCCGGTCAGCGAACTTAAGGACTATCCACAGCATGCTGTGTTCTGATGGGAACCATGGAGCCCACTGCACGCGAGTCGTCAACCCAGACGTTGTCCGCCACGGCACAGTCCTTGATCAACTGGGACCTCGCCGCCTCCACCGCCGCACGCCTGGCCCCGGCCGGGCCCGTGCTCAGCGAGGCCGCCATGGGTGAGGCCGTGGACAGCCTGCGCCGCCTGGCGGATGTGTCCGTTGAGCACGTCCACCAGATCACCGGGCTGGAGGCGGCACGCGACCTCCGGGACTCCTCCGTGCTGGTGGTGGACCGGGCGTCATGGGCCAAGGCCAACACGCAGAGCTTCGCGGTGATGCTCAAGCCTGCCATGGAAAAGATGCTGGAAAGCCGGCGCGGCACGCTGAGCCCCGGCGCCGCCAGCGTCAGCGGGGCCATCACCGGGAGCCAGCTCGGCGCCGTCCTGGCATTCCTGGCCAGCAAGGTCCTGGGGCAGTACGATCCCTTCGCCGCACTCGCGGAAGGCTCCACCGCCCCTGCCGGCGGCAGGCTCCTCCTTGTTGCCCCGAACATCGTGGCCGTGGAGCGCGAACTCAACGTCGCGCCTGAGGATTTCCGCCTCTGGGTGTGCCTGCACGAGCAGACCCACCGCGTGCAGTTCGCAGCCGCCCCCTGGCTGCGGCACCACATGCTTGAGCAGATCGACGAACTCAGCGTTCACCTGCTGGGCAACGTCGACTCCCTGATGGAGCGGGCCACCGCCGCCGCACGCTCCCTCAAGGACCGCACCGCCTCCGGAAACACCCCCGGCCGCGGTGCCATCCTGGACCTCCTCCAGGACCCGGAGGAAAAGGCGGCCATCTCCCACCTCACCGCCGTGATGAGCCTCCTCGAAGGCCACGCGAACGTGGTGATGGATGCCGTGGACGCCAGCATCATCCCGTCCGTAAAGACCATCCGGCAGCGGTTCAACGAACGCGGCAAGGACCGCGGCGTGATCGAAAAGTTCATCCGCAGCCTCCTTGGCCTGGACGCCAAAATGCGCCAATACTCGGACGGCGCCAGGTTTGTGCGGGCCGTGGTGGATGTGGCCGGCATGGAAGGCTTTAACAAGGTGTGGGAGTCCGCAGACCACCTGCCCACCGAGCCGGAGATCCACGACGCCAAGTTGTGGCTTGACCGGATGGGACTCTGATTGCCTCGCAGCGAGTCACCTGACGCAGCATCCGGCGGCCCGGGCGGCGACAGCACCGGCGGGAGGAGCGGCTTCCAGAGCGGACGACGACGGCCCGGGAGGCTGGCGCCCGTCGTCGGCAAGGCGCGTAAGGCGCTCCAGGACGCCTTGGCGCAGGCGGGTTACCCGCGGCATGTCCTGGTGGCCTGCAGCGGCGGGCCGGACTCCCTGGCGCTGGCCGCCGTCGCCGCCTACTTTGCCCGGCGCGGGCACGTGGACGGCCACCCGGTCACGGTGGGAGCGGTGGTGGTGGACCACCAGCTGCAGGAAGGGTCCGCAGGCGTGGCTGCGGAAACCGCGCGGACACTGCGGGACCTGGGCCTGGCGCCCGTGGAGATCCGTGCCGTGACGGTGGCAACGGCCGGCATGGGTCCGGAGGCAGCGGCCCGGGAGGCCCGGCATGAAGCGCTTGAAGCCGCCGCCGCCGGCCAGGGCGCCGGAGCCATCCTGCTGGGCCACACGCTGGACGACCAGGCGGAACAGGTGCTCCTTGGCCTGGCCCGCGGCTCCGGCACGCGCTCCCTTGCCGGCATGAGGCCGGAGCGGGGACTCCTGCTGCGGCCGTTCCTGGGGCTCCGCCGGGCGGATACGGAGGAGATCTGCGAGGTGGAGCAGCTGCAGCCCTGGCATGATCCCACCAACTCGGACCCGGCCTTCGCACGTTCCCGTACCCGGGTGGAAGTGCTCCCTCACCTTGAGGAAAAACTGGGCCCCGGCGTCGCCGAATCCCTCGCCCGGACCGCTTCAATCCTCCAGCTGGACGCCGACTACCTTGAGGACGTGGCGGAAACCACGTTCTCGGCGCTCGTTGAACGGGACGGCGCCGAAGTGAGCCTCCCGGAGGAGGCGTTGCGCGCCCTCGCCCCGGCCATCAGGTACCGCGTCATCGCCAAGGCGGCGGCCGACGTCGGCGGGCAGCAGCCCGGCTACCAGCGCCTTTTGGCGGCGGAGGCGCTGTTGCGGAGGCAGGGCTCGGCCGGGCCGGTGGAGCTGCCCGGCGGGGTGAGCGCCTACCGCCTGTCCCTCGCGGAGCTGGAGGCGGCGGGAACCGTAAGCGGCCAGGCCGCAACCGATAACGCCAACCCCGTTCCCCGCGAAGCGGCCCGCTGTGGGAAGCTAGTATTCCGGCCTCAAAAACCGCCCGCAAAATAGTCGCACCCCGCATCTACACAGGAGCCATTGGTGGATTCAAACGACGTCCAGGCAGACCTCAAGCACGTTCTCTACACCAAGGAACAGATCCAGCAGCGCATCACGGAGCTGGCTGAGCAGATCGACAAGGACTATGAGGGCCGCGAAATCCTCATCGTGGGCGTGCTCAAGGGTGCGGTGATGGTCATGGCGGACCTGGCCCGGGCGCTGCACAGCCACATCTCCATGGACTGGATGGCGGTGTCCTCCTACGGCTCAGGCACCCAGTCCTCCGGAGTGGTCCGGATCCTGAAGGACCTGGACACGGACCTGATGGGCAAGGACGTGCTGATCGTCGAGGACATCATCGATTCCGGCCTCACCCTGTCCTGGCTCAAGACCAACCTGGAGTCCCGCGGCACCGCATCCGTGGAGATCTGCACCGCTTTCCGCAAGCCCACTGCCGCGAAGGTGGAGATCGACGTCAAGTACGTCGGCTACGACATCCCCAACGAGTTCGTGGTGGGCTACGGCCTGGACTACGCGGAGAAGTACCGCAACCTGGACTTCGTGGGTACCCTGGCCCCGCACGTCTACGAGTAGGCCCCCGGCACGCCGCCGTCGGAAATAGTCCGGTGACACCACGCCCCCTGGAGCAGGTCCTCCGCCGCCCTGGCGCCACTACGCCCACAGGGAACTTTTGCCGTCCATCATGCGTGATCTACTCCGGACGGTGTATAGCTAGAAGCTGACGCAGCACCATCACGCGCGCAGACTACTCGCCGTGCAGCACTACCGGAAGGGACGGGGCCAGCCCCCGAACAGATGAAAGCTAAGAACTTCTTCAAAGGCCCGGGCATCTGGATCGTCGTCGTGGTCGGTCTGCTCCTGGTGGCCTTTGCAACGCTGGCCCCAGGCGGTGCGGCACGGATCGACACTGACAAGGGCCTGGAACTGCTCTCCGGAAACCAGGTGGAGCAGGCCAAGATCTTCGACGGCGAAAACCGCGTGGACCTGACTTTGAAGGACAACCTGCAGCTTGACGGGCAGGACAAGGGCAAGAGCGTCCAGTTCTTCTTCGTGGACGCCCGTGCGCAGGACGTGGTCAAGGCGGTAACCGAGGCCAAGCCCGCCCAGGGCTATACGGACCAGCCCATCGAGAGCAACTGGTTCTCCGGCCTGCTCTCCCTCCTGATTCCCGTCATCCTCCTGGGCGCCCTGTTCTGGTTCCTCATGACCCGCATGCAGGGCGGCGGCTCCAAGATCATGCAGTTCGGCAAGTCCAAGGCCAAGATGGTCAGCAAGGACATGCCGCAGGTGACGTTCGCCGACGTCGCAGGATCCGACGAGGCAGTGGAGGAACTCCAGGAAATCAAGGAATTCCTGCAGGAGCCCGCCAAGTTCCAGGCCGTTGGCGCCAAGATCCCCAAGGGCGTGCTGCTCTACGGCCCTCCCGGTACCGGCAAGACCCTCCTGGCCCGCGCCGTCGCGGGTGAGGCCGGCGTCCCCTTCTTCTCCATCTCCGGCTCCGACTTCGTGGAAATGTTCGTCGGCGTGGGTGCCTCCCGCGTCCGCGACCTCTTCGAGCAGGCCAAAACCAACTCCCCGGCCATCATCTTCGTCGACGAGATCGACGCCGTGGGCCGTCACCGCGGCGCGGGCATCGGCGGGGGCAACGACGAACGCGAGCAGACCCTCAACCAGCTGCTGGTGGAGATGGACGGCTTCGACGTCAAGACCAACGTCATCCTCATCGCCGCCACCAACCGGCCCGACGTGCTGGACCCCGCACTGCTGCGTCCGGGACGCTTCGACCGCCAGATCGGCGTGGACGCACCGGACATGATCGGCCGCGACCAGATCCTGCAGGTACATGCCAAAGGCAAGCCGATGGCACCGGGCGTGGACCTCAAGGCCGTGGCCAAAAAGACCCCCGGCTACACGGGCGCGGACCTGGCCAACGTCCTGAACGAAGCCGCGCTGCTCACCGCCCGCTCCAACGCGAACCTCATCGACGACCGCGCGCTGGATGAAGCCATTGACCGCGTCATGGCCGGCCCGCAGAAGCGCAGCCGCGTCATGAAGGAACACGAGCGGAAGATCACCGCTTACCACGAAGGCGGGCACGCCCTCGTGGCAGCCGCACTGCGGAACTCCGCCCCGGTCACCAAGATCACCATCCTTCCCCGTGGCCGCGCCCTGGGCTACACCATGGTGGTCCCGGACAACGACAAGTACTCCGTGACCCGCAACGAACTGCTTGACCAGATGGCCTACGCCATGGGCGGCCGCGTGGCCGAGGAGATCGTGTTCCACGACCCCTCCACCGGCGCGTCCAATGACATCGAAAAGGCCACCGGCACCGCGCGGAAGATGGTCACCGAATACGGCATGAGCGAGCGGGTTGGCGCTGTCCGGCTGGGCCAGGGCGGCGGCGAACCGTTCCTGGGCCGCGATGCCGGCCACGAGCGCAACTACTCGGACCAGATCGCCTACGTGGTGGATGAGGAAGTGCGCCGCCTCATCGACCAGGCCCATGACGAGGCCTACGCCATCCTCACCGAGAACCGGGACGTCCTGGACCGGCTGGCCCTGGAACTGCTGGAACGCGAAACGCTGAACCAGGCCGAGATCGCCGATATCTTCAGGGACATCCGCAAGCGCGACTTCCGCGAGGTGTGGCTGTCCAAGGAGAGCCGCCCGGTCCAGATGGCGGGCCCCGTGGAGTCCCGCCAGGAAAGGGCGGAGCGCGAGGCCCAGGAAGAGGCCAAGAAGGCGCGCCTGGACGAGCCTTTGGACGCGCAGCCGCCGCACCCGCAGGGTGTTCCCGAGGATGCACCGTTCCGGGGCGGGGTAACGGACGCGGGGCCTGACGCCCTTCGCGGCTAAGCTTTCTTACGTGACCCACTTCGACGACGACGACGTTTCCGCCTCCGCCGGCTACCCGGCGGAGGGCGGCGCCCACCACTCAAAGCACAACAAAGTGGACCGGCCCCGGATCGAGGCAGCTGTCCGTGAAATTCTCCTGGCCATTGGAGAGGACCCGGACCGCGGCGGCCTCGTAGACACCCCCAGGCGTGTGGCCAAGGCCTACGCCGAGGTGTTTGCCGGGCTGCACCACGACCCCGCGGACGTCCTGTCCACCACCTTTGACCTGGACCATGAGGAACTGGTCCTCGTCAAGGACATCCCCTTCTATTCCACGTGTGAGCACCACCTGGTGCCGTTCCACGGCGTGGCCCATGTGGGCTACATCCCGTCGCATGAGGGCAAGGTGACGGGCCTCAGCAAGCTGGCCCGGCTCGTGGACATCTACGCCCGCCGCCCGCAGGTGCAGGAGCGCCTCACCACTGAAATCGTCGAAGCGATGGTCCGCCACCTCAAGCCGCGCGGCGCCATCGTCGTTGTTGAATGCGAACACATGTGCATGTCCATGCGCGGTATCCGCAAGCCCGGAGCGAAGACCGTCACCAGTGCGGTCCGCGGGCAGCTTCATGACCCGGCCACCCGCGCCGAAGCCATGAGCCTCATCCTCGGAAGGTAATCAACAGACCATGGATTCACTAGCTGCAGCGCCGGGAACCGGCCCCGCAACCTCGCCACTGCCCGTCCTGCGCAAACCGCGCCCGGCAGCCCGGTTCGAAGACCTGCCCACCGGCCGCACCCTGGTGATGGGCATCCTGAACGTCACTCCGGATTCCTTCAGCGACGGCGGCAGCCACCCCACGGCGGACACCGCCATCGCGGCAGGGCTCCGCATGTTCTACGCGGGCGCGGACATCATCGATGTCGGAGGCGAATCCACCCGCCCCGGCGCCGAGGACGTCAGCCCGGAGGAAGAACAGCGGCGCGTAGTTCCCGTCATCGAGGCGCTGGTGAAGGCCGGCGCCCTGGTCAGCATCGACACCACCCATGCCTCCACGGCCGCCGCAGCCCTGAAGGCCGGCGCCGCCATTATCAACGACGTCTCCGGGCTCACCATCGAACCGGAAATGGCCGAGCTCGCGGCCTCCTCCAAAGCGCCTTACATCCTTACGCACCGCCGCGGCGACGCCCGCACCATGAACTCGCTGGCCGAATACAAGGACGTGGCGGCGGAAGTGGCAGCCGAGCTCGCCGGGGTGCGGGACAAGCTCTACGCCGCAGGCGTCAGCCAGGAACAGATCATCATCGATCCGGGCCTGGGGTTTGCCAAGAACGACGCACAGAACTGGGAGCTCCTGCAGAACCTGGACCAGCTGGAAGGCCTGGGCCACCGGATCCTCGTTGGTGCGTCCCGCAAGCGGTTCCTCGGCACCCTGCTCACCGTGGCCGGCAAGTCCGCCGCCCCCGAGGAACGTGACGGGGCCACCGCCGCCATCACAGCCATCAGCGCCTACCGCGGCGCCTGGGCCGTCCGCGTGCACGACGTCGGCCCCAGCCTTGACGCCGTCAAGGTGGCCGCGCGCATGGCCGCACCCCGCGCCGGCAGTTAAGCGCACCCATGGACAGGATTACGCTGAGCGGCGTGACCGCCGTCGGCCATCACGGCGTGTTTGATTTTGAGCGCCGCGAGGGCCAGCCTTTTGTTGTGGACGCCGTCTTGTACCTGGACTTCGCCAAGGCGGCCGAGTCGGACGACGTCCGGGACACCGCGCACTACGGCGAGGTGGCGCAGCGTATCACCGAGTGGATCGCGGGCGAGCCGCTGAACCTGATCGAGGCGCTGGCGGTGCGGATCGCGGAGGGCCTGCTGGCCGAATTCCGGCTCCAGGCCGTGGACATCACCGTGCACAAACCGCAGGCTCCCATCGAGGTTCCCTTCGGCGATGTGTCAGTCAGCGTCCACCGCACCCGGAATGCCGCGGAAAGGCAAGCCCAGGGGGAGGGGCCATGAACAGCGGTTATACCAAGGCGGTCCTTGCACTCGGCAGCAACCTGGGCGAGCGCAACGATACCCTTAGCGCGGCCGTCGCGGACCTCGTAGACCCGCCGGAGGTGCGGCTGCTGGCGGTCTCGCCGGTAGTGCAGACGAAGGCCGTAGGCGGGCCGGCCGGGCAGCCCGACTTCCTGAACATGGTCATCACGGTTGAAACCAGCCTCACCCCGCGGCAGTTGCTGGAGCACTGCAAGGCGGTGGAAAACAAGCACCACCGCGTCCGGGAGGTGCGCTGGGGGCCGCGGACGCTCGACGTCGACATCATCACCTACGGCGACGTCCGCAGCGAGGACCCTGCCCTGACCCTGCCGCATCCCCTCGCGGCCAGCCGGGCGTTCGTCCTCTATCCGTGGTCCCTTATTGAACCCGCCGCCGTCCTGGACGGTGAACGGATCAGCACCCTTGCCGCCAAGGCAGGCGACTTCAACGACCTCGTCCCCTTTGACGGCTTTGGCGACTTCGACGGAATGCCCACGGCCGGGGCGGTGGAGGAACTATGAAGCCCATCAACCCGCTGCGCCTGCTGCTCATCGGCTTCATCCTGGCCGTGGCGGGCTGGTCCGCGACCGTGGTGACCAGCCGGTACGGCATGTCCACCCCCGTCCTGCCGCCCACGGCACTGGCAACCATGGGCGTGATCGTGGCCATCACGCTGATCCTCGGGATCAGGGTCCTCAGGTGGCGCAACAGCATCAGCGCCAACGGCGCCAAGAACGGCGGCAAGGGCGGCGCCGCCCGTAAGCGGCCGGTGCTGGATCCGCTCCTCGCCGCCCGCACCCTGGTACTCGCGCAGGCCTGCGCCTACGCCGGGACGGTGCTGCTGGGCTGGCACGTGGGCATCTTCCTGGACCAGCTGCGCATCTGGAGCCTGCGCAGCGACCAGGCCATCACCTGGCTCGCGCTTGCCATGGCCGGCGGGGGACTGGTGATGATCGTGGTGGGCCTGCTGGTGGAACGGTTCTGCAGGATCCCGCCGGAGGACGGCGAAACCAAAGGCCTCGACGGGAAGCCCGGCCGTGCCGTTGGCGAGGCGTCCGGGGAAGGCGAATATGCATACCGGGGCGATTGATCCTCCCGGCATCACCTGGCAGCGGGTGTCCCCCAAATATGTCACCGTGAGGGTGGTGCAGTGGGCCCTTGGAAACCTGGCCGCCGTGCTGGTCCTCTCCCTGCCGCTGGTCCTCGTCCTCGCGGAGGCGTGGGCCTGGCCGCCGCTGTGGCTTGCCGCCACCGTGCCGGCCGCCATGCTGGTGGTGGCCCTCTGGCGGCTCGCGCTCATCCCGCGGCAGGTCCGCGCCATCGGTTACGCCGAACGGGACGATGACCTCTTGATCCGGACCGGCATCTTCTTCCAGCGCACCATGGCCGTCCCCTACGGCCGGATGCAGTACGTGGACATCGGAGTGGGCCCGGTGGAGCGCTCTCTTGGACTGTGCACGCTCAAGCTCCACACCGCAGCGCCGGGTACCAACGCCCAGATCCCCGGCCTGCCCGCCGCCGAAGGCGCACGGCTCCGCGAGCAGCTGGCGGCGCGCGGGGAAGCCAGGCTGGCAGGACTGTGACGGCAGAGGGACCTCCGCAGTGGCCCGGCGCCCCGGCCACTGCGTCCGGCAACAACGCCCCTGAACCGCTGCCGGGCACCGCGCCCGACGGCGAATGGCTGCGCGTGCACCCGGCGTCGCCGTTTGTCCGCGGCTGGGTTGCCCTGGCGGCCATTGGCTTCTTCCTTGGCCGTGACGTGTTTGAACGCGCGCTGCAGGGCCGGCCCGTTGTTGAGGAAGACTTCGCCGGCCGTGCCCCCTTGCTGCTGGTGGGCGGCGGCGCAGTGCTACTGGCCTCGGTGCTGGGGTTCATCCTCACCTGGTACTTCACCAAGTACCAGGTGTCCGGCGGCTACGTCCGCGTCAATACCGGGTTCCTGTTCCGGCAGCAGCGCCAGGCACGGCTGGACCGGGTCCAGGCAATCGACATCGTTCAGCCGCTGCTGGCCCGGATCTTCGGCCTGGCAGAACTCAAGTTCGAGGTGGCGGACGCCGGAGAGTCGGCGGTGCGGCTCGCCTACCTGAAGATCGACGACGCCCGGCAGCTGCGTGCCACGATCCTCGCCCGGGCGGCCGGTGTCATCACGGGCCCGGACCGCCCCGGCGAGCCCGCCCCCGAGGCGCCGGAATATCCGGTGCTTTCGGTGCCGCCGTCGCGCCTTGTCGGTTCCCTGCTGCTCAGCGAGCAAAGCTTCTTCGTGGTGCTTGGCGGCATCGTTTCCGTGGTGCTCTCGGCCATCACCGAACACCAGGGGTTCTACTTTTACCTCATTCCGGCCGCCGTGGGCCTCGCCGCGAGCTACTGGGGACTGTTCAACAAGGGCTACAACTTCAGCGCCGCGATCTCACCGGACGGCATCCGCCTGCGCTACGGCCTGCTGGACACCCAGGCGCAGACGCTGCCGCCGGGACGCATCCAGGCGTTGAAAATCACCCAGCCGCCGTTATGGCGGCCGCTCGGCTGGTACCGGATGCAGGTCAACGTGGCCGGTTACGGCATCGTGGAGAACGCCGGCGAGGGCTCGGCCCGGACCACGCTGCTGCCCGTGGGCAGACTTGGAGACGTGATGGCCATGCTGGCGCTGGTGCTGCCGGACCCCGGCACCGCGCATCCCGCTGCAGTCTTCGGCGCCGGCCTCACCGGCCTGGATTCCGACGGCGGCTTCGTCACCACTCCGCGCAGCGCACGCTGGCTTGCCCCCTTGGGCTGGCGGCGGAACGGGTTCACGGCCACGGACACGGCCCTGCTTCTCCGCTCCGGCCGCTGGTGGCGCCAGCTGGTGGTGGTTCCGCACCAGCGCACCCAGTCCATGGCCCTGCACCAGGGCCCGCTGGCGCGCCGGTTCGGCGTGGCAGACCTGGTGCTGCACACCACGCCCGGTCCCGTTGCGCCCCGGCTCACGCAGGCCGGCACTGCCCAGGCGCTGGCACTGTTCGATGCACAGTCCGCACGCGCCCGGCTGGCCAGGAAGCGGCAGACTACGGAACAGTGGCTCCGGCAGGTAGTCCCGGATGCTCCGGCGGGGGAGCCCGGCCCGACAGTGGAACCGGCCGAAACCCGGACGCCCCAACAACAGGAAGGCGGGCAGCATGGCTAAGCCCGGACGCCTCGGCGTCGGAATCATTGGTGCCGGCAAAGTGGGGGCGGTGCTCGGTGCCGCCCTGCGCGCTGCCGAACATGCCGTCGTCGGGGTCTCAGCTGTCTCCGAGGCGAGCCGTGAACGGGCGGAGGCGCTGCTTCCCGGCGTGCCTGTCCTGGAGGTCCAGGACATTGTGGAGCGCGCGGAACTGGTCCTCCTGGCCGTGCCCGACGACGCCCTGCCGGGCCTGGTGGACGGGCTGGCAAAGCTCGGCGCCTGGCAGCCGGGCCAGCTGGTTGCCCACACCTCCGGCCGGTTCGGAGTGGGGGTCCTGCACCCGGTGCGCGCTGCCGGGGCTGTCCCGCTCGCCCTGCATCCGGCCATGACGTTCACGGGGATGAGCCTGGACCTGACCCGGCTGCTGGACTGCACGTTCGGAGTGACCGCAGATGCCGCCATGCTCCCCATCGCCCAGGCGCTGGTGGTTGAGATGGGTGCGGAACCGGTGGCCATCGCCGAGGCGGACCGGACGCTGTACCACGCGGCCCTGGCCCACAGTTCGAACCACCTGGTGACCCTCGTGGCCCAGGCATCCGAGCTGCTGCGCTCGGTGGGAGTGGAGCTGCCGGAACGCATGCTCGGCCCGCTCCTGCGGGCCACGCTGGAGAATGCACTGGCGTCAGGGGAGTCCGCCCTGACCGGGCCGGTAGCCCGCGGCGACGTGGGAACCGTCTCCGCGCACGCGGCCGCGCTGCGGGAGTTCGACGGCGGCGGCCACGGCGACGTCCTCGAGGCCTACCTTGCGATGGCCCGGGCCACAGCCCTGCGCGCCGAAGGGCGCGGGCTGCTGAAAGCCGAACAGCTGGAGGGACTCCGCCAAGCCCTCGAACCGAAGGAGGACTGAAGATGCCCATCAAGCTCGTCACCACGGTGGCAGGCCTCCACGCTGAGGGAGCCCGGCTCCTTGCCTCCAAGCACGGAGCCTCACAGGGTCTGGTGCCCACGATGGGTGCGCTGCACCAGGGCCATGCCGCCCTGGCGCGTACCGCCGTCGAACAGAATGACGTGGTGGTGGCCACGGTCTTCGTCAACCCGCTGCAGTTCGGTGACGCCGTGGACCTGGATCGCTACCCCCGCACCCTGGACGCCGACCTTGCGCTGCTGGAAGCCGAAGGCGTGGACCTGGTGTTTGCGCCATCAGTCGATGAGGTCTACCCCGGCGGCGAACCGCTGGTGCGCGTGACGTCCGGCCGGCTCGGGGAAAAGTGGGAGGGGGCGTCCCGGCCGGGGCATTTCGACGGTGCCCTGACCGTGGTGGCCAAACTGCTCCACTACGGGATGCCGGCCGCAGGGCTGCCGGACGGCGGCGCGGCACGTGCCGGCCTGCCCGCCTACCGTGCCTACTTCGGCCAGAAGGACGCCCAACAGCTGGCGCTGGTCAGGCGCATGGTGGCTGACCTCAATTTTCCGGTGGAGATTGTGGGGGTGCCCACGGTGCGCGCCGTGGACGGGCTGGCGCTGTCCAGCCGCAACCGCTTCCTGTCGGACGAGGAGCGGGAGGCGGCGCTGGTGCTTTTCAGGGCCCTCCGCCTGCTTGAGGAACGGGCGCATGCCCGGCAACCGCTGGACCTGGAGTCCGCGCAGGCGATGGTGGAGTCGCAGCCCCTGGTGGCCCTGGACTACTTCGACGTTGTGGACCCGGGCACCCTGGAGCCGCTGGCCGAGAACTGCCGGGAGACCCCGTTCCGGGGGGAGGCCCTGGCGCTCATTGCGGCCAAGGTCGGGCCGGTCCGGCTGATCGACAACGCGCCGCTACATTCCTGACCCGGCGCCCTGGCCGGTACCCCTGCCGTCGCCGGTGCCAGGCCGGCGTTGATAGGGGGTGTTGATAGGGGAGCGGAGGCCTGTTGGGCCGGCAACTGATCCGATATGCTCAAATTATTGCCCCGGACCCTGGCATCGGCCCATCACGGCTATCCAGGAGGACCAAGTAAAAATGGGCAAAAGTCTCGCTACCCCCATCCGCGGGCTCGTGGACCGGACCCGGTATCCCGCAGCACCTGACGCAAGCCCCCTTGCAGAGCAGTCGCTGGACATCATCTCGTCCATCCTCGAAGACACTTCGCCCGGGCTGGCGGAAATAAAGCTCCGGCTCCGTCGCTGCCTGGCCGCTTATCCGCGGCGCCCGGAGCTGGCGTTGCTCGCCCACCTGATGGAGACATCCAGCCTGGTGAACCCGAAGGGCGGCGAAACGCTGCCGTGATCTTGCGGCTGAACTGACCGGCGACGGTGGGTATCCTTAGGTGACCACACCACCGTTCCGGTTCAGCCAGCAGCCAACCCGGCGACAGCGGAATGAATCAGGAAACAGGGGCTCACCATGGACATTGCACCCGGGCTGGCGGGTGAAGAGGACCTGTGTGGCCCCTATCTGGAGAAACTGCCCGTTACCGGCGCCGCCGTATCCCTTTTCGGCGGCGCGACAGCTGAATCCCTGATCTGTGCCAGTGACGCTTTGGCTGCAAGGCTTGATGAACTGCAGTTCAGCCTGGGCGAGGGGCCCCGCTGGCGCGCGGTCCGGACCCGGCTGCCTGTGCTGGTTCCTGACGCACAAGGTGTTCCGCACCCGGAATGGCCGATGTTCCACAGGGCGATTAACGGGACGGACGCGGCTGCACTGTTTGTCTTCCCGCTGACTATCGGCGCTGCGGACCTGGGCGTTGTTGAGCTTTATCACTCCGCCGCGGGAACGCTGAACAGGTCCCACCAGGCAACGGCGGCCACACTTGCCGGCCAGACGTCCTGGTACCTTTTGCGGAAGATCCTGACGATCGGCTCTCCGGACACGGACCCTGCCCTCGATCCACCCCTGATGTCGCGCCGTGAAATCCACCAGGCAACGGGCATGGTCCTTGCCCAGTCCGGCGCGACCGCGGCGGACTCATTGCTGTTGCTGCGCGCCTACGCGTTCGCCCATGACCTCACGCTGAGGGAGACGGCCCAGGCAGTGCTCGAAGGCCGCCTGAAGTTCGAGCCCGGCCATGGCGGCGGTCCTGGTGCCCGGCCCCTGCAGTAAAATAGCGACATGGCAACGACAACCCGCGCTGAGCGCGTCAGTGGGGCGTTCGTGAAGATCGCGGACACACTGGTTGCGGACTATGACGTCCTTGACCTGCTCCACACCCTGGTCGAGGAATCCGTGGGGCTCCTCGACATCGCGGCGGCGGGCCTGGTCCTGGCCGACCCCAGCGGGGAACTCCAGGTTTTGGCTTCAACCAGCGAGGAGAGCCAGTTGGTGGAAGTGCTCCAGTTGCGGGCCGGGGAAGGACCGTGCGTAGAGTGCTACGCAACCGGTAACCCGGTGACCGTTGAGGACATTCAGGTCCTTGACCGGTGGCCCCAATTCAAGGCGGCGGCGCTGTCCCAGGGGTTTCGTTCCGTACACGCCGTTCCCATGCGGATACACGGCCGGACTATCGGTGCCATGGGCCTCTTCGGTTCTGCGCCCGGTTCCCTGACTGCGGAGGATTCCGCCATTGGCCAGGCGCTGGCCGACGTCGCCACCATCAGCCTCATGCACGAACGCACCATCAGGGAAGCCGTCCTGGTGAACGAGCAGCTGCAGCGTGCGCTCAACAGCCGAATCTTGATTGAGCAGGCCAAGGGAGTCATCGCCCACACGGCCGGTGTGGACATGAACGAGGCCTTCTCGCTGCTCCGGAACCACGCCCGTGCACATAATGAAGGACTCCACGAGACCGCCAGCCGGATCGTGGACCGCAGCCTCACGCTTTAGCCGGGCCTGCTAATCCGAATCGTGCCTGCGCCCGGAACGGTGCCTGGCAGTCAGAGTGGCAGGTGCCCGCGGTACATGAGCTGCTCCAGCAGTGCCTGCTCCGGCTCGCCTGGATGCCGTGCGACGCAGCGGCGGAGCCGGGCCCGTGCCAGCTCTTCGCCGGGTGACTTGCCGCAGAGCACTTCGTCGATGACTTCCTGGGCCTGCCACCGGAGGGACTCGATGGCAAACTGCCGGATCTCATCCGGCGTGTCAACGGCCATCCAGGAGTCCGGATCCGAGGGCACGGCTGGGAACATCCGCTCTGCTGACATTGGGGCCTCCTTGCACCAATCCGAGGGGGCCGGTCAGGGCCTCCACGGCGTCAAAAAGCATGTTGGAAAAACACTACAACGGGAAAGACCGGTCTGTCTCCCTCCGCAGTAGACTGAAGATCCTATGAGTCCAGAGGCAGAAGTCCCTCCGACCCCCGTGCCGGCACCGGTGGCGTCAACTGAGGGCAATGCAAATTCCGTGGACCGGATCATGGCGGCGGCCTATGAGCTTTTTTCCCAGCGGGGCGTGCGGGATGTTGGCGTCAATGAGCTTATTGAACGGTCCGGGGTAGCCAAGGCGACCTTCTACCGGCACTTCCCTTCCAAGGATTCGCTGGTCCTGGCCTTCCTGGAGCAGCGGGACAGGCAATGGACAGTGGGCGCCATCGTCTCGGAGGCCCGCCGCCGGGGAAGCACGCCCGCCGATCAGCTGCTGGCCATCTTCGACGTGTTTGGCGACTGGTTCCTCCGGGAGGACTTTGAAGCCTGCTCCTTCATCAACATCCTGCTCGAGATGGGCCCGGCCCATCCACTGGGGCAGGCAAGCATCGACTACCTGGCAAAGATCCGCGGGCACGTGCAGGCCTTGGCCGAAGAAGCGGGGCTGCAGCGGCCGGAGGAGTTTGCCCGGTCCTGGCACATCCTCATGAAGGGCTCGATCATCTCAGCCACCGAAGGGGACATGCAGGCCGCCAAGCGCGCGCAGCAGATGGCCGGCTGGCTGATCCAGCACCACAGGGGCTAGAAGCTGAGCTCCGGCGTCCGGGGAGCGGAAGTGCTGGACCGCACCACTAACCGGGTCTCCATCAGCTCATCGGCCGGCCCGGCAGTCTCCGCATCATCCTGCACCAGCGCCAGCAGGCGCTCCACCGCCCGCATTCCCTGGTCACGGGGAAACTGGTCGATGGTGGTCAGGCCGAGGATTTCGCCCATCTCGTGGCCGTCCACGCCAATGACGGACAGCTCGTCGGGGATCCGCAGCCCGAGGTCGCGGGCCGCCAGCATTGCGCCGAAGGCCATTTCATCGGAGGCGCAGAAGATCGCGGTCGGCCGTTCCTCGGCGTCCGCCAGCAGGTGCTTTGTCTCCTTGTACGCGCCGTTCGCCGAGTAGTCGGAGATCAGGGACCACGCCTCGTGGACCGGCAGTCCTGCCGCGGCCATGGCTTCCTCGTATCCGGCGCGGCGGCCGCTGGAGATCTCGAAATTCCTTCCATACTCCTGCTCGCCGCCGAGGTGGGCCACCCGGGAGTGTCCAAGGCTGATCAGGTGGTTTGTTGCGCGGCGGCCCACCTCGACATCGTCGATCCGAAGGGTGGGAATCCCCGGAAGCGGGCCGCCCACGCCCACCACCGGGATTCCGGCAGCGAGGATCTGTTCGGTCTCGTGGGCGTTGAGCTGCAGCGAGACTGCCAGGACGCCGTCGAGCCGTTTGCGCAGCAGGAAATCCCCCAGCACCGATTCCCGGTACCGGTCGCCCTGGAAGTCGTAAAGGGTGAGATCGTAACCGGCATCCATCAGGGCGGAATTGGCGCCCTCCAGCAGCGTGGCGAAGTACCACCGGTTGACGAAGGGCAGCACCACGCCAATGTTGTGGCTGCGGCCGCTCGCCAGGCTTGAGGCGTGGTAGGACATGACGAAGCCAAGCTCGCTGGCTGCCTCGGTCACGGCCTGCCTGGCCCGGCTTGAAACACTGCCCTTGCCGCTCAACGCACGCGACGCCGTCGCCTGTGAAACCCCCGCCAGACGCGCTACGTCCCTAATTCCTGCCACTGACCCTCTGCTGTTCCGCTTGGCGCCATGCGCAGCCAAATGCACTGCGCAGGACCCAGCTTACGCTGGTCAGCAGCGTCCCCATCCGTGCTAAGCAGGATGTCCAAGCGAGGCAGGTCAACCGGCTCTGCGCCCATATTCATCATCACCAGCACGCCGTTGTTGGCAAACATGATGCAGTCTGGCGACGTGAAACCGTCAACCCAGGCCAGGGAGCCGGCGCCGAGCTTCAGGCCACGGCGAAGCCCCAGTGCACGGGTGTACAGGGACAGGGCGGAGGACCCGTCCTGCCGCTGCGCGTCCCGGGACAATGCTGCCCAGCCCTCAGGCTGCGGCAGCCAGGACTCACCTGTGCTGTTGAAGCCGAATGCCGGTGCGGCCGCCTGCCACGGCAGGGGTACCCGGCAGCCGTCGCGGCCGATGCGTTCTCCGGCGGTCCGCCGGAACGAGGGGTCCTGGCGGAACGTGTGGTCCATGGTGGTGTGGTCCGGCAGGCCCAGCTCCTCACCCTGGTACAGGTAGACGCCGCCGGGCAGCGCGAGCATAAGCATCGACGCGGCAACCGCACGGCGCAGGCCAAGCTCAGCGTCCGGCTGGACGTCTTCCGCGCCCAGGCCGTCACCGGGCCGGGCAGGGGGCTCGACGATGCCGAAGCGCGTGGCGTGCCGGACGACGTCGTGGTTCGAAAGCACCCACGTGGTGGGCGCGCCCACGGAGTCGAACATCCGCAGTGAGCTTTCAATGACCGCACGCAGCCTGGCGGGATCCCACGGCGTGCCAAGGTACGCGAAGTTGAAGGCCTGGTGCATCTGGTCCGGCAGGACCCAGTTGGTCAGCCGGGACAGGGGGTCGATGCTTGCTTCGGCACAGAGGATGCGCTCGCCGTCGAACTCGGCAAGGACCTCGCGCCACCGCCGGTAGATGTCGTGGATTTCCGGCTGGCCGAACATCGGCGCCAGGTGGCCCGGGAAGTCATCGGTGCTGACGCCGTCTGGCCGTCCATGCCAGTCCGGCAGTCCGTCCGCCTTGACCAGGGCGTGGGCCACGTCCACCCGGAAGCCGGCAACGCCGCGGCTGAGCCAGAAACGCAGGATGCGCTCAAATTCGGCATGCACGGCGGGGTTGTCCCAGTTGAAGTCGGGCTGGGAGGAATCGAAGAGGTGCACGTACCACTGGCCCGGCTCGCCGGACGGCTCCGTAATGCGGGTCCAGGCCGGTCCGCCGAAGTGGGACTGCCAGTTGTTGGGCGGCAGTTCCCCGGTGTCACCGCGGCCGTCCCGGAAGACGAACATGTCCCGTTCGGGGCTTCCCGGACCTGCCGCCAATGCGGCCTGGAACAGCGCGTGGTCCGAGGAGCAATGGTTTGGCACCAGGTCGATGATGACCCGGATGCCCAGGGAATCCGCCCGGGCAACCAGGGCGTCGAAGTCGCCAAGGGTGCCGAACACGGGGTCGACGTCGCAGTAATCGGCGACGTCGTAGCCGCCGTCCCGCTGCGGCGAGACATAGAAGGGCGACAGCCAGACGGCGTCGATGTCGAGCTCAGCCAACTGGTGAAGCTCGGCTGTGATGCCCGGAAGATCACCTTGTCCATCGCCGTTCAGGTCCCGGAACGAGCGCGGGTAGATCTGGTAAATCACCGAGGACCGCCACCACTCAGAGCCTTCGTCTGCCGGGTGGACGGGTACCAGGCGGGCGGCGGAGAGGTCAGGCTCTACGGGGAGAAGTGTGTTCGTCATCGGGCCATAGTAGCCGCAATTGCCCCAAGAATGGAAAGGCTTCCAAGAAGGTAATACCGATGCTTCCCGTGACAGGGCGCGTCTTTAGCCGCCTACCATGTAGGCAATGGTGCATGTGACGCCATTTTCGTGAAGGGCTGGACAATAAAAAATGGAAGCGCTTACAGTTGGGTGACGCAAATCACCAGCCGGCTCCCTTCCGCGGAAAAACGGCACGCTTTCAAAGGAGAAAAATGAGTAGGATTCAGGGTGCTCTCGCGGTTACCGCTACCGCGGTGCTGCTGCTTACGGGGTGCGGAAACGGTGCCGAACCAAAGCAGGCAGCCTCATCAGCACCGGCCGCGGCGGGGTCCACCGCCGCCCCCGAGCGGGCGGATGCCGACCTGGTGATCTGGACGGACAACCTGAAGGCCGATTCGATCCGCGCATTCGCCGAGGATTTTGCGGCTGACAACGGCATCAGCGTGGCCGTCCAGGTCATCTCGGGCGAGTTCCAGACCGCCCTTGTGACGGCAAATGCTGCAGGCAATGGCCCCGATGTTTTCACCGGAGCGCACGACATGATCGGCAATCTCGTCCAGAACGGCTCCATTGATCCGCTGCAGATTGCCCCGGACCAGCTCAAGGGCTACGCCGAGACGGCAGTGAAGGCTGTGACCTATAACGAGTCGGTGTACGCACTGCCGTATGGAATCGAAACCCTCGGCCTGTTCCGCAACACAGACCTCGTCCCTGAGACGCCCCTGACCTTGGAGGATGCCTTCGCCAAGGGACAGGAGGCTGTGGCCGCCAAGAAGGCGGAAGTTCCTTTCAGCTTGCCGCAAGGGAACAGCGGCGACGCCTACCACATGCAGCCGTTGTACACGTCAATGGGCGGTTACCTCTTCGGTTCGACACCACAGGGTGACCCTGATCCGTCTGACCTGGGTGTGGGTGGTGAAGGCTCTGTCGCTGCTGCCAAGAAGATTCACGCCCTTGGGGAAGCGGGCAGCGGCATCCTGAAGCGCTCCATCAGCGTTGACAATTCGATCTCTTTGTTCGCTGACGGCAAGGCGCCGTACCTTGTTGCCGGTCCTTGGGCCCTGAACCAGGTTGAAAAAGCGGGAATCCCCTTCGAGGTGACACCCATTCCCGGTTTCGAGGGACAGGCCGCTGCCCAGCCCTTCGCCGGCGTTCAGGGCTTCTACGTCGCTTCGAAAGGAAAGAACGAAGCCTTCGCCCACGAGTTCGTGGAGAACGCGATGAACACCGAAGCGGGCATGACGCAGATGTTCGAAGGCGCAAAGCTGCCGCCGACCATGACCACGGTCCGGGAAAAAATCGCAGGCCAAAACCCCGCCATTGAGACGTTTGCCTCCGCAGCGGAGTCCGCCCAGCCCATGCCGGCCATTCCTGAAATGGCTGCCGTCTTCGCCCCCCTCGGCCAGGCTTTTGCGGCCCTCGTGGGCGGCGCTGACCCGGAAAGCACGATGCGCTCCGTGCGGGAAACCATCGCTGCTGCAATCGGCAAGTAGCAAACAGGCCCAGGTGGCCGTTGCACAAGTCTTCGGCCCCCTGGGCCCTGCTGCCCAGATTGACCTCCAGGAGAACCCCCATGATCAAAACACTCACGCGCCTGCAGCGTCCCTCGTCGGCTGCAGCAAACGATCCCGGCACCCGTCGTGACATCACGACCAAACCGGTGTCCCTCTTTGCCAAAATCCTTGCACTGGGTACCGTTGCCGGCTCAGCCGCAGCACTTACCCCGGCCCTTATCGCTACAGGAAAGTGGGGTTTCCTCGCGGCGGTCTGGGGCATCGCCGGCATCCTGCTGCTGACATATATCACCGGCCGCGGTGTGCCTGCCAAGTACCTTGTGCCCGGCGCGCTCCTCCTAGTGGTCTTCCTGGTGTACCCCATCGTGATGACGTTCCAGATGTCCACAACCAACTTCGGTGACGGAACCAGGACGTCAAAGGAAGAAACCGTCTCGCAAATCATCGGCGCTTCAGTCGTTCAAAGCCCTGATTCGCCGCGCTACAACCTCTCCGTGGCGACTGAAGGAAATCCCGCGACCGGACCGTACGCTTTTCTGCTTGTGGAGCCCAAAAGCGGATCAGTGTTCCTTGGCACCCCCGGAGACGGGCTGCGGGAGCTTGAACCGGCCGACGTCACCGTCAGCGGCGGGTTCGTCACTGCGGCCGAGGGCTACCAGCTCCTGACGCCCCAAGAGGTCAACAGCGCCAGCGACGCGCTGAAAAATCTTGCGGTGCCCACTGACCGTGGCGCCATCCGGCAGCTGGGCATCCGCCAGGCCTTCGAGGGCGCCTCGCCGCTCACATACGACGAAGCCCGCGATGTCATCTCAAACACGGTGACCGGCGTGGACTACGCACCCGTCCTGCAGGGCGACAAGGAGTACTTCGTCGACGGAGAGGGAAAGCGGCTGTCCGACCAGTCCTGGCTGGCAGATGTGGGGTTCGCCAACTATCAGCGCATCTTCACAGACACAAGAATCAGCTCCGATTTCCTGCAGATTTTCGCATGGACCTTCATCTTCGCAACGGTCTCGGTCGCGGGAACTTTCCTGCTTGGGCTCGGCCTCGCTGCCGCGCTCAACGATCCGCGGATCAAAGGCCAGCGCTTCTACCGGGCCATCCTCATCCTCCCCTACGCCATCCCGGGGTTTATCGCCCTGCTGGTCTGGTCCAGCTTCTGGAACAAAGACTTCGGCCTGATCAACAACGCCTTGGGCCTGGACCTGAACTGGCTCGGCGACCCCTTCCTGGCCAAGGCAGCCATCCTCCTGACCAATTTCTGGATGGGATTCCCCTACATGTTCCTGGTGTGCACCGGAGCCCTCCAGGCGATCCCCGCAGACCTGAAGGAAGCATCACGTATTGACGGCGCCAGCGGATTCCTGGGCTTCCGGAAAATCACGTTCCCACTGCTCCTGGTCACTGTCGCCCCCTTGCTGGTGTCGACCTTCGCCTTCAATTTCAACAACTTCAACGCCATCTACCTGTTGACCGAAGGCGGGCCCTTCGATCCCGCCAACCCGACGGCGGGAGCAACTGACATCCTGATCAGCTACACCTACCGCCTGGCCTTCGGAGGGCAGGGCGCACAGCTTGGCTTTGCCGCAAGCGTGTCAGTGCTGCTGTTCGTCATCACCGGCATCATCGCCGCAATTCAGTTCCGTTTCACGCGCACCCTGGAAGAGGTGAACTGATGTCGTCTGCCCAGACACGTCTCGCTCCGGTACCCCAGCAGGAACCGCAAAGGACTCCGGAGTCCCGCCGCAGCCACCCGGGAAACCGATGGTTCACAGAAGTTGGATGGCGTCACCTTGTGGCAATCGCGGCGGTGTCCGTAGCCCTGTTCCCCGTGCTGTTCATTGTCTCGGCCGCGCTGAACCCGCTGGGCACGGTGGCGTCCACCAGCCTGATTCCCCGTGAAGTGAGCTTCGTGCATTTCGAAGCCCTCTTCACGGACCCCAACCGTCCTTACCTCCGCTGGTTTGCCAACACGCTGATCATCAGTACTGTCGTCACGCTTGGCCAGATTCTGTGCAGCGCCCTGGCAGCATACGCCTTTTCGCGCTTCCGCTTCAGCGGCCGGCGAATTGGCTTGCTCAGCCTTCTCCTCATCCAGATGTTCCCCCAGTTCCTCGCCGTAGTGGCGCTGTACCTCATGTTCACTTCCATCGGTGACGTCATTCCCCAGCTGGGCCTCAACACGCTCCTGGGCTACGGACTCCTGCTCATGGGTGGCGCGCTCTCGCAGGTGTGGCTCATCAAGGGATTCTTCGACTCGGTGCCGAAGGAGCTGGACGAGGCAGCAATGATGGACGGAGCGGGCCACGCCACCGTGTTCTTCCGCGTCATCTTCCCCCTGATAACCCCGATCCTGGCAGTCACCGGCCTGCTGTCCTTCATCGGCGTGCTGGGCGAATTTGTGCTGGCATCAATCTTCCTCACCGATAACGACGTTAAGACCCTGGCTGTCGGACTGTACGCCACCATCGACGCTGACCGGTCCGGGAACCTCGGCGTGTTCGCCGCAGGAGCCCTCCTCACCAGCCTGCCCGTGGTCCTGCTCTTCCAGTTCCTGCAAAAGTTCATCACCGGAGGACTCACCGCCGGGGCGGTCAAGGGATGAGCGCCACGCAGCTGTGGGACCATCCACACCATGACGGTTCCGCAATGTACGTTTCCAACCCCACTCCTGAACTGGGGGACGCAGTCACGGTGTTCCTTCGGGTTCCCCGCGCCAGCGGCGTAACGAAGGCACTGCTGCGCGTATGCATAGACGGCGAACAGGCGCTGCTTGAGACGAGCATCGATCGTCAAAACGCGGACGAGTTCTGGCTGAAGGCTGATTTCCCGCTGGAGAACCCGGTGGTGAACTACCGCTGGCTGCTCGACGGATCCCCGAGCGGGTACCAGTGGTTCAACGGGACTGGCCTGCACACCCGCGACGTAACGGACGCCTGCGACTTCCGCATCACCGCCTACTCCCCGCCGCCCGCCTGGGCAAACAGTGCCGTCCTCTACCAGATTTTCCCGGACCGGTTTGCAAAATCAGTGGACCGGCCGGCACCGGACTGGGCCATCCCCGAGGACTGGGGAAACAAAGTGATCGGGCGGGGACCCGAAACTCCGTACCAATACTTCGGCGGAGACCTCGACGGAATCACCACCCGCCTGGAACACATTGCCTCCTTGGGGGCCGACACCGTGTATCTGACACCGATATTTCCCGCCCGTTCAAACCACCGGTACGACGCATCCAGTTTCGACCAGGTGGATCCGTTGCTTGGCGGGGATGCAGCTCTGCGCCGCCTCTCCGGGGCCCTGCATGACCGCGGCATGCGCCTGCTTGGTGACCTGACGACCAACCACTGCGGGGACGCCCACGAATGGTTCAGGACAGCGGTTGAAGATCCGCAAAGCGTCGAAGCGGGATTCTTCCTCTTCACCAACCACCCTGATGAGTACGTGTGCTGGTTCGGGCATAAATCGCTGCCGAAGTTCAACCACAGCGATCCGGAATTGCGTCGGCGCCTGTACGAGGGCGAGGATTCCGTCGTGGCCCGCTGGCTGGGACCGCACGGATTCGACGGCTGGCGCATCGACGTCGCCAACATGACGGGGCGGCACGGCACGACCGACCTCAACCACATGGTGTCCACCACGCTGCGCCGGACCATGGCTGAAGCCGATCCGGAGGCCCTGCTGCTGGCCGAACACAGTCACGACGCATCACAGGACCTGCAGGTGGATGGCTGGCATGGCGTGATGAATTACGCCGGTTTCACGCGCCCGGTATGGCAATGGCTGAAGCCGCCAACCGCCGTACCGCTGGAGCCAGGGCCGTTCGTGTCCATCCCCCGGCTCTCCGGGAAAGACGTGGTCGGCTCAATGCGGGACTTCGCCGCGGCCGTACCCTGGCGCGCGGCCGCGCACGCCCTCAACCTTGTTGGGTCCCACGACACGTTCCGGGTGAGCACCCTGCTCGGGGACCCGCGGCTGGTCACGGTGGCCTTTGGACTGTTGGCCACGATGCCAGGGATCCCCATGCTGTGGGCGGGAGATGAGATCGGACAGGAGGGCGTGAACGGTGAAGATGGCCGCCGCCCCTTTCCCTGGGACAAACCGGATGAATGGGATCATGGCAGGCTGGCCACCACCCGTGCTCTTTTCCAAACGCGGAAACAGTCGGAAGCCCTTCGACAGGGCGGACTGCGGTGGCTGGCAATCGGAGATGATGCTTTTGCCTTCCTTCGTGAATCAGCCAACGAAACGGTGCTGATCCACGCCTCCCGGGCCGACCATGCCGCCATCAGGGTTCCCGCCCAGGTCGTCGGAACCAGCCTGCGCGGCCTGGCAGGAACCCCGGACCTTCACGCTGCGGCAGATGGAATGGTCACCCTGCCCGGCGCAGGGCCGGGTTTTGCCATGTGGAGCTGTGACCCGTCCGCTTAAGGGCACTGCGCCGGGGCAGAGAAAATGCTCAGCTTGCTTATCACTTTCGGTGTTCCTAGGCTGGAAACTGTCAGGCAATAGCTTCCGGGGCGTGGTCCGGTGCCCACAAGGCGCCGGCCCGGCCTCAGTCGAGGAGGAACAATGTCAGAACAGAGCATCGCAGGCAAGAAGGTCGCATTCCTGTTGACGGACGGCGTCGAGCAGGTTGAACTCACCAGCCCGTGGCAGGCAGTCAAGGACGCCGGCGGCCAGCCCACCCTGGTGGCCCCGAAGAGCGGCAAGCTGCAGGGTTTCAAGGGCACGGAGAAGGGCGACACGTTCGACGTCGACCTGACCGTTGCCGAGGCCAACGCCGGTGACTTTGACGCCCTGGTGCTTCCCGGCGGCGTCGTCAACGCCGACCACCTCCGCGTGGACAAGGATGCCCAGAGCTTCACCCGCAGCTTCTTTGAACAGCACAAGCCGGTGGCCTCCATCTGCCACGGGCCCTGGCTCCTCATTGAAGCCGGCGTGCTCCGCGGACGGAACGTTACCTCGTACCACACGCTCCAGACCGACCTGAAGAACGCGGGCGCCAACTGGACGGACGAGGAAGTGGTCGTGGACCAGGGCCTGGTGACCAGCCGCAAGCCGGACGACCTGCCCGCCTTCAACGCCAAACTGGTTGAGGAAATCGCGGAAGGCCGGCACGCGGGCCAGACCGCCTAGTTCCGGATCCAACCCCGGCAGTTCCCTCAGGCTTCAGAAAAAGTTCCGGTGCGGAGGAATTACTCCACCCGGTAGAGTGTTGGCACCTGCAGCGGCCATGTTCGCGCATCATCCATACACTCCCGGAGGGAACACCCATGTCTACCGAAGTTTCTCCAAACGCCAAAGGGCAGTCAGTCCAGACCGATGGAACCAGGCCTGCCGCGCCGGAGAAGATGTCCCGTGAATCGGTGACCATCATCAGCACGCTGCTGGTGGCCACCTTCGTGGTGATCCTCAACGAGACCATCATGAACGTAGCTCTGCAGCGGCTCATGGTGGACCTCCGGGTGGATGCGCCCACAGTCCAGTGGCTCTCCACCGGCTTCATGCTCACCATGGCCGTTGTCATCCCCACCACGGGGTTCATCCTGCAGAGCCTTTCCACGCGCGCCGTCTTCCTGCTCGCCATGGGGCTCTTTGCCGGCGGTACCGCGCTCGCCGCGGCAGCTCCCGGATTTGAGGTCCTGCTGCTGGCGCGCATCGTCCAGGCGGGCGGCACGGCCATCATGCTGCCGCTGCTGATGACCACCATCCTCACCCTGGTCCCGCTGGCCAGGCGCGGGGCCGTAATGGGCAACGTCAGCATCGCCATTTCCGTGGCTCCGGCCATGGGCCCCACGGTGTCCGGGCTGATCCTTGAGCATTTCACCTGGCGTTTTATGTTCGTGTTCGTCCTCCCGGTGGCCCTCGTGGCGCTCGCCATCGGCGCGAAGTACCTGACCAACGTGGGGGAGACGGAGAAGACCAGGCTCGACTTCCTCTCGGTCCTCCTGACCGTCCCCGCGTTCGGCGGGCTGGTCTACGGGCTCAGCCAGATCGGCGGCGGCCACGGCGGCCAGGCCGGTCCGGGAGCGCCCGCCATCGCCGCGCTGGTGATCGGCGTCGCCAGCCTCGCCGTGTTCGTGCTTCGCCAGGTGCGGCTGCAGAAGGCCGAAGCCCCGCTGCTCGACCTGCGCGCCTTCAACTTCCGCATGTTCACTGTGTCGGTCCTGCTGATGGTGGTGGCCATGATGGCGCTGTTCGGCGGCGTGATCCTGCTGCCGCTCTACCTGCAGGAAATCCGCGGCCTCGGCTCCCTTGAGACAGGACTGGCCCTGCTGCCCGGTGGCCTTGCCATGGGCCTGCTCGGCCCGGTCATCGGCCGGCTGTTCGACAAAGTGGGGCCGCTGCCGCTGACCGTCACGGGTTCCATCCTGATGGTTTTGTCCCTGTGGCAGTTTTCCATGCTCGACGCCGGCACGTCCGTTGCGTGGATCGTCACCTTGCACGTGGGGCTGAGTTTTGGCCTGGCACTGCTGTTCACGCCGGCGTTCACCACCGGCCTGAACCCGCTGCCGCCGCACCTCTACTCGCACGGGTCCGCGATCATGAGCACCACGCAGCAGGTGGCGGGCGCAGCCGGCACAGCCCTGCTGGTGTCGATCTTCGCGGTGGTTTCGGCAGCGTCCGGCCTCGTGGCGGGGATGAGCGCCGCGTTCCTGACGGCAACCGTCATAGCCTTTGCCGCCGTCGTACTTTCCGCGATGATGCGCAAGACCGAAGGTGCCGGGCCGGGTCACGCCGCCCACTAACCCGCCCCCGGCCTGCCCAACTGAGTAGCGGGGGGGGGGGGGGGGGGGGGGGGGGGCGGCCGAAAGGACGGCAGAAACTGGGGGTGAGGGGGGCGTAGGGA
>NZ_JBNZGA010000010.1:0-98347 GCF_050573415.1 Paenarthrobacter sp. NEAU-H11 | reverse complement strand
ACTGAGTAGCGCCAAGTGTCGTTTTGACCGCTCAAAACGACACTTGGCGCTACCTACTTGGGCTAGCCGGCGAAGAAGTCCGCGAGCACCTTGATGAGCCTGTCCGGGGCCTTGATGACGCCGTCGTGGCCCAGGCCCGGGAGGATCGTGTAGCTGGAGCCGGAGAGGACGTCGTGGATCTGGCCGCAGGCCACGCCGAAGTACGCCGGGCTCTTTTCGCCCACCACGATCAGGGTTTCCAGCGGCAGCGCCAGGAACGGCTCGGCCGGCATGTCCGCCGCGATGATGGCCTTGATTTCCCGGACGCCGGTGCGCATCAGCTCGCGCTGCTGCCTGCCCTCGGTGGTGCCGGCCGTGAGCTTGTTGGCGAGCGTCAGCATCGAGAGCGGCATGCGGGACGAAAACGAGCCCCCGGCTTCAAGCCCGCGCTGCAGGACGGCGAGGGCGCGGTCATCGTCGCCGGCGGCAGCTGCCCGCTCGTACTCGGCCGTCCAGTCAGCCTTGACGCTGTGGTTCACGGAGACCGCGGGGTCGTACACGGCCAGCCGCTCCACCGGCAGGGTCCGCGCCGCGTGCAGGGCAACGGCCCCGCCGAAGCTGTGGCCGAAGACGTCCGTGCTCGCGGTGTGTTTCATGACCGTGTCCAGGTCGCGGATGTCCACGTCCAGCGTGTAGTCCTCCGGCTGGGGCGATGACGAACCGCGGCCGCGCCGGTTGAACGTGTGCACCGGACGGCCCAGGGCCGCGCTGAGCTTCTGCGCAAACTTCGTGTAGTCCGCTGCGGTCACCATGGAAGGCGGGACAATAACAACGCCCGAACCGGCGGAAGCGAGTTCCGTGCCCGTGGAGAAGAGCTCCAGCGTGCCGCCGTCGGGGGTCCTGATGTTCTCACGCGTCATGTTCCGAGCCTAGCTGAGCAACCTGAAGGCAAGCATCACGCGCGCTGCACCCCTGGAGACATTTTCGCCTCAGCCTGCGCCGGGATGGTCAGCCCAGTTGTCCTATGAGCACTGCGCTCTGCTCCCGGATGGCAGGGAGTTCTTCGGCCAGCCCGCAGAGGATGAGCCCCGCGTCGGCCGCCTGGAGCGGAGATTCCGATGTTGCCAGTCCGTCTGCCCGCAGGTTGACCAGGGATTCGACGAGGCGGAACGCCAGGTCTCCCGGGTTCCCCGAAGCTGCGGCAGGACCCGCCGGGGACACGGCCGCGCAAAGTTCCCCGTACAGGTTCCGCAGTTCCTGCCGGTCCGCCAGGAACCGCGCGAACCGGCCGCCGCGGGTTTCGGGCAGGTGGTACAGGATTCCGAGGTTCCAGCGGGAGCTGCACAGTTGCGTGCCGTCATAAAGGGCGACGGCGTGAAGCCGGCTTCCCGGTGTCCCCTCACCGGGGGGCAGGTCGGCCACCGCGCGGGCAAACTTCAGCCCGCCCAGCACGGTCCCCTCCAGCAGGTCCTCGAGGATGTCGTCCTTGGTTTTGAAGTGGTGGTACAGGGACGACTGCCTGATCCCCACAGCGTCGGCAATGGACCGGGTGGAGGTGTTGGCGAAGCCGTGCGTCGTGAAAAGCTCGGCCGCCGCATCCAGGATTTCGTCCCGGGCAGTCGCCCCTGGCCTGGAGGGCTGTTGGCTGCGGGGGCGTCCCGGTCCGGCTGAAGTCACGGCATCATTCTTGCACCCGGGCGGGCACGCCTTCGCCACCCCGGGCGGAGGTGAGGAGGCGGAAATACCGTGGAAACAAGATGTCCATGCGCCTTTTACAGAGGCGAAACTCGTTGGGGACATCGCGCTGGAAAACTATCAAGTGACCGGTATTCCGCAGCTTTCGGCCGAGTGCTGCAGAACCGGCGGCCCCCGCCATTCCAGCCCCCGGAGAATCCGATGACCTCAACCATTGCTCCCGCCGTCCACGCGGACGACGCGGATCTGACGTCCCTTGGCTACGAACCCACCCTCCACCGGAAACTCGGCCGCTACGCTTCCTTTGCCGCCGGCTTTTCCTTCGTCTCGATCCTGACCACCATCTTCCAGCTGTTCGCCTTCGGCTACTCGTTCGCGGGGCCGGCCTTCTTCTGGACCTGGCCGGTGGTACTGGTGGGCCAGCTCCTCGTTGCCCTCAACTTCGCGGAACTCGCCGCCCGCTACCCGCTGTCCGGAGCCGTGTACCAGTGGGCCCGCCGCGTCGGGGGAGAGGGAGTGGGCTGGTTCGCCGGCTGGTTCATGGCCATTGCCCAGGTGGTGACAGCCGCCGCCGCCGCGATCGCCCTGCAGGTGGTGCTGCCCCAGCTCTGGGACGGCTTCCAGATAGTTGGCGGTGACCCCGCGCTCAACACCGTCAGCGGAGCGGCCAACGCCGTCATCCTCGGTGCCGTCCTCCTGGTGGCCACCACCATCATCAACTCGCTCGGCGTCAAGCTGATGGCCCACGTCAACTCGGTGGGCGTCACCTGCGAGATCGTCGGCGTCGTGGCCGTCATCCTCGCCCTCATCAGCGCAGCCCAGCGCGGACCTGAGGTTGTTGCGGACACCACGGTGCTCCAGACGTCCGAACTCGGCGCCGTGGGAGCCTTCCTGGTGTCCGGCCTGATGGCCGCCTACGTGATGGTGGGCTTCAACTCCGCCGGCGAACTCTCGGAAGAAACCAAGGACCCGCGCCGGACAGCGCCGCGCACCATTCTTTCCGCCCTGCTCATCTCGGGCATCGGCGGCGCCCTGATGATCATCACGGCCCTGATGGCCGCGCCAAGCCTCGACGACGGCCGCCTTGCCACCGAGGGCCTGCCCTACGTCCTCACCGCCGTCCTGGGCACGTTCTGGGGCAAGGTCCTGCTGGTGGACGTGGCCATCGCCATCTTCGTCTGCACCCTGGCCATCCAGACCGCCGGTTCCCGGCTGGTGTTCTCCATGGCCCGCGACGGCAAGCTGCCCGCGTCCGCCCTGCTGTCGACAGTCCACCCCACCCGGGGTACGCCCATGTGGCCGTCGATCGCCATCGGCGCCCTGGCCGTCGGCGTCCTTGCCATCAACGTTGGCAACGCCGCCCTGTTCACCACCCTCTGCAGCGTCTGCATCGTCATGGTCTACATCGCCTACCTCCTGGTCACCGTGCCGCAGCTCGTCAACAGGCTCCGCGGCGACTGGAACCGGGTGGGGCAGGCGCTGCCTGAAGGACTGTTCTCGCTGGGCCGCTGGGGACTCCCGGTGAACATCCTCGCCGTCCTCTACGGCGCCGTCATGGTGGTCAACCTTGCCTGGCCGCGTCCGGAGGTCTACGACCCCTCCGGCGAAAACGGACTCCTCCTTTACTCAGCGCCGCTGATGGTCGCCGTCGTCCTGCTCCTGGGGATGTGGGTCCGACGCCGGAACCTGGCTTCGAAGGCCTGACGCACCGGAGCTCCACCCCGGCTTGCGGAACAACAGCTCCGGGAACAACCACGCGCAACGAACCGCGCTCCAGAACAACACGGGATAGACATGACTCAAGTAACCGAAAGCCCGGCATCGGCCGGCACCGCCACCACGGCAGGCGCCCGCGCCCATGCCAGGGAGCAGCACGGCAGGACCGTTGACACGATGCGGTTTGTGCCCGCCGCCTCCGCGCCCGACCGCCTGACCGCCGGCCTCACCGGGGACGCCGCCGCCCAGCCCACCTGGGCCGAATCCCTCGCCTTCGGGCGCTACACCACCATGACCCTGGCCCGGGGCACCAGGATCAGGCTCACGGACACCTCCGGCGACGCCTGCGTGCACGCCCTCCTCTACCGCGCCGGAGCCCTGCACGAGCGGCTCAACATCGCGGACACCGTCAAGGTGCCCTGGCAGGCCTACCCCTCAGCAGGCCACCCGCTGCTTTCCGACGCCGGCCGCCTGATGGCCACGATCGTCGCCGACGCCTCCTCCCGCCACGACGCCCTGACGGGCGCCACCACCCTGGCAGGCAACACGGCACGGTACGGTGCGGGCACCGCCCACAGTGCGTCCCCTGCCGCCCGCGAGCTGCTTACCCTTGGAGCGCTCAAGAACGGGCTTGGCCCGCGTGACGTGGCGCCGTCGCTGACCCTCTTCAAGGGCATCACCGTGGACCCCGCCGGCAGCATCACCTTCACCGGGAGCGCCGGGCCGGGCGCCGCCGTCGAACTCCTGCTCCACCTGGACACCGTGCTGGTACTGGCCAACACCGCCCACCCCCTGGACCCGCGCCCTGACTTCACCGGGACTGCCGTCGACATCGTGGCCTGGCATGCGCCGCTGGACCTGGCGGCACTGGAATCCGGAGCACTCACCGGTCCCCTGGCTCCCGAACACCTGCAGGCACTGCACAACACCGAACACGATCTGACCGCGAGGAACGCCCGATGAACACCGCCACCTCCGCCGCTCCCGCAGCAGGCGCCCGCGACATTGCCCTGGCTCCCGGCGACGTGGTCCTCGACGAGCTCGTCGAGGCCCGCGGCCCCTGGTCCGCCGTCGTCTCCGCCGGCGACGTGCTGACCATTGTGGACCTGGAAGGCAACCAGGCCGTGGACTGCCTGCTGTACGCGGCGGACGACACCTCCGTGCGGTACTCCGCCGCCGTCACCATTGCGCAGCAGCAGTCGATTGTCCTGACCACGGGTTCCGTCCTGCGTGCGGAAACCGGCGCGCCCCTGATGACAGTCGTCGCAGACGAGGTGGGCGTTCATGACACCATCGGCGGCGCCTGCTCACAGGAATCCAACACCCTCCGCTATGGCCAGCACACCCGCGAACAGCACGCCTGCGTGGAGAACTTCCTGATCGAGGGCTCGCGCTGGGGCCTGGGCAAACGGGACCTGGTGTCCAACATCAACTGGTTCATGAACGTCCCGGTGGACCCGGACGGCGCCCTGGGCATCGTGGACGGGCTGTCCGCGCCCGGGAAGCGCGTGGCGCTGCGGGCCGAGGTGGACACCCTGGTACTGGTGTCCAACTGCCCGCAGGTCAACAACCCCTGCAACGGCTTCAACCCCACCCCTGTCCGCATGATCGTCACCCGGCCGGAGGCTGCGCTGTGAACTCCATTGACACGTCGAACACCTTCGACACCCTCCTGATCGCCAACCGCGGCGAAATCGCCTGCCGCATCATCGAATCCGCGAAGAAGCTGGGACTGCGCACCGTTGCCGTCTTCTCCGAGGCGGACCGCGGCGCCAAGCACGTCCGGCTCGCCGACGAGGCTGTACTGCTGGGGCCCGCGCCGGCCAAGGAGTCCTACCTCCGGGTGGACGCCATCCTGGCGGCGGCAAAGGAAACCGGCGCCGGCGCCATCCATCCCGGCTACGGCTTCCTCTCCGAGGACGCCGCCTTCGCCGAGGCCGTGGAAGCGGCGGGACTGGTCTTCGTGGGCCCCACCGCCGAGCAGCTGCGCATCTTCGGCACCAAGCACACAGCGCGCGACGCCGCCCGGGCAGCCGGGGTGCCGATGATCGCCGGTTCAGGGCTGCTTGGGGACGTGGACGACGCCGTTGCGGCCAGCACCGCGATTGGCTTCCCGCTGATGCTCAAGGCCACCGGAGGTGGCGGCGGGATCGGCATGACGGTCTGCCGCAACGAGGCCGAGCTCGTGGACAGCTTCCCCCGCGTGGCCCGCCTGGCCGGGGCCAGCTTTGGCACCGCAGGGGTTTTCGCCGAGCGGTACGTGGAGAACGCCCGGCACGTCGAGGTGCAGATCTTTGGCGACGGCGAGGGCCGTGTGGTCAGCCTGGGCGACCGCGACTGCTCCCTGCAGCGCCGCCACCAGAAAGTCCTCGAGGAGGCACCCGCACCCGACCTCCCGGACGAACTGCGCGAAGAACTGCACCGCAGCTCCCGGGCCCTCTGCGCCTCCCTCAACTACCGCTCGGCCGGCACGGTCGAGTTCGTCTACGACTCCGCCCGCAAGGAAGCGTCCTTCCTGGAAGTGAACGCCCGGCTCCAGGTGGAGCACCCCGTCACCGAAGCCGTCACCGGGGTGGACCTGGTGGAATGGATGCTCCGCCTGGCCCAGGGCGGCGGCGAAGCCGCCACCGTCCTTGAAGGAGTGCCGGACAGCCTGCCCGTGACCGGCCACGCCGTGGAAGCGCGCGTGTATGCCGAGGATCCGGCCCGCGGCTTCCAGCCCAGCGCCGGAACCGTCACCAACGCCGCCTACCCCGCAACGGCGGACGTCCGGGTGGACGCCTGGGCCGAAACGGGCACCGAAGTGTCCACCAACTACGATCCGCTCCTGGGCAAGATCATCACCTCCGGCACTGACCGCACCGGAGCTTTCGACCGGCTGGCCGCCGCGCTCGCCGGCACCAGGATCGACGGCATCGAGACCAACTTAGGGCTGCTCCGCGCCGCCACCGCCCTGGACGTGGTCCGCAGCGTCGAGCACTCCACGAGCACCCTGGACAACGTGGGCGACCCCGAACCGCGCATCACCGTGGGCCGCCCCGGGCTGCAGACCAGCGTGCAGGACTGGCCCGGCCGGACCGGACTGTGGCAGATCGGCGTCCCGCCGAGCGGGCCCATGGACGACCTGTCCTTCCGGCTCGGCAACACCGCCCTGGGCAACCCGGAAGGTGCGCCCGGCCTGGAATTCACCATGACCGGCCCCAGCCTGGCCTTCACGCACGCCACCACTGTCTGCGTCACCGGCGCGGAGGTGGCAGTGACGGTTGACGGGCAGGAGGTGCCCGCCTGGACGCCGGTGACGGTCCCCGCGGGAGGAACGCTCGACGTCGGCACGGCCGGCGGCAAAGGCCTGCGCGGCTACATCCTGTTCCAGGGCGGCCTGGACATTCCGCAGTACCTGGGCAGCGCCTCCACCTTCACGCTCGGCCAGTTCGGCGGGCACGCCGGACGGGTCCTGCGCGCCGGCGACGTGCTTCGCGCCGTTGCCCCGTCCGCCGGCGCACCTGAAGAAGCCCCCGCAGCAGCAGTGCCCCTCGACAGCCGTCCCGCCCTTAGCTCCACTTGGGAACTCGCCGTGACGGAAGGCCCGCACGGTGCCCCGGAGTTCTTCCAGCGCGAAGACATCGAAGAGCTGTATGCATCCGAGTACGAGGTCCACTTCAACTCCGCCCGCACCGGCGTCCGGCTGACCGGCCCCAAGCCGCGCTGGGCCAGGACCGACGGCGGCGAGGCCGGACTGCACCCGTCCAACATCCATGACACCGCGTACTCGGTGGGTGCCCTGGACTTCACCGGCGACACCCCCATCCTGCTCGGCCCGGACGGCCCCAGCCTGGGCGGGTTCGTCTGCCCGGTCACCGTGGTGACCGCCGACCGCTGGAAGCTCGGCCAGCTCCGGCCGGGGGACAAGGTCCGGTTCGTTCCCGTCCGCGTCAGCCAGGCGCCGTCGGCCAGGGACCTCGGCCCCGGCCGGCAGCTGGTGCTGCCCGGCGACGCCGGCTGGTCCGGGGACCTGTCGAAGGCCACTGCCGCTGCCGCCAGCCTGCCTGCCCCGCGCGGGGATGGCGACGACGGCGTGCTGGGCCGGGTGCCGGAAGGTCCCGGCCGTCCCGCGGTCACCTACCGCCGCTCCGGCGACGACAACCTGCTTGTGGAGTACGGCGAAATGGTCCTGGACCTCGGCCTCCGCGCCCGGGTGCACGCCCTGCACCAGCACCTCGAACAGCTCCGCGTTCCGGGCATCGTGGACCTCACCCCGGGCATCCGCTCCCTGCAGGTCAAGGTGGATCCCGCGGTCCTGTCCACGAAGCGCCTGCTGGGACTGGTCCGGGAGATCGAGGCGGCACTGCCGGCGAGTTCCGAGCTGGTGGTTCCCAGCCGCACCGTCCGGCTGCCGCTGTCCTGGGACGACCCCGCCACCCGCGAGGCAATCGAACGCTACATGGCGGGCGTCCGCGACGACGCCCCCTGGTGCCCCTGGAACATCGAATTCATCCGGCGGATCAACGGCCTGGACTCGGTCAATGACGTCTTCGACACTGTGTTCAACGCCGAGTACCTGGTCCTCGGGCTGGGCGACGTCTACCTTGGCGCCCCGGTGGCCACGCCGCTGGATCCCCGGCACCGCCTGGTCACCACCAAGTACAACCCCGCCCGCACCTGGACCCCGGAAAACGCGGTGGGCATCGGCGGCGCGTACATGTGCATCTACGGCATGGAAGGACCTGGCGGCTACCAGTTCGTAGGCCGCACCACCCAGGTCTGGTCGCGCTACGCGGAGTCCGCCCCGTTCGAGCCCGGTTCGCCGTGGCTGCTGCGCTTCTTCGACCGGATCTCCTGGTACCCGGTCAGCCCCGAGGAACTCCTGGATCTCCGCGCGGACATGGCCGCCGGCCGCGGCCGCGGAGTGGAGATCGAGGACGGAACCTTTTCGCTGGCCGAGCACGAGGTGTTCCTCGAGGAAAACCGAGAGTCCATCGCGGCGTTCCGGGAAAAGCAGGGCGAGGCATTCGCCGTGGAACGGCAGGCATGGGCCGACGCCGGCGAGTTCGACCGCGCCGACGCCCTGGCCGCTGTCATCTCACCGGTGGCAGATGAGGTGACTGTTCCCGACGGCGGGTCCCTCGTGGCCGCGCCGTTCGCCGCGAGCGTCTGGAAGGTTGACGTGGCGGAAGGCGACCGGGTGGTGCAGGGCCAGGCGCTGGTCTCGCTGGAGGCGATGAAAATGGAAACCGTCCTGGAAGCTCCCTGTGACGGCGTTGTGCTCCGCGTCCTGCCGGCCGCCGGTTCGCAGGTGATGGCGGGAGAGGCAGTGGTGGTCCTCGGCAGCGCGGATGCGGAGTCCGTGTCCGTTGCCGAAGCGCAGGAACTGGAAGAGGCAACAGTATGAGCACCGTAACCACCGGCCCGGCCGGCACGCGGGTCAAGGCGGCGCTGGCCGCGCTGGATGCAGTGGACCGTCCGGAAATCTGGATCACCCTGCGCAGTGCGGATGACCTCCTGGCGGAGGCCGCCGCCATCGACACGGCGGTGTCGGGTGGAGCCCGACTGCCGCTGGCCGGGCTCCTGCTCGCCGTCAAGAACAACGTTGACGTCGCGGGAATCCCCACGACGGCCGCATGCCCCGGCTTCGCCTACCTGCCGGAGAAGGACGCCGAAGCGGTGGCCCGCCTCCGTGCCGGCGGCGCCCTGGTGCTGGGCGCCACCAACCTGGACCAGTTCGCCACCGGCCTGGTGGGCACCCGCAGCCCGCACGGGGCGGTCCGGGATTCCCGCCGACCGGACTACATTTCCGGCGGCTCCAGCTCCGGCTCGGCAGTCGCTGTGGCCCTTGGCCTGGCGGATATCGCCATCGGAACGGACACCGCCGGGTCGGGCCGCGTGCCCGCCGGGCTGCAGGGGATCGTGGGCATCAAGCCGACGCTGGATGTTGTGTCCACCGCCGGCGTCGTGCCCGCATGCCGGTCCTGGGACGCCGTCACCATCTTCGCCCGCCACCTCTCGACGGCGGAGCTCGCCATGGGCGTGATGGCGGGAGGAGCCCGGTCCTGGCCGGCGGACATCCGGCTGGCGGCACCGGAAAAGCCGCGGGTCGCCTATCCCGCAACCCTGCCGGCGCTGCCGGAGGCCTGGGCAGCCGAATTCCACCGCAATGTGGACCGGCTCAAGGGACTGGGCGTGGAGGCGGAGGCGATCGAATTCGATGCCTTCCTCGAGGCCGCCCGGCTGCTGTACGACGGCGGGCTGGTGGCTGAGCGCCACGCCGCTGTCGGCAGTTTCCTGGCGACGTACGACGGCGGCGCGCACAGCCAGGCGGGCATCGACCCCACCGTGGAACGCATCATCCGGGCGGCCGGCAGCGTGCCCGCCCACCGGTACGTGGCTGACACGGCCAAGCTGGAAGCGTTGAAGCAGCAGGCGATGGCACGGCTGGAAGGGTTTGACGCCCTGCTGATCCCCACCGCCCCGTTCCACCCCACCCTTGCCGACGTGGCCGCGGACCCGGTGGGAGTGAACTCGCTGATGGGGACGTACACGAACTTCTGCAACCTGTTTGACCTCAGCGCTGTTGCGGTGCCGGCCGGCACGGTGGACGGCGCGCAGTTCGGGCTGACCGTGGTGGCACGGACGTTCGAGGACGCCGTTGCCGCGGACATCGCCCGGCTCCTCGAGGTGACCCCCGAAGCGCCTGCCCTCTTCGCTCGTGCCCTTCACGAGCCTGGCGCGGCGCCGGCGGCTGCCGGCGAAGCTGCCCACCCGTCGTCGTCCGTTCCCTGGCCGGTGGCCGCAGGCGCAACCGCCGTGCCGCTGGTGGTGGTCGGCGCGCACCGGAAGGGGCAGCCCCTGGCCCGCCAGCTGGAGGAGCTCGGCGCCGCCTGGGACGGCCCCGTCCGCACCGCGGCCCGCTACCGGATGGTGTCCCTGGACACCGAACCGCCGAAGCCAGGGGTGTACCGTGCGGAGGACGGCGGAGCCGAGCTTGTGGGGGAACGGTGGCTCGTGTCCCAAGCCGGACTTGGGGCGTTCCTGGCTGCCCTGCCAGAACCCATGCTGCTCGGATCAATCCAACTGGCCGACGGTTCCCGGGCTGTGGGGTTCGCCTGCGATGCGGTGGCCGCCGCACAGGGGGAGGACATCACGCTCTACGGCGACTGGCTGGCCGCCAAGGACCATCTGTCCCGTCCCAAGGGCGTGGGGCAGGACCTCGGGGACGTCGCGCTGGCAGGGTCCAGCCGCGGTGCCTAGCCCTTGAAGTACGTGGAAATGTCGGTGACCAGTTCGTCCACGGCAGCCGGGATGGAACCGTGGAAGCACTTGGGGGAGAGCTCGTAGGTGCTGCCGGGGACCGCAGCGTGCAGCCGCTCGGCCGTTGCCTTGTAATAGCCGGGACTCTTGCCGCCCGCCATGAAGTGGGTGTTGGCAGGAAGCACGCTGAAGTCCCTGGCATGGTCCGCCTCCTTGTAGGCGGCCCGGAGCTCGCCCACCCCGCTGGGCATGACTTCCTGGAACATCCGGTTCACCTTGGTCCGCGACAGCACGGCCATCAGCCCGGCAAGGACGGGCTCGGGGATCCTCGCCAAAGCCGAACCCGGTTTGGTGGCCTTCTTCATATGGGCCAGGGCATGGCCCACCCTGCCGTAGTTCACGGCGTCCTCGAACCCGTCCAGCCAGCCTGTGTCGATGCTGCCGTCGATGTTCACGGCGGCGTCGTACACCGCAAGCTTGTCCGGCACGTACGCGGTGCCGGTGAACTCCTGGACCGCGTTGAGGGCCACGGATCCGCCCAGGCTGTGGCCCAGGATGTTCCTAGCGCCCGTGGCGTCCAGGACCGTGCGCACATCCGCGATCTCGGTGGCCATGGAGTAGTCCGCTGGCTGTTCCGACGAGCTTCCGCGCCCGCGGCGGTCATACACGTCAACGGCCCACCTGTCACCGAGGCCCTTCGCCAGGGCCACGGAAAAGGGCCGATAGATCAGGGCGGTGAGGAAGGCCCCGCCGATCAGCAGCACCCGGCGTTCTCCCGGCGCATCTTCGGTGCCGTAGCTGTACAAAGCCAGCCGGCCGCCGTCGTGCGTTGGAAGTACCTGTTCTTTCACCACCCCATCCTAGGCAGGCGCCTGCGGGCAGCCGCGAAGCCGGGCTGTCCAACTCCCGGTAAACTTGGGGATTGTGACTTCCCAAAACACCCCCGCGCCCAAGAACGCCCCAGAGCCCCTCGACGCCAGCGAGCAGATGCGGATCCGCATGGAGAAGCGCGCCAAACTGATCGAGCGCGGCACCGAGGCGTACCCGGTGGGGGTGGAGCGGACGCACTCCCTCGCCGAAATCCGCGAGAAGTACGCCCACCTTGAGGCGGACGACACCACGGGGGACACCGTGGGAGTCACCGGCCGCGTGGTGTTTATCCGCAACACCGGCAAGCTGTGCTTCGCCACCCTCCAGGAGGGCGGCACTGACGGCAAGGGAACCCGGCTCCAGGCCATGCTGAGCCTCGCCAACGTCGGCGAAGAGGCGCTCGCGGACTGGAAGGCCCTGGTTGACCTCGGCGACCACGTGTTCATCAAGGGCGAGGTCATCTCCTCCCGCCGCGGCGAACTGTCCGTCATGGCAGAGTCCTGGTCCATGGCCTCCAAGGCGCTCCGCCCGCTGCCTGTGCTGCACGCGGAACTGAACGAAGAGACCCGTGTCCGCCAGCGGTACGTGGACCTGATGGTCCGCGACGAAGCCCGCGAAATGGTCTACACCCGCGCCGCCATCACCCGCTCCATCCGCGAAACACTCTTCCGCCACAGCTACGTGGAGGTGGAGACCCCCATCCTCAACCTGGTCCACGGCGGCGCGCTGGCGCGTCCGTTCGAGACCCACATGAACGCCTTCGACCAGAAGATGACGCTGCGCATCGCCACCGAGCTCTACCTCAAGCGCGCTGTGGTGGGCGGGATCGACCGCGTCTACGACATGGGCCGCGTGTTCCGCAACGAGGGCGTGGACTCCACCCACAGCCCGGAGTTCACCACCCTTGAGTGCTACGAGGCGTGGGCTGACCAGTTCGTGATGGCCGAACGCATCAAGGAGATCATCCTCGACGCCGCCGACGCCGTGGGTGCCGGACGTGTCCTCCAGACGGACGCCGGGGAGATCAACCTCGACGGCGAGTGGGCCTGGCTTGCCGTGTACCCGGGGCTTTCCGACGCCGTTGGCCAGGAAGTCACGCCGGATACTCCGCTGGAGGTGCTCCGCGACATCGCCGCAAAGCACGAGGTCAAGGTGGACCCGAAGTGGGATGCCGAGAAGCTCGCTGTTGAGTTGTTCGGCGAGATCGTGGAGCCCACGCTGCTGAACCCCACCTTCGTCTACGATTACCCGCCGTCCGCCCAGCCGCTGGCCCGTCCGCACCGCGAGGACGGCCGCCTGATCGAAGCCTGGGACCTCATCATCGGCGGAATGGAACGCGGCACCGCCTTCTCCGAGCTGATTGACCCCGTTATCCAGCGCGAACGCCTGACCGAGCAGTCACGCCATGCGGCCGCCGGGGACGACGAGGCAATGCAGCTGGACGAGGACTTCCTGCGTGCCCTTGAGTACGGTGCTCCGCCGATGGGCGGAATCGGACTGGGGATCGACCGGCTCGTCATGCTGTTCACGGGCGCCGGAATCCGCGAAACGATTCTGTTCCCGTTGCTCAAGCCGGAAGGCCACTGACCGTGGAATATGTAGCTGTCCTCCTTCCCTCCGTGGTGGTCGGCCTGCTTTTCTGGTTCGCCATGAAATCGATTTTCAATGCGGACAAAGCGGAACGCCAGGCGGAAGCCCAGGCCCAGGCCGAAGCCGAAGCTAAGGCGGCATCCCCCGCGGACCGGCCGGACCCGGAATCGAATTGATAAACCCCTGGCTTTTCCCTCCAATATCCCCCGGAACCATTTGCCGCTTTGACGCGTTGCCATAAAGGGAGTCATACTTTTAAGGAAACATCCTGCTTTTCTGCACACCGAACCCTTTCCAAAAGGAAGTCTTAAATGGCACAGAAAGTAAACATCATCCTCGTTGATGATCTGGATGGGGGATCCGCAGACGAGAATGTGAAGTTTGGCCTTGACGGGACGAACTACGAGATCGATCTTTCGGCGGCAAACGCCGCTGAACTTCGTTCTTCGCTGGAACGTTTTGTTGCAGCCGCACGGAAAACTTCCGGCGGCCGCCCGGCCCGGGCCAAGGCGGCATCGGGGGGACGCAGCCACGACTCTGCACAGATTAGGCAATGGGCCCGCGAAAACGGCTACACGGTTAACAGCCGCGGCCGAATTCAGGCTGAAATCCAGGAAGCCTACCAAAAGGCCCATTCCTAGTTCGTGCCTCGGATAAAAAGGCCCTGCTTCCCATACGGGAAGCAGGGCCTTTTCCCGTTCCGGGCCTTTGCGTTCCGGGCCGGGAATGGGCGGCTGCCCATTACTCGGGCAGCGACGGTTCATGCGGGTGCCGCGGAGGATTGCCGCGCAGGAAACCTGCGGCGGCAATTTGTTCGGCGACATAGAACACGAACGGCGGGATGTCACCGGTCTTCGCCAGGACCGCCCCGGATCCCAGTGTGGCGAGAGCGACGGCGGCCGCTTCCTTTTCCCTGTCCGGAAGGCTTGCCAGCGCTCCGGACAGGGACCCGAGGGCAAGCACGTGCAGCCACGCGTAGCTGAGGAACGGCCAGCCCGGAAGCCGGCGTGCAGCGAAGCGCTCCAGGTCGGAGGCGCGCAGGGCGAGCTGGGAAACAAACAGGGGCGCCCCCGCGGCAAGGGCGGCGGTGGCTGCGGCCACCAGCGTCCTGGCCCGGCCGGCAGGGAGGGCAAGGGCCAGGCGTGCGAAGGCGGCGGGCATCGCCGCGGTTCCGGCCGCGGCGACGTGCTGTCCCACGATCCATGAGCGCTGCCCTTTGCGGAGCATCGTGAGCCGCCGGGCGGGATCGGGTTCGAGGTAGACGCCGGGCACCGGACTGATGCCCGCAAGCCAGACAATGCCGGCCGCCACGGCAACTTCCGCCGGACGACGGACGCGTTTCAGATCCACCTGCGACATCTCATTACCTCCCTGGACCCCTTCTCAGGATATTCCCGAACCACCACGGTTTCCCCTGTGGCGAACACGCTCCACAACCAGGGGCCAGCCACGTAGCATCAAAGTACGTCGTAGCTAGGAGTGTGGCGAAATGTTTGAGCGATTTACGGACCGTGCCCGTCGCGTAGTTGTGCTTGCCCAAGAAGAGGCACGCATGCTGAACCACAATTACATCGGTACCGAACACATCCTCTTGGGTCTTATCCATGAGGGTGAGGGTGTTGCCGCCAAAGCTCTTGAGTCCTTGAGCATTTCGCTCGACGGCGTTCGCGAGCAGGTGCAGGAGATCATCGGACAGGGCCAGCAGGCGCCGTCCGGCCACATCCCCTTCACGCCCCGTGCCAAGAAGGTGCTGGAGCTCTCGCTGCGCGAAGCCCTCCAGCTGGGCCACAACTACATCGGCACGGAGCACATCCTGCTGGGCCTCATCCGCGAAGGTGAGGGTGTTGCTGCCCAGGTGCTGGTCAAGCTCGGCGCCGACCTGAACCGGGTCCGCCAGCAGGTCATCCAGCTCCTGTCGGGCTACCAGGGCAAGGAGACCACCGGCGCAGGCGTCGGCTCCGGGCAGCCCGAGGGCACGCCTGCAGGGTCTGTGGTCCTGGACCAGTTCGGCCGCAACCTCACCCAGGCTGCGCGCGAGAACAAGCTGGACCCCGTCATCGGGCGCGAGCAGGAGATGGAACGCGTCATGCAGGTCCTCTCCCGCCGCACCAAGAACAACCCGGTCCTGATTGGTGAGCCGGGCGTCGGCAAGACGGCCGTCGTCGAGGGCCTGGCCCAGGCGATTGTCCGCGGCGACGTCCCCGAAACCATCAAGGACAAGCAGCTCTACACCCTGGACCTGGGGTCCCTGGTGGCAGGCTCGCGTTACCGCGGTGACTTCGAAGAGCGCCTGAAGAAGGTCCTCAAGGAGATCCGCACCCGCGGCGACATCATCCTTTTCATCGACGAAATCCACACCCTTGTGGGCGCGGGTGCCGCTGAAGGAGCCATCGACGCCGCTTCCATCCTGAAGCCCATGCTGGCCCGCGGCGAGCTGCAGACCATCGGTGCCACCACGCTGGATGAGTACCGCAAGCACATCGAAAAGGATGCCGCGCTGGAGCGCCGCTTCCAGCCGATCCAGGTCAAGGAACCCTCCGTGGCGCACGCCATCGAGATCCTCAAGGGGCTGCGTGACCGCTACGAGGCGCACCACCGCGTCACCATCACCGACGGCGCCCTGGCCTCTGCTGCGAGCCTCGCCGAGCGCTACATCTCGGACCGCTTCCTGCCGGACAAGGCGATCGACCTGATCGACGAAGCCGGTGCCCGGCTGCGTATCCGCCGCATGACCGCTCCGCCGGAGCTCAAGGCCATGGACGAGCGCATCGCCAAGCTGAAGATGGAAAAGGAGTCCGCGATTGACGCGCAGGACTTCGAAGGTGCCGCCGCGCTCCGCGACAAGGAGCAGAAGATGATTTCCGAGCGCGCGGAGAAGGAGCGCCACTGGAAGTCCGGCGGCATGGACGACATCTCCGAGGTGGATGAGGATCTCATCGCCGAGGTGCTGGCGAACTCCACCGGCATCCCCGTGTTCAAGCTGACCGAGGAGGAGTCCTCGCGCCTGCTGAAGATGGAAGACGAACTGCACAAGCGCGTGGTGGGCCAGAACGAGGCCATCAAGGCCCTCTCCCAGGCCATCCGCCGTACCCGTGCAGGGCTCAAGGACCCTAAGCGCCCCGGCGGCTCGTTCATCTTCGCCGGCCCCACCGGCGTCGGCAAGACCGAGCTGGCCAAGGCACTCGCGGAGTTCCTGTTCGGTGAAGAGGACGCCCTCATCACCCTGGACATGTCCGAGTACTCCGAGAAGCACACCGTCTCGCGGCTCTTTGGTGCCCCTCCGGGCTACGTGGGCTACGAGGAAGGCGGCCAGCTGACCGAGAAGGTCCGCCGCCGTCCGTTCTCCGTGGTGCTGTTCGACGAAGTTGAAAAGGCCCACGCGGACCTCTTCAACTCGCTGCTGCAGATCCTGGAAGACGGCCGCCTGACCGACTCCCAGGGCCGCGTGGTGGACTTCAAGAACACCGTGATCATCATGACCACCAACCTGGGTACCCGGGACATCTCCAAGAGTGTGGCCACCGGCTTCCAGTCCGGCACCGACACGCAGACCGGCTACAACCGCATGCGTGCCCGTGTGACCGAGGAGCTCAAGCAGCACTTCCGCCCCGAGTTCCTGAACCGTGTGGACGACGTCGTGGTGTTCCCGCAGCTCACCCAGGACGAGATCATCGAGATCGTGGACCTGTTCGTCACCCGGCTGGAGAAGCGCCTCAAGGACAAGGACATGGGCATCGAGCTCACCAAGGCCGCCAAGGTGCTCCTCGCAACCCGCGGCTACGATCCCGCCATGGGTGCCCGGCCGCTGCGCCGGACCATCCAGCGCGAGATCGAGGACCAGCTCTCCGAGAAGATCCTGTTCGGCGAGATCCACCCCGGCGACATCGTCGTTGTGGACGTGGAAGGCGAAGGCGACGACGCGAAGTTCACCTTCGCCGGCAACGCCAAGCCGCGCATCCCGGAAATCGCCCCGAGCGTCTAAGCACCAAAAACCGAAGGCCCCGCCAGCTCCCCGAGCAGGCGGGGCCTTCGCTTTGCCCCCGGTCCCGTCAAAGTGTTGGCATCCGGCGGTCACCCGTGGCTAAGTCGCTGCGGCACCGGAGTCATTTGCCGCTTGCTGCTCCTCCGTCGCGTTGACGCAAGCTACACAAATGACCCCGGCCCCTCCGCTTCGCGTGAGGCGCGCCTATGCACGAGGCGACGGACATCAGGCATTTATGTAGGCGCCGTCAAAGCGAGGAACGAGCAGGCGCCGGGAAATGTCTGATGGTCGTCGCCGGAGCGGACCCGGGCGCCCTGCCTCCCCTTTGAACTTGAGCGCCGGCGTCGTTCCGTGGGTAGGTAGCGGTTTGTGATGTAGGACACGGTCGGGTTGAATCGGGGCATGGCTAACTTGGAACCGGCGATCCCGGATGAGCGACCTTTGACCCCTTTTCATGATTTGGACCATTATTTGTCAATCCCGCGGGTAAGTGGCCTCGCCCTGAGCCCGGACGGCACCCGGCTGGTCACTACCGTGGCCACCCTGAACGGGAAAGGCACCGAATTCGGTACCGCCCTGTGGGAGCTGGATCCCGCGGGGCAAAAGCACGCCCGGCGGATTACCCGCAGCGCCAAGGGTGAGGCGGGGGCGGCGTTCGCCGCCAACGGGGACGTCTATTTCACCTCCGCGCGGCCGGACCCGGACAGCCCCGAGGAGGAGCCCGTCAAGGCGCTCTGGCTGCTTCCCGCGGACGGCGGCGAAGCCCGCGTGGTGTTGAACCGGGCCGGCGGAGTGGGCGCCGTGCTGACGGCCCGGAACGCCGACGCCGCCTTCGTGACCGCGGAGGTCCTGGCCGGTTCCGCCGACGAAGAGGAGGACGCCGAACGCCGAAAATCTCGGAAGGACCGCAAGGTCTCCGCCATCCTGCACAGTGAATATCCGGTCCGGTACTGGGACGCGGACCTGGGACCGGGCCAGCCCCGGATCTTCGCGGTTGAGCCGGGCGAAGCACAGGACGGCGGCAAACCGGCAACCGTCGATGCCACCGCGCCGCTGGTCCTGCGGAACCTCACACCGGATGCCGGACCCAGGCTGCGGGAGGCGGAAGCCGTGGTCAGCCCCGATGGCAAAACCATCTACACGAGCTACACCAAGCCGCTGGCCAAGGCCGACAGCAGGTCCATCCTGGTGGCCGTGGACGTGGCCTCCGGCAGCACCAAGGTGCTTCTGGACGAGGAGGGCATGAGCTTTTTCCCGGGTCCCGTCAGCCCCGACGGCAGCACCCTGGCAGTTGTCAGCGAAAGCGACACCACGCCGCAGGAGGCCCCGCAGGTCAAGCTCCACCTGCTGGACGTAGCGGGGGAAGGCGGAGACGCCCCGGGCGGCCTGGTGCCGCTGGCTCACGACTGGGACCGGTGGCCCAAGCCCGCTGCCTGGCTTCCGGACGGGTCCGCCCTCCTGGTCACCGCGGACGACGACGGCGCGTCGCCGGTCTTCCGGATCAGCGTCCCCGCCGGCGCGGCTGAAGTAAGTGTCGCCCGGGTGACGCAGGACGCTGCGGCCTACTCCGACGTCGTGGTTTCGCCGGACGGACGCAGCGCCTACGCCCTGCGGAGCTCCTACGAGTTCCCGCCTGAAGCGGTACGGCTGGACCTGCGGACGGGCGAGGCCACGCGGCTGCCCGCCCCCGCGGAGCGGCCGGTGTGCCCCGGCAGGCTGGAACGCATCGCTGCGACGACGGCGGACGGGTCCCGTGTCCCGGCCTACCTCGCGCTGCCGGAGGGCGCGTCAGCGGAGTCTCCGGCGCCCATGCTCCTGTGGATCCACGGTGGACCGCTCGGGTCCTGGAACGCCTGGACCTGGCGGTGGAACCCGTGGCTGATGACTGCCAAGGGCTATGCGGTCCTCCTGCCCGACCCTGCGCTCTCCACCGGGTACGGCCAGGCCCACATCCAGCGCGGGTGGGGAGCCTGGGGCAAAGCACCGTACGCGGACCTGATGGCGGTCACGGACGCCGCGGTCCAGCGGCCCGACATCGACGCCGGCCGCACCGCCGCCATGGGAGGGTCCTTCGGCGGCTACATGGCCAACTGGGTGGCAGGGCAGACGGACCGGTTCAGGGCAATCGTGACGCACGCGAGCCTGTGGGCGCTGGACCAGTTCGGCCCCACCACGGACGCCTCGCAGTACTGGCTGAAGGAAATGACAGAAGAGATGGCGCTGGACAACTCACCGCACCTTCACGTCGAAAACATCGGCACGCCCATGCTGGTGATCCACGGGGACAAGGACTACCGGGTGCCCATCGGCGAGGGGCTGCGGCTTTGGTACGAGCTGCTGTCCAAGTCAAAGCTCGCCGCGGACCAGGACGGGCAGACGCCGCATCGGTTCCTGTATTTTCCGGACGAGAACCACTGGGTGCTCCAGCCGCAGCATTCAAAGGTCTGGTATCAGGTTGTGGAGTCATTCCTGGCCAGGAACGTCCTAGACCAGGACGTGCCACTGCCCGCCGAACTCGGGCTGTAGCCTTTCCGGCAGGGTTTAGGGAACGCCCTTTTCGGGCAAACTATTCAGGCAATGCCCCTATTCAGGCAAAGCACCGCCCGCTCCCAAAAAGGGCGCGGGCGGGGCTTTGCAAAGGCCTTTTGCTGGCCGTGCCCTCATCGTCGAAAAGAAATGGCGGCCCGGATAAGGAAAGCCGGCGGCAGTTTCCGGCCGGATGGAAAGCCGTACAGCCAAAAGATTGCTGGTGCCCGCACAGGGAAAGGAAGTACAAAAGGGCGGCAAGCTGACAGATGCGGAGTCCCGCAATTCCATCGGGAAGCAGTCCAGGTGGCATTCCCGGCCGCGTGACTAACCCACCAGGGGCCCGGCTGCGCGGCATTTGTGCGGGCCCCGGAAACACCCGGCGGCACTGTCAAACGGACAGGGCCGAAATACCCGGAAAGAAGGGCGCGGTGGGGCTGCCTTTGACCGCGAACTAGGATTGCCCTGTGACTGACTCCTTTCATATTCGCCCTGCCCGAACCGGTGACGTCCCCGCCATCAAGAAGCTGGTGGCGCCGCTGGCGGAGCAGCGGATCCTCATGGCCAAGGAGACGGTGGCCTACTACGAAAGCCTGCAGGAGTTTCGGATCGCTGAATCCAGCGACGGCGAGGTCATTGGCTGCGGCGCGCTGCACGTCATGTGGGAAGACCTTGCCGAGGTCCGCACGCTCGCTGCTTCCCAGGACTGGCGCGGCAAGGGAGTAGGGCACGTGCTGGTGGAAAGCCTCCTGGATGAAGCCCGGGCCCTTGGCGTCTCCCGTGTTTTCTGCCTGACGTTCGAGGTGGACTTCTTCAAGCGCCACGGCTTCGACGTCATGGCCGACCAGTCAGCAGTTGATCCCGTGGTTTATTCGGAACTCCTCCGCTCGCATGATGAGGGTGTTGCCGAGTTCCTGGACCTCGCGCGGGTCAAGCCCAACACCCTGGGCAACACACGCATGATCAAAGTGCTGTAGCAGCCGCCTGATCTGTGAGGACTTGTTTTATTCGATTTGATGGATAAACTGGCTGAGGCCGGGATGGGGGGCCCACAGAAAGGGACAGTCATTTGGGGGCTGTCCCTTTCCTGCGTCTGCCGCCGGGCTGGATTGCCGGGCGGGGATCCCTACCGCCATCCGGCCTGCCGGTAGTAGGGTCAAAGTGACATTCTCCAGGCAGTAGAACCAGGAGCGCCGCCATGAAAAAACTCATTAACGATCCCCGGGCCGTAGTAGATGAATCAGTGCAGGGCTTTGGCCTGGCCCACGCCGACTTGGTTACCGTCAGCTCAGATCCAACGTTCATCACGCGCAAAGACGCGCCTGTGAACGGCAAGGTGGGCCTGGTCTCCGGAGGCGGCAGCGGGCACGAGCCGTTGCACGCCGGCTTTGTGGGGCGGGGAATGCTCGACGCCGCCGTGCCGGGGGCGGTGTTCACCTCGCCGACGCCGGACCAGATCCTTCCGGCCACCCTCGCGGTCAACTCGGGGGCCGGCGTCGTCCATATCGTGAAGAACTACACCGGCGACGTCCTGAACTTTGAGACGGCAGCCGAACTGGCGGAAGCCGAGGGCGTCAGCATCCGCACGGTCCTGGTGAACGACGACGTCGCGGTCGAGGACTCCCTGTACACCGCAGGCCGCCGCGGCGTAGGCGGGACGGTGCTGGTGGAGAAGATTGCCGGTGCCGCCGCCGAAAGGGGCGATGACCTGGAGGCTGTGGCCGCCATCGGCGAACGGGTCAACGCCAATGTCCGCACCATGGGCGTGGCCCTGTCCGCCTGCACCGTCCCGCATGCAGGCTCGCCCAGCTTTGACCTGGCCGAGGACGAGATTGAAATCGGCATCGGCATCCACGGAGAGCCCGGGCGCCACCGCATCCCCATGGAGAATGCCGACGGCATTACGGACCGGCTGCTGGAACCCGTGCTGGCCGATCTGGGTATCACGTCGGGGGATAAAGTCCTGCTGTTCGTCAACGGCATGGGCGGCACGCCGCTGAGTGAGCTGTACATCGTCTACCGGCGGGCTGCGCAGGTCCTGGCCGAGCGGGGCGCCGCCGTGGAGCGTTCACTGGTGGGCAACTACATCACTTCCCTGGAGATGCAGGGCTGCTCCATCTCAGTACTGAGGCTGGATGACGAGCTAACGGACTTGTGGGACGCACCGGTGCACACGGCAGCACTGCGCTGGGGCGTGTAGCAGTGCCCCTGGACGTCACCTGGGCGGTGAAGTGGCTGACGCTGTCCGCGCAGGCAATGGCAGAAAACCGGGTCTACCTGATTGAACTCGACCGCGCCATCGGCGATTCGGACCACGGGGAAAACATGGACCGGGGTTTCCAAGCCGTCCTGTCGAAGCTGGCGGAGGCGCCCCCGGAGACACCCGGGGCTGCCTTGAAACTTACCGCGATGACCCTGATGTCCAAGGTCGGCGGGGCTGCCGGCCCTCTGTACGGCACGGCCTTCCTCCGGGCGGCCACGTCCCTGGGGGACTCCGCGGAAATCGATCCGGCCGCGTGGGCAAACGCCCTGGCCGCAGCCCGGGACGGCATTGTGGCCCGCGGGAAGGCCGAATCCGGGGACAAGACAATGGTGGATGCCTGGACTCCGGCGGCGGAGGCAGCGCAAAAGGCTGCGCTGAACGGCGGTTCGGATGTCCTGGCGGTCCTGGTTGCAGCAGCCGAGGCCGCCGAAGCCGGTGCCGTCGCCACCGATCCCATGGTGGCGCGCAAAGGCCGCGCGAGTTACCTTGGGGAGCGCAGCGCCGGTCACCGGGACCCCGGCGCCGCCTCCTCAGCGCTGATTCTCCGCGCCGCGGTGGGGGCAGCTGCATGACCGTGAGCCTTGTGGTGGTCTCCCACAGCGGGAAGATTGCCGACGGCGCTGCCGAGCTTGCCGCCCAGATGGCACCCGACGTCGTGGTCCTGACCGCCGGAGGCACCTCGGACGGCAGGATCGGCACCAGCCTCGAAAAGGTCCTGGCCGCGCTGGACAAGGCTGGCAGCGGGGGCACTGTGATCCTCACCGACCTGGGGTCCGCGGTGATGACTGCCGAGTCCGCGCTGGAGTTCGCGGAAAACGCCGAAGACATGGTGCTGGCCGACGCGCCGCTCGTGGAGGGACTCGTGGCAGCAGCCGTTGCGGCCCAGGGCGGTGCGGATATGCAGGCAGTCAAGCGGGCGGCGGAAGCTGCGGGTGGTCCGGTCCGCGACCAGGAACAACCGCCCCTCAGCAGCGTTGAGGAAGGACGCGTCACCGGAGGGGGCCCGGACTTCACCGGGGACTTTGAGCTGGTCAACCTGGCGGGGATGCACGCGCGCCCGGCCGCGAAGATCGCCGGCGGCCTGTCCGCAATGGATGCCGAGGTGACCGTGAACGGGGTGGACGGGGCATCCATGACGGGACTGATGACGCTCGCCGCGGGGAAGGGGGCCGTGCTGCATGTGGAAGCCTGGGGTGCCGACGCGGAGCGGGCCGTGAACTATGTTGGCGGGCTGGTGCAGGCCGGGTTCGGGGAACCCTGAAGCTGGCCGCACCCGGAATCCGGGCCGGCCCAAATCAGCGCATGGCGGTGTGTTCTTGAGGACCATGGCCGCTCCTGGCAATATGCTCGATGCCATGGAAATGCCCCAGCCCGAAGACAGCTCCGCGGATATCGAAGTACTGGACGGGCAGACGTCCGTCGAGGAGCTGCTGGCCGACCTGGGGTTTGAGTGGCGGCACGGCAGCCCCGCCCAGGAGCCGGCACCGGCCACCGCTGTCGGCAACGCCTTCGGCCAGCCGGCACTGTTCTAACGGCCGTTCTCCCGGGGCTTTTCGAAGGATCGGCCGCCCGGGAGTCAGCCGCTCTGGTGCAGCCCTTCGGCATCCAGCACCAGCGACGCCGTAATGAACCGGCCGCAATGCTCCCCGAACGGATACTCGCCCCGCGGGCGGAATTCCAGCGTATGCACCGGCAGGGCAGCCCCGTCCGGGCCCGTTCCTGCAGCGGTCACCGTCATCGGTGATTCGGTCAGGGTGTCCAGGAACAGCGTGGCAAGTTTCGTCCCGTCGGGGGAAGCCGTGGCCGAGCAGACCCCGTCGGTGCAGCCCTGGTCGATCGACGCGCTTCCGGGCCGGAGCTCCACGTTATCCTCCTTGCAGGTGCCGTCCTGGCAGGCCTTCAAGTGGAGGGCTGCAACCTGCGGGGCGTAGCTTGCCGGCACGGTTACCGAAACGGCAGTGGCCTGGGCGATGGCAGGGCACGGGGCGGCGCCGGGGCCCGGGCCGCAAGCCGTGGCGAGTCCCGCCGTCGTCATCAGTGCCAAAAGCAGCCCATGCTTGCGCATACTTCCAGCGTAGGCGCGGGGGGCCGCGGCGCCCCGCGCCGGGGCCAACTGATGCCCGCATTGTTATTCCCGGGCGGCGCTGGCTGCCAAAAGGAGACCAGGCGCGGCGAGTTCTGCACCTGCCGCCGCCGTTCCTGCCGGCCCCGGAATGCGGTGCGCTCAGGCAGGCAGCCGGTAGCCGCCGTCGTGCATCTCCGCCAGACCGTCCGCGAGCAACCCTGCCAGCGCCCGCTCCAGCTGCTCCGGAGCGGAATTAAGCCTGTGCAAGGCCGCGAGCGGGACGCCCATACCCGCCGGCGCGAAACCCAGGTCGGCGGGTTCCCGATAGAACATCTCGGCCGGCACCGGAGCCTCCGCCAGCCGCAGCACAGCCACCACGGCGCCTCGGACCTGGCGGTCCGTCCCGTGCCAGGCCTGGCCCTTGGGGACGTACGACGGCGGCGGCTCACCTGCCGCCCGCCAGGCGCAGAGGTCGTTGACCGGGCACGCGGCGCACTTGGGTGTCCGCGCCGTACACACGAGCGCCCCCAGTTCCATGACGGCCGCGTTCCACCGGACTGAAGAATGGTCCGCGGCCGGCAGGAGCGAAGCGGCAAGGCGCATCTCCGCCGCCGTGAGGGCCGGGGCCGGGAGGGCTGTGCCGGAGACCAGCCGGGCATGCACCCGCCGGATGTTGGTGTCCACCACGGTTTCCCTCCGCCCGTACGCGAAGGCAGCCACAGCGGCAGCGGTGTAGCTGCCCACCCCGGGAAGGGCCAGGAGTTCCGTGTAGCTGTCCGGGACCTTGCCGTTATGGTCCCGGGTTATGGCCGCCGCCGCCGCATGCAGCCGAAGCGCGCGGCGCGGATACCCGAGCCGGCCCCAGGAGCGCACGGCTTCACCGGCAGGTTCTCCGGCGAGGCCTGACGGGGTGGGCCAGCGCCTCAACCACTCCTGCCAGACAGGGAGCACCCGCACCACCGGCGTCTGCTGCAGCATGATCTCGCTGACCAGGATGCCCCAGGGGGAGCAGCCGGGCTCACGCCAAGGCAGGTCGCGGGCGGTTTCGGCGAACCAGCCGTTGATGCGTTCGTGCAGCGTGTTGAGTCCTGCCGTGCCGCCGGCGGGGTGGCCAGAGCCGGCGGAAAAGGCGGCAGTGGGGGATGCAGTGTCGATGCCAACACTGTAATGGATGCGTCCGGGCAGGCCGAAAACGGGATGTGACCAGAACGTTGGCGGCGCGGCGGCGTGGTGGGTAGCAGAAGCGGGGCAGTTCCCTAGCCTAGAAGTATGGGCAGGCAAGGCAATTCATCAACACGTGGCGGGGCGCCGGCATCCGGTTCCACTGCCGTCCGCAAGCCAAGCGCGGCGGTTTACCGCCGCCGTCGGCTGTTTGTGGGCGGGGCGCTCCTGTTGGTCATCGCACTGGTGACTGGATTCGCGGTTGCCGGGGCGTTCAGCGGCAAGTCGGAGCAGGTTTCCTCCACCGACCCCGCAGCCGCAGCGTCCGCCGGTCCCGCGGCGTCACCTTCCGCGTCCGCCACCGAACCTGCCGCGACGCCCACGCCGTCGGCCACTCCAACATGCAACCAGAACCTGGTGACGGTGTCAGCCTCGACGGACAAGGCAGCCTACGGGTCGGAAGAGAACCCGATGCTCACACTCAAGGTGACCAACGGCGGCACCATGCCTTGTGAGGTCAACATCGGCACGTCGCAGATGGAGTTCCTGGTGACCAGCGGCGCGGACCGGATTTTTTCCTCCCGTGACTGCCAGGCAAAGAGCGAGGACCTGCTGAAGGTGATCGCGCCCGGTGCCAGCGAGACGGCCAATTTCCCGTGGTCCCGCAACCGGAGCGTGGAGGGCTGCCAGCCTGTCGAAGCAAAGCCGGGCGGCGGCGGGGCGTACTACATCTTCACGGCGAAGCTCGGCTCCAAGGCCAGCCCCAAGGCCGTTTTCCAGCTGCTTTAGCATCGAGTGCTCCGCAGTTGTCCTTTTGAGCCTCCAAAACGACAACTGCGGAGCACTCGATGGCGGTTGTTAGAGGAAGCGGTCCAGCAGGCTAGCTTCCGCCATCCGGCTGAGGCCTTCACGGACGGTGCGGGCGCGCTGGTCGCCGATGCCGTCCACCGTCATCAGGTCATCAATCGTGGCCGCCATCAGGAACTGCAGCCCGCCGAAGTGGTCAACAAGGCGGTCCGCAACAGCCTTGGGAACTGCCTTCAGCCCTGACAGCAGCCGGTAGCCGCGGGGCTGCACGACGGCATCGAGGTTGGCTTCGCCGCCCGCAAACCCCACGATTCCGGAAATCTTTCCGAGGTCGATCAGTTCCGTGGGACCGAGGTTGACCAGGGCGCTCACGGCTTTTTCGATGTCTTCGGCAGTGGCGTCCGGGGAACCGTAATCGCGGATAATCACGTCGCTGCCGGGGCCGCGGCCCACCGTGAGTTCATCGAGCTGCAGGGACAGGAGCCTGCCGTCCTCGCCGAGCTCCAGGACGTACTGGGCGATTTCCTCGGAGATCCGGCGGACCATTTCCTGCCGCTGGAGGGTGACGGCCACGTCCCGCACGGTGACCATGGCTTCGATTTCCAGGGCCGAGAGCGAGCTGGTGACCTGGTCCAGGCGCGAGCGGTAGCGCTCCAGGGTGGCCAGTGCCTGGTTGGCGCGTGCCAGGACTTTCTCCGAGCCTTCCAGGACGTGGCGCAGGCCGTTGACGTAGAGGGCGATGATCTGCATGGACTGGCTGACGGAGATGACGGGCACGCCGGTCTGGATGGCAACGCGTTCGGCTGTGCGGTGCCGGGTGCCGGACTCCTGGGTCTCGATGCTGGAATCCGGGACCAGCTGGACGGCGGCGCGCAGGATGTTGCCGGCGTCCTTGTCGCAAATGATGGCGCCGTCCATTTTGGCGAGTTCGCGGAGCCGCGTGGGGGAAAAATCAATGCCGATATCGAAGCCGCCGGAGCAGATGGACTCGATGGTCCGGTCCGAGCCCAGGACGATCAGCGCGCCTGTCCGTCCCCGCAGGATCCGCTCAAGGCCGTCACGAAGGGGAGTGCCGGGTGCCACCCTGCCCAGGGTTGCCCTGAGTGATTCTTCGGGGCTCCGCGCCATAGGTGTTCCCTTCAAAGGTGCAGGCCGCCGCCCGCAAGAATGCCGGCTTCAGCAGGTTGCCGGCAGGACCAGAAAGTGCTCTGTTTCCCGCAAGCTCAATGATAGGGGTAAGGAACACCCTCTTCCGCACAGCCAAGCCCCAAAGTGCCCCATTAGGGGGTGCCGCGCAACGGCTCAGGAAAGCGTTCGACGGCGGGTGCTTGAGTGGGTACTTTGGCGGCTGGCCAGCGCCCGAGCGAACGGGTCCGGGCTTACTTCCGGTGCTCCTGGATCCACGGATTGATTGTTTCCGCCAGCCACCCCGGTGACTGTCCCAACTGGAAATCGGGGCTGGGAAGTTTTCCGCGGTTCTTCCAGACCCTGATCAGGCCGACGTCCTGGCCGGTTGCTTCAGCTATCTCCACGTAGCCAAGGAGCGGGATTGCTGGTTCTTCTGCCTGCATAAGTCATTTCCATCCCGCCCTTGGGCGCCGGGAGCCTGAAGTCCCTAACGAATGTCTGCGGACCTGGCGTAGGACAAGGCGGGCGAAGAATCATCGTCTGCCTCAACCCATGCCCTGAAATCCGTGTACGACATAAACGAGTAATAGTCGCAAAACTTCAACACGAGCTTCTCGCTCTTGCTCATGCTCTTGGTGCTCCTCCTTTCTCACATGACACTAAAAGTGTAATGCGGCATTACATCGCCTGCAATGCCGCATTACAGGCACGTCCTGTGTTCCGGATATTCAGCTGGTGGCGCGGTCAGCGCATCCGTTCCCGCAGCATCCGCTCTAGGTCCTTGCTGACCTTCGAAAGGGACGCCGCCCGGAGGGCTTTCTGTTCGGCCGGGGCCTGGGTTCCCCGGCGCGGCCGCTCCGCATTTCCGAGCGAATCGGGATCCCGCATCAAGGCGGGTGCCAGGCCGGTGGCCAGGGGATCGAAGAACAGGTTGCCGGAATAGGAGAGACCCTGCACAGCCGCTCAGATCCTTACTATGCGGCGCCGGGGGCATCCGTGCGCCGGGGTGTCGTTGGTGTTCATGCGGTCACGCTAGCCCGGCGTCATTTCGCGGCTTTGAACGTGCCGTTTCGCGGGCGTTAAGCGCCGCCGCCGCCGGTTTGCCGCCCTGCGATAAACTGGAACTTGGCTGTTTGCCAGCCCCGTTTCCCCGGCCCCACCGCCTCAGTGCCCTCGAGGCAGCGCCCGGGCAGTCCCAACCGCAGCGAAAGTAGCACCGTGTCCCAAGATGTCCTGACCCCCGCCCGGATCTCCGGTATCCACAAAGAGGCGGGCCGTCGCCGGACCTTTGCTGTCATTTCGCACCCCGACGCCGGCAAGTCCACGCTCACCGAAGCGCTGGCCCTGCACGCGAAGGTGATCGGCACCGCCGGTGCCTCCAGCGGCAAGGCCAACCGCAAGGAAACCGTCTCTGACTGGATGCAGATGGAGAAGGACCGCGGCATTTCCATCAGCTCCGCGGCGCTGCAGTTCTCCTACCGGGACACCGTCATCAACCTCCTGGACACCCCGGGCCACGCGGACTTCTCCGAGGACACCTACCGCGTGCTGGCCGCCGTCGACTGCGCCGTCATGCTCGTGGACGCCGCCAAGGGCCTGGAAACCCAGACCATGAAGCTGTTCGAAGTCTGCAAGCAGCGGAACCTGCCCATCATCACCGTCATCAACAAGTGGGACCGGCCCGGCCTGGACGCCCTTGCCCTGATGGATGAAATCACCGAGCGCACGGGCTTGCAGCCAATGCCGCTCACGTGGGCAGTCGGCATCTCCGGCGACTTCCGTGGCGTCTGGGACCTCCGCAATGACCGGTTCGCCCGGTTCCAGCGCAACAACGCCGGCGCCCAGATCGCCATCACCGAGTACTTCACTCCTGAGGAAGCTGCGGAGAGCCAGGGCAGCAACTGGTCCGACGCCGTGGACGAGGCCGGCCTGGTCATCGAATCGAACCTGGAGTTCGACGTCGAAAGCTTCCACGCCGGCAAGGCAACCCCCATCCTGTTCAGCTCCGCCGCGCTGAACTTCGGCGTCAAGGAACTGCTGGACGCGCTGGTGGACTTCGCCCCGCCGGCAGCTCCCCGCCCGGACATCGAGGGCAACCCCAGGCCGGTCGAGTCCCCGTTCTCCGGCTTCGTCTTCAAGGTCCAGGCCGGCATGAACAAGGCCCACCGGGACCACGTGGCCTTCATCCGCGTCTGCTCCGGCGTGTTCGAGCGCGGCATGGTGGTCACCCAGACCCGCACCGGCAAGTCCTTCGCCACCAAGTACGCCCAGCAGGTGTTCGGCCGCGAACGCGAAGTGATCGACGAGGCATACCCCGGGGACGTCGTCGGCCTGGTCAACGCTTCCTCCCTTCGCGTGGGGGACAGCCTGTTCCTCGAGGGCCCGGTGGAGTACCCCGCCATCCCGCTGTTCGCCCCGGAGCATTTCCAGGTGGCGCGCTCCAAGGACCCCAGCAAGTTCAAGCAGTTCCGCCGCGGCATCGAGCAGCTCGAACACGAGGGCGTCATCCAGGTGCTCCGCTCCGACGTCCGCGGCGACCAGGCTCCGGTGCTTGCCGCCGTCGGCCCCATGCAGTTCGAAGTGGTGGAGGACCGCATGGCGCACGACTTCAACGCGCCCATGCGCCTGGAACGCCTGCCCTACTCACTGGCTCGGATTTCGACGGCGGACGCCATGCCTGCGCTCGCCAACGTACCGGGCGCCGAGGTGCTTTTGCGGTCCGACGGCGAATACCTCGCCCTGTTCAACGACGTCTGGGCGCTGCGGCGGATCGAGAAGAACCACCCCGACCTCACCCTCGTGCCCATCGGCACCCACAACCCAGCAAAGTAGCGAACCATGAACGCAGTCAAAGCCGGTGCAACACAACCCCGCGCGCTGGTCACCGGCGTCGGCACCATCAACCCGGTCGGCTCCTCCGTGCCCGAAACGTGGGCCGGCCTTGTGGCCGGAAAATCCGGGATCGCGCCGCTTGAGGAGGCGTGGGCCGAGCAGCTGCCGGTGAAGATGGCCGGACAGGTCACTGCTGATCTTTCCGGACACCTCAGCACCCGCGAAATGAAGCGCATGGACCGCTGCGGGCAGCTGGCGCTGATCGCAGCCCGCGAGGCCTGGAAACAGGCAGGCGCCCCGGAGGTCGATCCCGAGCGTTTGGCCGTGGTGATCGGCTCGGCGTACGGCGGGCTTGGCTCCACCCTGGAGCAGGACCGGACCCTCGCGGCGTCGGGCCCCCGCAAGGTTTCGCCGCACACCCTCACCCGGCTTATGGTCAACGGCCCGGCCGCCTGGGTGTCCATCGACCTCGGCGCCCGCGGCGGCGCCCGGACGCCTGTCAGCGCATGTGCCTCCGGGGCTGAGGCGATTGTCCAGGCAGCCGAGATGATCCGCTCCGGCGCTGCCGACGTCGTTATTGCCGGCGGCGTTGACGCCTCGGTCAACGACCTGGTGGTCACGGGCTTCTCCCAGATCCGCGCCCTGTCTACCCGCAATGACGATCCGCAGCGGGCATCGCGGCCGTTCGACGGCGGCCGGGACGGCTTTGTGCTCGCGGAGGGCGCCGGCGTGGTGGTGCTGGAGAGCGAAGAGCACGCGCGCGCCCGCGGAGCAGTTGTTCTGGGGGCAGTGGCCGGGGGAGCGGTGACGTCCGACGCGAATGACATCGTGGCCGCCGATCCCGCCATGCAGCGGCGGGTGATGCAGAAGGCGCTAGAGTCCGCCGGCATGACCGCCGGGGACATCGGCTTCGTGCACGCGCATGCCACGTCCACCCCTGTTGGGGACAGGCTCGAGGGCCAGGCCATCAACGCCATCTTCGGCGCCAGGATTCCGGTGACGTCCACCAAGGGGCACACCGGGCACCTGCTCGGCGGCGCGGGGGCGCTGGCCGCCGTCGTGGTGGTGGAAGCCCTGCGCACCGGGATGCTTCCCGGGACGCTGAACGTTGAGGCGCAGGACCCCGAGGTCGACCTAAACGTGGTCACCGAAGAAGTCCGCCGGCTCCAGCCGGGTACTCCGCCGGCCGGCCTGGTGAACGCCTTCGGTTTCGGCGGGCACAGCGTGGCCCTGGTGATTACTGGCGCTTAGGCCACTGCAACTCGGCCCATCACCCGTCGCGAAGTACATCGCACCCGCATGTGGACAACGCACCCCGGCGTGCGGGGGTGCAGGGACCATTGACGGGTGCCCGCAGCGCGGCTAGCGGGAGAGGCAGGGCAAGCCCTAGGATTCCGCGCGGACGAGTTGCACCAGGGCATCAAGGACTGGCAGCTGGCCCTTCACCAGCTTGGACCGGGCTTCCGGTTCCGGGAACCAGCGGGCATCGTCGACTTCCGGGTACTGCTGGATGCGGCCTGAACCTTTGGGCCACTCCAGCGGAAAGGTGTTGCTGACGATCCGTTCCGGCTGGAAGTCATGCTCGGCTGCAAATACTGTGATGAGTTTGCCCGAGGGCTGTTTGAACTCCCCGAGAAGCCGGTAGTCGGCGTCGGGTGCGGGGGTTCCCATCTCCTCGGCAAACTCGCGCAGGGCCGCGGCCAGCGGGTCCTCGCCCAAGGAGTATTCACCCTTGGGGACGGACCAGGCGTGCGCGTCCTTGCGGGCCCAGAACGGGCCGCCCATGTGGGCAATCCACACCTCCAGCAGGCCCGGGGCCGCCTGCCTGTACAGCAGGATTCCTGCACTCGTAACGGGCATTTGTCCTCCGGGAGATGGATATTCAACAACGAACAGAAGATGCCGTCCAACGTTAACCTGCAGTTCACGGCCCTGGTTTAGGTTATTCCTTCAGGCACTCTGCTCGAAGGGACCCGTCATGGCCAGTATCGCTGAGGTTTTGGGTCGGCTTACGCCGGAAGAACTTGAAGAGCTTCGCAGCCTTGGTCCGCAGGGCCACCTGCCGCGGCACCTGGTGGATGCCCTGGACCGGGCAGCCGGCGGGCCGGGCTCCGGCCGCGGCTACTACGTACCCACCGGAAACGTCACCGCTACGGGCGGGCCGCTGCTGGTGCTGCGCAGTGACGTGTCCGGCTGGCTTTTCAACGTTCACCGGGACGACCCCGATTCCTTGCCGCAGCACGGCTAGCTACCCGATCAGCAGGCTCAGGGCCTCGGCCAGGTGTTCCACCTCCCGCACTGAGAAGCCGGCCGGTATCGGGCCAGGCCCTGCATGGCTCGCGGGAACCACGGCATGCGTAAACCCGAGGCGGTGGGCCTCCTGGATGCGCTGGTTGATGCCCGGCACCGGACGTACCTCGCCGGCCAGGCCCACTTCTCCAAAGGCAATGAGCCGGATGGGCAGCGGTTTGCGGGCCTTGGCCGAGGCCACAGCCAGGGCAATGGCAAGGTCCGTGGCGGGTTCGCTGAGCTTCACCCCGCCCACTGTGGCCACGTACGAGTCGTCCTTGTGCAGGAGTGTTCCCGCGCGCTGCTGCAGCACGGCGAGCAGCATGGAGACCCGTGAACTGTCCAGCCCGCTGGTGGCCCGCCGCGGCTGCGAGTTGGGGCTTTCCGCGAGCAGCGACTGTACCTCGGCCAGCAGCGGCCGCCGGCCCTCCATGGTCACGGTGATGCAGGTTCCGGAAACCGGGTCCTTGGTGCGGCTGACAAAAAGCCCGCTGGGATCGGCGAGGCCTTCAATGCCGTTCTCGTTCAGGTCGAAGCAGCCGACGTCGTCGGTAGGCCCGTAACGGTTCTTGACCGCGCGCAGCATCCGCAGCCGCGAATGGCGTTCGCCCTCGAACTGGCACACCACGTCCACCAGGTGCTCCAGCAGCCGCGGCCCGGCGATGGAACCGTCCTTGGTCACGTGGCCCACCAGCAGGGTTGTCATGTTCCGGCGCTTGGCCGCGGCAATGATGGACGCGGCAACCTCCCGGACCTGGGACACGCCACCGGCGCTGCCGTCAACATCCGCGCTGCTGAGGGTCTGCACCGAGTCCACGATCAGGAGCCGCGGCTCGATCTTCTCCACCTGCCCCAGCGCCTGGCCGAGGTCCGTTTCCGCGGAGAGATAGAGCGATTCAGCCACGGCGTCGATCCGCTCTGCGCGGAGCTTCACCTGCGCCGCGGACTCCTCCCCGGTCACGTACAGCACGTCCTGGGCCGTCCGGGCAAACTTGGCGGCCACGTCCAGCAGCAGCGTGGACTTGCCGACGCCGGGCTCACCGGCCAGCAGGATGACGGCGCCGGGCACCAGTCCGCCGCCCAGCACCCTGTCCAGTTCATCAACGCCCGTGGGCAGGAATGCGGCGGTGGTGGCATCCACCTCGGCAATGCGGCGGGCGGGCTCAAGGACCGTTGTGGCCGCCGTCGTACGCGCCACGGCGGCGCCGGTTTCCTCGACCGTGCCCCACGCCTGGCACTCGCCGCAGCGGCCCACCCATTTGACTGTGGTCCAGCCGCACTCGGCGCACTTGTAGGCGGGCGCCTTGGATGCCCGGGAAGTCTTCGTAGCCATGCGTCCAACCCTAGCGGCGGGCTCCGACAATTCAGGCCGCCGCCCTGTGGCACCGCCCTCAAGCTGCAGGAACTGCCCTACAGGCCCACCCACCGGTTAATTAGGGCCACCGGCCACTACAGCGCCGGCAGCACGTCCCGGGCCTCGCTCGCGTCCATGCCCGTGGCCTCCAGAAGGTCCACCATCAGCGGCCGGTACAGCATCACCACCGTTTCGCCCTCCAGCCGCTGCACTTCCAGGAGCTTGGGGTGCAGGCGCAGGGCGATCTCGCTGAGGTCCCGGCGGGCCGTGCGCATGTGGGCGCGGCGGACGCCGTCGTGCGTTTCCGCCAAGCCGAGCGAAAGCTCGTCGATGGCGGCAGCGGTCTCCTGCAGCACCTCCGCGATGTTTTCCGTGGCTTCATCCGAAAGCGCCGCATGGTTGATGGCGCTGGTAAGCCGGCGCGCGAAGACGCGGCTGTTCCGCAGCGCCAGGTCGATGAAGTCCAGCGACTGTTTCAGCTGGTCCAGTTCCTCCCGGTGCCTCCGGTAGGCGGGGGCCAGCCTGGCCACCTCGCCGGAGGTGCGCAGCGACTGGCGCATGGCGTCCACCAGCGGCTGGCAGTTCCTTCCCCGGATCAGGGCGTGCCAGGCCTGGGTGGAATCGCTGTTGTCCAGGGCGTTGGCGCATTCGCGCAGCACCTCGGCAAGCTCGTGGAGGAGATTCTTCACGTCCTTGCGGGGTTCGCGGCGCGGATCCTTGGGGACGAGGATGGTTACCAGCAGGGCAAACAGCCCGCCCACCACGGCGTCGATGCTCCGCGTGAAAGGCCCGCCGGCCGGCGCGGGGAGCAGGACGACCAGCAGCGACTGCAGGCCCAGTTGGGTGGTGAAGATATTGCCGCTGTCCAGGAAGCGGGCCAGCAGGATGGAGAAAAGAAGGACGACGGCGGCCTGCCAGATCCCGGGACCCAGCCAGTGCAGGAGCAGGTCGCCCACCGCAATGCCGATGGTGCAGCCCAGGCCAACCTCCACCACCCGCCGCAGCCTCGGCTCCCGGGAGAAACCGAGGGCAATCAGGGATGACGTGGCCGCGAACAGGGGGCCGGAATGTCCCAGCACGTACTCCGCGAAAGCGTAAGCTCCCACGGCGCAGACGGTCATCTGGACCGCAGGGAGCAGGGAGTTCCGGCTGCGGATCAGGCCTGTGCGGAAGCGGCCGCGCAGGAACCGCCTGCCTGCTGAGAGTCCTGCTGCGGGAGCCATGCCGTCCAGTGTATTTGCTGCCGGCCCCGTTGTATTTCCCGGTGCGCGGCGCCTTACGGCCGAACATGTGATCTGCGCAATGGTGACCGGGCATATGTCAACGAATATCCCGCCGCCGTTAATCCTCCGTTAACCTTGGGCAGCCCATCCCGTTACCTGCGGACCCTAACTTCGATGAAGGTACAAAACGTACGCATCGCGCAGCAGGGTTCTCCGTCCCTGACCGCAACTGAAAAACCCTGGAAGGGGTACATCTAGTGAAGGCACTCCGCTTCGGCCGCCACGCGGCTATCGCTGTCATCGCAGCCGGCGCTCTCGCGCTTACCTCCTGCGGTTCAGACAACGCCACGAACACCTCGCCCACCGGCAACCAGGCCTCTTCCGGCCCCAAGGTCACCGGCACCCTGACCGGCATCGGCGCATCCTCCACCGGTGCAGCCATGGACGCGTGGAAGGCAGGCTTTGCCTCCGCAAACCAGGGCGCCACCGTGCAGTACTCCCCGGACGGCTCCGGCGCCGGCCGCAAGGCCATCATCGACGGCTCAGCCCAGTTCGCCGGTTCGGACGCCTACCTCAAGGACGAAGAGCTCGAGGCCTCCAAGGCCGTGTGCGGTCCCGACGGCGCCATCAACATCCCGGTCTACATCTCCCCGATCGCCGTGGCCTTCAACCTGCCCGGCATCACGGACCTGAAGCTGGATGCAACCACGGTTGCCAAGATCTTCCGCGGCGAAATCGCCAAGTGGAACGATCCCGCCATCGCCGCCCTGAACGAGGGCGTCAGCCTGCCGGACCTCAAGGTCACCCCGGTGAACCGCTCGGATGACTCCGGCACCACCACCAACTTCACCGACTACCTGGCCTCTGCAGCACCCGAGGTCTGGACGGACAAGTCCTCCGGCGTATGGCCTGCCACCCTGCAGGGCGAAAACGCCAAGGGCACCTCCGGTGTGGTCAAGACCGTCACCGACACCCCCGGCGCCGTGACCTACGCTGATGACTCAGCTGTGGGCGGCAAGCTCGGCACCGCCTCCATCAAGGTGGGCAGCGAGTTCGTCAAGATCTCCGCCGACGCCGCAGCCAAGGCCGTCGAGGCAGGCAAGGCCGTTGAAGGCCGTTCAGCCAACGACGTCGCCATCAAGCTGGACCGCAAGACCACCGCATCGGGTGCCTACCCGGTGGTGCTGGTTTCCTACCACGTGGTCTGCAGCGCCTACGACAAGCAGGAAACCGTTGACCTGGTCAAGGCCTTCGAAAACTACGTAGTTTCCGAGGAAGGCCAGCAGGCCGCCGCGGACTCCGCCAAGTCGGCCCCGCTTTCCTCTACCCTTGCAGAGAAGGCAACTGCGGCTATCGACTCCATCAAGGTCAAGTCCTAATAACCGCTCTGAACCCGGGTTCCCCGCCTGCCGAAAGGCAGTGCGGGGAACTTGGCATTGGACAACACATCTTTCCTGAATCAGCTACCAACCGAAGGGCCGTCGAATGACCGCCACCCCCCTGACAAGTACCCAAGGCGCCGGGCGCGCCGGGGACAAAATCTTCTCGGGCGCCGCGCTGGCCGCCGGCTGCCTCATTCTTGCCGTCCTCTTCGGCGTCGCACTCTTCCTGGTAGTGCAGGCAATCCCCGCGCTGACCGCGCCGGCCGACAAAATCCAGGGCGGCGCCGGCTTCTTCGCCTACATCTGGCCCATCGTGATCGGCACGCTTATCGCTGCGGTCATCGCCCTGGTCATTGCCACGCCCATCGCCATCGGCGTCGCCCTGTTCATCTCGCACTTCGCCCCCCGCGGACTCGCTTCCGGCCTCGGCTACGTGGTGGACCTGCTGGCCGCCATCCCGTCCGTCATCTACGGCGCCTGGGGTGCGGCCTTCCTGGCGAGGGAAATCTCGCCCGCCTACAACTGGCTGGCCGCCAACATGGGATGGCTGCCGATCTTCCAGGGTCCGGCTTCCGCAACCGGCAAGACCATCCTGACCGCCGGCATCGTCCTGTCCGTGATGGTCCTGCCCATCATCACCTCCCTGTCCCGCGAAATCTTCCTGCAGACCCCCAAGCTGCACGAGGAAGCCGCGCTCGCCCTGGGCGCGACGCGCTGGGAAATGATTAAGATGTCCGTCCTGCCGTTCGCCCGGCCCGGCATCATCAGCGCCGTCATGCTCGGCCTGGGCCGTGCACTCGGCGAGACCATGGCAGTCGCCCTGGTGCTGTCCTCCGGCGCCCTCACCGCCAGCCTGATCCAGTCCGGCAACCAGACCATCGCCGCCGAAATCGCCCTGAACTTCCCGGAGGCCAGCGGGCTCAAGGTCAGCACCCTCATCGCTGCCGGCCTGGTCCTCTTCGTCATCACCCTGGCCGTGAACATGATCGCGCGCTGGATCATCACCCGGCACAAAGAATTCTCGGGAGCCAACTAAATGACCTCCACGCTTACCCCTGTGCGCAGCAAGCGCTCGGCACTTACCAAAGGCCAGCTGCCCAAGTATGCGCCGTACGTCGTCCTTGCCGCAGCCCTGATCCTGGGTGCCGCCATCATGGCCCTGGTGGGCTTCAACCCCGTCGGCTGGGGCATCGTCTCGGCGTTGCTGTTTGCCATCGGGCTGGTGTCCTGGAGCGCAGCCGTGGAGGGCTCCCGCAAGGCAAAGGACAAGCTGGCCACCTGCCTGGTGGTGGGGTCCTTCCTCATCGCCCTGCTGCCGCTCATTTCGGTGATCTGGACGGTCCTGGTCAACGGCGTTCCCGGACTCCTCAACCCGGGATTCCTCACGACGTCCATGAACGGGGTCACCGGTGTCTACGACAACCGGGCCGCGGAGGAAGGCGCCCCGGTCCTGGGCGGTATTTACCACGCCCTTATCGGCACCATCCAGATCACCCTCCTGGCCACGGTCATCTCGGTGCCGGTGGGCCTGCTGACGGCCATCTACCTGGTGGAGTACGGCAACGACGGCCGGCTGGCCCGCGCCATCACGTTCTTCGTTGACGTCATGACCGGCATTCCTTCCATCGTGGCAGGCCTCTTTGCGGCGGCCTTCTTCTTCGCCATTGTCGGCCCCGGCACCAAAACCGGCGCCGTTGCCGCGGTCGCGCTTTCCGTTCTCATGATCCCCGTGGTGGTGCGTTCCAGCGAGGAAATGCTGAAGATCGTTCCCAACGAACTGCGCGAAGCCGCGTACGCCCTGGGCGTGCGCAAGTGGCGGACCATCGTCAAGGTTGTCATCCCGACGGCGATTTCCGGCATTGCCTCAGGCGTCACCCTGGCGATCGCCCGCGTCATCGGTGAGACGGCGCCCATCCTGGTCACCGCGGGCTTCGCCACCAGCATCAACTCCAACGTGTTCAGCGGCTGGATGGCTTCGCTGCCCACGTTCATCTACACCCAGATCCTGAACCCCACGTCGCCGGCCAACCCGGATCCGTCATCCCAGCGTGCCTGGGGCGCGGCCCTCGTGCTGATCATCCTGGTCATGGTCCTCAACCTTGGCGCCCGCCTGATCGCCCGGGTTTTCGCCCCCAAGACGGGCCGCTGACAGTTTCCAGCCAGCGTCCCTTCCGGTCCTATCCGCCGGAACCTAGACTTCAATTCATACCAGTTAGTGAAGGAACACCATGTCTAAGCGCATCGACGTCAAGGACCTGAACGTGTACTACGGCGATTTCCTCGCCGTAGAGGACGTCACCATCAACATCGAGGCCAAGTCCGTTACCGCGTTCATCGGACCCTCGGGCTGCGGAAAGTCCACCTTCCTGCGCACCCTGAACCGCATGCACGAGGTCCTCCCGGGGGCGCGCGTCGAGGGCGAGGTCCTGCTCGACGGCGACAACCTGTACGGCCCGGGCGTGGACCCCGTGACCGTCCGCTCGCAGATCGGCATGGTGTTCCAGCGGCCCAACCCGTTCCCCACCATGTCCATCCGGGACAACGTGCTGGCAGGGGTGAAGCTTAACAACAAGAAGATCTCCAAGGGTGAGGCCGACGTCCTGGTGGAACGCTCGCTGAAGGGCGCCAACCTGTGGAACGAGGTCAAGGACCGCCTGGAGAAGCCAGGCTCAGGCCTTTCCGGCGGACAGCAGCAGCGCCTCTGCATTGCCCGTGCCATTGCCGTGGAGCCGCAGGTGATCCTCATGGACGAGCCGTGTTCCGCGCTGGACCCCATCTCCACCCTGGCCATCGAGGACCTCATCAATGAGCTCAAGGACCAGTACACGGTGGTGATCGTGACGCACAACATGCAGCAGGCAGCCCGCGTCTCGGACCGCACCGCTTTCTTCAACATCGCAGGCACCGGCAAGCCAGGCAAGCTGATCGAGGTGGGAGACACGCACACCATCTTCAGCAACCCCACCCAGAAGGCCACCGAGGACTACGTCTCCGGCCGCTTCGGATAACCCGCCGTCTTTTTGTCCAGGCGCTCCACAGCCCGAGGAGGAACCCTTCCTGCTCGGGCTGTCGGCTGCCCGGGAGGACGCCAAGGAACTGCTGGCGGGGACTTGGGGAATTTAGTACGCTGGACTAGATACTTCGGGAGCTAGTAACTAGAAGAAATAGGAGCTTTCCTTGACGCAGACGGCAAACGGCCTCAGGGGCCATCATCCCAACGGGCCTGGAACCTTTGCCGATGGGGAGCACCTCTCTGCGGTCTGGCGCACCAGTTCCTACCTGGAGAGCATCCAGTGGGAACTCGACGCCGCCCACGAGTCCCTCAGGGAAGCCGTCCAGCAGGCAGCCAGTTCCGGGGTGGACCACGGCGCGCTCCTCCAGGCGGCCAACATGACGTCCCAGGAACTGGAAGCGGCCCTGCTGGACGCCCCGCCAGCCTGGCCCACGGGATTTTAGCCTACTCCGGCACTTCAAGCTGGAAGCCGCACCGGCAGCGCAGGACCCTCGTGGGCAGCGAAACCGCGTTGAGTCCCCCTCCGCTGTCGCTGCTGCGGTAGCAAAGCCGTTCGATCTCGAACTCGGCTTCCTCCATGGGAAACCCGCAGTGGATGTACTCGTCGCCGAACAGGATGACCTGGGCCATCCGGCGCACCTGGTGCAACGCCGCCGCCACATCCCGTGCATAGGCGAGGTGCTCCTGGAACAGCCCGCAGTCGTTGCAGGTGTATCCAACGGTGACCAGGTCCCCGTTGGCTGCCCCCATCGCACTGATGGCGTGGATGGTCAATTGATGTTCGGTCCCGCAGGTTTCGCAGCGAAGCTGCCGCGGCTGGGGCAGGGAATGCCGGGGCCTCGAAGTAGACATGATGCCTGCTCTTTTCCGCGAGGTGCATCCATGCCGCCGATATGCTGCAGCAGCCCAGTCCGCGGCCCTGCACCCGGCGGCGGATGTCCGGCCCGGGAAAGCGAAAGTACGGGATTCCAGAACCTACTTTCGAATCTACGTCACCGTGATCAGCCTGTATAGGGCAATGAAGCCCCCGCATGAAGGCATGGCACTGCCAGGTTCAACCAGCCACCGGGGTGAGCGCCAAAGCCAGCACGAATGCCAGTGCGGCCGTGGCGGCGGGGGTGAGGACCCAGAGACCCACGATCCGGATCACCAGCTTCCGGTTGGTCACGGAAAAGTGCTGGTTCTCTCCCGCCCCGAGGACTGCCGAAGTCACCGTGTGCGTGGTGGACAACGGCCAATGGAGCGCAATGGAACCCACAAAAAGCATCACGGCGCTGAGAGTCTGGGCAACGGACCCGCGCAGCGGATCCACCCGGGTGATCTTGTACCCGATCGTGTGCGAGATCCGCCAGCCGCCGAACATGGTCCCGGCGGCAATCATCACCGCTGTCAGCAACATCACCCACAGGGGCAACGAGCCGCCGTCGGAATACCCTGCGGCCAACAGCGCCAGCAGCAGCACGGCGCTGACGCGCTGCCCGTCCTGTATGCCGTGCCCAAAAGCCACGGCCCCGGCCGCCACTGCCTGGCTTCGGCGGAAGCGGTGGTTGACCACATTGGGCTGGGTGTAGCGGGCCGCCCAGGTGGCCGGATACACCAGCATGAAGGCGCCGCTGTAGGCGACGAGCGGGGACAGCACCAGTGGAAGCACAACCTGGAAGAGCAGGGACTGATCCACCCCTCCGACGCCGGTGCCGCCCACCGCCAGGCTGGCCAGGCCGGCGCCGGCAAGGCCGCCCACCAAGGCGTGGGTGGATGAGGCGGGAATGCCCCGCCACCACAGCAAGATCCCCCATGCGCACGCGCTTGCCAGGCCGGCCACCAGGATGCTGAGGCCCTGCGGACCCGGAGGAAGGCTGATCCAGGCCCGGCTGATGGCCACAGCCAGCCCGGCGCTCAGCAGGGCGCCAATGAAGTTGAAGAAGGCCGCCAGCAGGACCGCGACGCTGGGGGTGAGGGCCCTGGTGCGGACGGCAAGCGCCACGGAGGTGGAGGCATCGCGGAAGCCGTTGAGGAAGGCGAACGCCGCGCACAGCAGGACCACCAAGCCGAAAATGACCGGCGTCACCTCAGGATTCCTTGACGATGAGGCTGCCCACCTGGGTGGCGATCCGCCGCATGTCCTTGGTGACTTCCACCAGCTGGTTGGCGATGTCCCGGTTGCGGGAATACTGCGCCCATTTCATGTCCGCGATCATGTCCGCCACCCATACGCGGTGGGTGCGTTCGGCGCGCTTGGTGAGGCGGAGGATTTCGATCCAGTAGTCCTCGAGGTCATCGAGGTTATTGAGCCGGCGCATTGCATCCACGGTCAGTTCGGCCTGCCGGCTGATGATCTCCAGCTGGTCGGCGGCCCGCTTGGGCAGCCGCTCCAGCTTGTACAGGGCCACCAGCTCTGCCGCCGCGTCCATCTTCTCCATCGCCTCGTTGAGGTAGCGGGAGAGCGCGTACATGTCCTCGCGGGGCAGCGGGTTCACGAAACTGGAGCGCATATGCGTCAGGAGGGCGAAGTGCAGCTCCGCGGACTTCGCCTCGTGGTTGTGCATGTCCTCCACCAGCTTGCCGTGTTCAGCAGCAGGGACGCCAAGAATTTCGGCCAGGGTGGCGGCAGCCAGCACAATCTGCTGGGCCAACTGCGAAAGGAGGTCCAGCCCGGCGGGCTCCTGGGGGAAAAGGCGCAGCTTCACGTGTTTACCGGTCTCCGGGGAAAAGTACGGGCGGGGTGTTGCTGCCGTGTGACTTGACTCCGGCGCGCAACTGAGCCAACTCTACCGGCCCGTAACTTGGTGCTTGGAAACAGGTCCGGAATGTCTGGGAAGACGGGCAGGAAAAGTGGCAGAAAAATGGTGCCGAACCGGATACGCCTCTCGGCGGTAGGCCGCTCTAGGCGGCTAATTGTTGAAGCCCGGGGGTTTCGCGGCTCGGCACCGATTTCAGTTTTCTACTTTGGCTGGCGCAAGTCAATCTTGACAGATTGGGCAAGGGCGGGGCAGGCAGGGCGGTCTCAGTCGAGTTCGCCCAGCCGCCACGCGTTCGCGGCATGTTCCAGGTCCTCAGCGGTCTTCACCAGCTGGTGCGAGTTTCGGGTGAGCTTGCTGGCGTGCGCTTCGTTGCCGTGCTCGGCGCCGTCGGCGATGGTTGCCTGGCCGAGTGCCACAACCCGGCAAAAGGCTGCGGAACGTTCCAGCGCGACGTCGAACTCGCCGTCGAACGCGCCGGAGAGGATGGCATCCGCCATGGCCCGCATCTCATCGGCGCCCGGAGGCTCGGCCGCTCCGGCCACCACGTTGGACACCTGGGCAGTGTCTTTTCCGGCCCGGAAATACACCGAGATGCGCTCCGGGTCCTGGACCGTCGCAGCACGCAGGGCGTAGAGGCGCCACAACGCGCCGGGAAGCGAACGCGCGGGACTTTCGGCCCACATTTCCGCGATGGCTTCCAGCCCCTGCTCGTCGGCGAGCTTCACCAGGCGCTCAGTGACCACGGGATCGTCACTGTCGCGGCCGTGGCGGACCAAGGCCTGGGCCGCGAGGTGGGCCGCCTCCGAGACCCGCGCGGGATCCGCGCCCCCGGCAAAGGGCTCGAAGTCGATGGGAGCGAAGGGCTTGGGCTTATGGTGCCGGTTCGCGCCGCCGTAAGGACTGGATCCTGCTTGCTCACTCATGCCCCCACGCTACTCCTGTGCCAAGGCGGAAATCGAGCATCCGTGCTCCCCGGCCGTCGCGTGATTCCGGGCCGACAGCGGTTTGGCAGCGTCGTGCGAACGCGCCGGAACCATGGGTTAGAGTATTAACGTCCAGAAATGGACTAGGCCGTAGTGGCCAGCGCCGACGGCGCTGAACCATTCGGCGGGGGCCTTTAGCTCAGTTGGTAGAGCATCGGACTTTTAATCCGTGGGTCGTGGGTTCGAGCCCCACAGGGCCCACCCGCGGCGCAGGTCAGAGGCATTTAGACTCTGGCCTGCTTCTGTTTTAAGTACCCGACCCAACGGAAACCCAACGTTTTCATCTCGGCCCCTATTGCGCGGTGGCCGTTAATTGTCTGAGCCGTCTGGTCTACTATCAGTGAAAGGCAAAGGAGGCGATACTCATGGCACCAACGATTGCTGTAACCAGGGAAGCCCTGGAAGCCCAACGCGAACGGATCCTGGCCAAGCTGGGAGTGACCATTGAAGAGTTTGCGGAAACCGTAGCAACCAACACGTTGAGCGGCGAGGAGTGGGAAGCGCGGGACCGACTGGAGGAGATCTACTTCCTCTTGGACGAGGCCCCCGCTTGGCCGCATGACTAATAGTTCCCTAGCAGAGCGCTCTGCGGCCTTTGCAACCTCTATACAAAGCACACTGGACGGCTCCCTTCCCGGGAGCCGTCTCGTTGTGTCTGTGCAATCTCCCGCCGGCAATAAATTCGTCGTCAAGCTGCAGGGTGAAAAAATGCCCCTCTTGGTCGATTCCAAAGTTGTGGGGTATCTCGGTTTCTCGATGGACCAGCAATTGGATCGTTCGGGTCAGTTCCTCAAGACCACGGGTTCCAAGATCACTGTTTGGTCGAAAATAGACAAGACTCCACTGGTCCGGCTGGAGTACGACGCGGCCATGCGGTCGGCACCCATAGCGCACTGGCAGGTTCACGCGGAGCGAGGAGCCATGAGCTTCCTTCTGGGGCGCGCCCATCTGCGGGACTCGTCAAGGGTGGCCAAGCCCCACGATTTCAGTTCCTTGCACTTTCCATTGGGCGGTGAGCGCTTCCGGCCATGCATGGAGGACGTTATTCAGTTCCTCGTGCATGACTGCGGTGTAGATGCCCTGCCTGGTTGGCAGGAAGTTATAGAAGCCGGAAGGGAGTCGTGGCGGCGAATGCAACTGAAGTCCGCCGTACGTGACGCTCCCGAAGACGCCGCTTGGGTTCTGAGAGACCTCGGCTATACCGTCGAGCCTCCTGACGGGCCGGCAATTGATCGAGGCCAGCCTCTCCGCAAGTGGTAATGGTAATGCCCTACTGAATTGTGCCGTCGAGCACATCGGCAACCTCGGGATGGACCACCTTCCGGCCCATGTACTTGTCCTGCGTCATGGAAATCTGGGCATGCCCCAACTGGTCCGCGCCGATGCGGGCAGAGAGCCCCTGATCATCGATGAGCGTGGCCAAGGTCTTCCGGAAGGTGTGAGAGGTGACCCAGTCCAGCTTGAGCTTGGTACGCACGCGCCGCCACTGCTTACTCACGGCGGACGGATCCCGCAGCATGCCCGTCGATCCCGGGAACACCGCGTCATAGATGATGGCACCCACCCCAACGCAATTGGTGCTCAGAACATGGGCAAGGTCATCGCGGACGCACTGCGCCCGCTCTTCCCCGCTGTGGATGTGTTCTCGTCCAACAACCTGGACCCGCTCAACTACATGCGGAACGCCCGCAACGTCTACACGGATGGCACCGTGGCCAACGGCATCACCGGCACGCCCGGCCGTCAGTGGGGCTTCTCTGCCGGTACTGGCACGGTAAACGCCGCAGTGTCCAAGGTGGCACGCACGGATGGCCTGCCCGGCGAATGGACGCGCCTCACCATTGGCGCGACCAACACGGCCAACATCATTGCCTCTGGCGGGGTCCTGTGGGATCTGACCGGAGCAGCCGGCCGGAAACCCGGTGACGTGATCACTGCCGCCATCGAGGTCCGCACTACGGGCCTTGTGGGCGTCTCGCAGTTCAACGGCGGCGCCTACCACCCCAACAGCCAGCACCTGGCATTGCAAGGCACCTGGCAGCAGGGCTCCGGCCCGGTCAAGGACGGCACCTACACGCTGATGGTGGAAGGCGCGACCATCCAAGCCGCAGCCACCTACCTCCAATCCGTCACGGCCACCGGAGGCACCGTGGACATCGGCCGCGCCGCCGTCTTCAAAACCCCCGCATAGGGGCTAGTTTCGACCGGTTAAGTTCCCCAACAAGAAGTGTCTTCGCTGCACAAAATCTGCACGGATGCATGCTGAGCCTGCGAAAATGAAGGTTGCCGTTGCTGGTACTAGCCAGTAATTTGGTCGAGGCGGTTTCCCATCCCCCCGATTGGGAGGGCGTCACAGAGAGGCTCCGCGGCGACCCCAAGGCCACGGGGCCTCTTCCCTGTCTAGGAGGAGTGGAGTCTTCCCGGGGTTGACTGCGCCTTCTTCGTGACGATGCCCCAACCGTTGACAGTGTTCCCGTCGTCGTCGCGGGAACTCGTGTTCTGCGGGTTCAAGGCGGAGAGCTCCTGAGAGATGGAAAGCAAGGCTGCCACCTCAGCAACCTTTAGTCTCTGGTCCACAGTCAGGTGGTCGACGTCGGTAATGCTTCCAGAGCTTTGGCCCTTGGCTGCGCCTATGGCCTGCGCCAGTGCGTCCCAGGCGGTCGAATAGTCGTGGCTCATTGCTTTCCCCAATCGTTGTGCTGCGAGCGGACGAGTGCCGCTGGTCTGCTTGAACGTAGCATCACGGGATGACACCGGAGTGTAGGCTAGCGGCGCGATCCGGGCTGTCTGGATGGCTGCTGATCGGCTTCAGCCCGGACAGCCCGCGTTATGTGGATGACGGGATGCTGTACCCCGGTGCGCAGCGCTCCCAGGTCTTGCCTCGGCTGCTCAAGGATCAGCGGTGGGTGGCTGCCCTGGTTGTCCTAGGCGCCTCGCTGCAGCTCTTAGGAGCCGTCCTGGCGATTATTGGACAATCCTCCTAGGGCGTTGTCTGGAGACGCGGGCCAAAGCTAGGGAATGCCTGATTGAACCTGTCCTCTGCCGTAAGTTCTGGGATTATGACGAGCAACAACGTGGCCAGAACGGGTGACGGCACCGTAAAGCAGGTAGCGGAGTATTTGAGCCTCCACCCGGAGACGGTTCGAATCATGACCAGATCGGGGGACTTCCCGAATGCCTACAAGGCCGGCCGGGCCCGCCGAAACTCGCCACTTCGGATCCCGTGGTCGGACGTAGACAGATACCGTGCGCTGCAGCCGAGAGCGGATCAGTAACGGAGCGCCATCCTTCCCCGCGTGCTGTAGGTTGGCCAACATCACCAGCATCAGGCTGGCTCTAGGGGGAGGATCAAAGCAATGGCCGGAATATCAGGGTTCGATGAGTTCAGCAAAGGCCTCAGCGACTTTGTGGACAATGTCAGCAAGCTTGACGGGCTGACCGTCAGCATTGATCGCTCTGACACGGTTGCCATGGTGGAGGACAAAATCCGGTTGGAGGCTCGCCGCCGTGGCGTCACCGGTCTGTCCGCTGCCGAGGTCCGCAGCATGGCTATCGACATGCACAGTGAGGCTCGGCGCTAGGTTTCCCAACCCAACGTTTACCCAACGAAAACGACAAGACGCGATGATCTCTAACGAATCACCAAAAGAGTGATGACCCCGAAAAGTCCCCTAGATTCCGCACCCGACAAGGCAGCACGATCCACAACGCGACAGGCCGCCGCCTAATCCGTGGGTCGTGGGTTCGAGCCCCACAGGGCCCACTCTTTTAGCGAAGAGTGGAAACCCCCGGTTCCTTGCACCTGCAGGGAACCGGGGGTTTTTCGTTGAGTTCATGCCGGATAAGAGCATCAGCGCCCGGGGCTGGCGGATCAGTCGCTCAAGGCGTCAAGGACTTTGCGCAGCCGGGCACCGGCGTCGTCGGCAACCTCTTTGACGGCCGGCGCAGCGCTAAGCCGGGCCATGGTCTGGGGGTCGATGGCCTCGACAGTGGTGGCTCCCGCGTCTTTGCTCCGGCGTACGACGACATTACAGGGCAGGAGCGCGCCCATTTCCGGCTCTGCAGCAAGCGCCCGGCTGGCCAACGCAGGGTTGCAGGCGCCAAGGATGACGTAGTCGCCGACGGCCTCAGCGGCTTCGGTGCCAAGCTTGGCTTCGAAGGTGGACCGGACGTCGATTTCCGTGAGTACTCCGAAGCCCTGCGCTGACAGGGCATCCCGGGTGCGGTCCAGGGCTTCGGCCCATGGAAGAGCGATGGTGGTGCTGAGCGTGTACGTCATGATTCTTCTTGGGTGGGCTTGACAGTGAATGTGATCGGGCGAGGGAAAAGAAGGACTTCTCCATAGATCGGGTCCTCCGTCCAGCTTATACCCCCTGGGGTGTTTTTCTCCGAGCGGAAGCCGCAATCCTCTGCACGCAGGCAGAATAGGCACATGGCAAAAAGTAGCAAGGGGCGGATGCCGCGCCTTGAAGATGTGGCGGACAGGGCCGGGGTTTCCCACCAGACAGTCTCCCGGGTGATCAACAACCACCCCAATGTCAGCGAATCGACGCGCGCGAAGGTGGAGGCCGCCATCGCCGAGCTGGGGTACCGCCGGAATACCGCCGCCCGCAGCCTGGTCACCCGGCGCTCGCAGACCATCGGCGTCCTGGCCAGCGAGCTGTCCCAATACGGTCCGGCCAACACACTCCTGGGGGTTGAACAGGCCGCCCGGAACGCCGGCTATTTTGTCAGCATCGCAGCCCTCCGCGAGGTAGGCAGGGATGCCATTTCCGACGCCGTCAACCACTTCATGGACCAGGCCGTTGACGGAATTGCGGTGCTGGTGCCGCACGCCGACACCCTGCTGGCCCTGGAAGAAATGCGCCTGCCCGTGCCTGTGGTGGCGGTGGGGTCCCTTGGCAGCAGCAGTGTCAGCGGGGCCATGGTGGACCAGCGCCGCGGCGCCGAGCTCGCCGTAGAGCACCTGATCAGCCAGGGCCACCGCCGGATCGGCCATATCGCCGGACCGCAGGACTGGACGGACGGTTCAGAACGCGCCGAAGGCTGGCGCGAGGCACTCAGGGCTGCCGATCTGGCCGACGACCTCCTGGTGCAGGGCGATTGGAGTGCCGGCAGCGGGTATGAGGCAGGCCGGAAGCTCGCGGCCGACCGGACCGCGACGGCTCTCTTCGTGGGCAACGACCAGATGGCCCTGGGCGTGCTGCGCGCCTTCGCGGAAGCGGGGGTCCGGGTGCCCGACGACGTCTCCGTGGTGGGGTTCGACGACCAGCCGGAATCGGGGTACTTCACCCCGCCGCTCACCACGGTGCGGCAGGACTTCGAGGAGCTGGGCCGGCGCTGCATGGACATCATGCTCAAGGAGATCGAGGCCGGCGCCGACGTCAGCTCCACTGTGGTCACGCCGGAACTGGTCCTCCGGGCGAGCACGGCACCGCCCGCGCAACCGGAAAAATCCTGAACAAATTTCCATGCAAGTGCATCCAACCTTGATGCTGCGCCGGTAGTAGGGGTGTAAGCAAAAACGCCCGTGCAGCGGGCCGATCAAGGAGAAGGACATGCGCAACAGGATTTTTACAGCAGGCGCCGGTGTGGCGGCAATCGCGGCGGCCATCGCTCTCGCCGGCCCGGCCCACGCTGCGGAGGGGGACGCGCAGCTGTCCGTCCTCCACGGCGTACCGGGCTTGACCGTGGATGTCTGGGTCAACGGAGACCGGACCCTGGACGACTTCACTCCCGGCAGCCTTGCCGGCCCGCTGGCACTGCCGCCAGGGGCCTACGAACTCGCCATCACCGCCTCCGATGCCGCGGACGCGTCCGCGGCCGTCATCGGCCCGGTCAGTGTCACCCTGGCCGCCAACGGCAACTACACCGCCGTCGCCAACCTCGACGCAGCAGGCAACCCCACCGCCAACCTCTTCACCAACAACGTTTCCCGGATCGAGGCCGGCAAAGGCAAACTGACCGTCCGGCACACCGCCGCAGCTCCCGCCGTGGACGTCCTCGCCGGCGGTGCCGCCGTAGTTACCAACCTCGCCAACCCGAACGAACAGACCCTCACGCTTGACCCCGGCACCGTTTCGGCCGCAGTCGCCGCCACCGGAACCACCGCCCCTGTCATCGGCCCGGCCGACGTCACGATCGCTGAAGGTACGCACACCATCGTGTACGCCTGGGGCAGCCTGGCGGACAAGAACCTCCAGTTGGCCGTCCAGACCATCGAGGGCCTGCACTCAGCTCCCGCCTCGGTGCCTGGAGCCCGTGACGGTTCCGGCGATGTTGCCTCGACTGGCCCGGCAGCACTCGCGGTCGGTTTCGGCGCGGCAGCGCTGGCCCTGCTCCTCGGCGGCCTGGGCGTAGCCCGCACCGTGGCCGCCCGCCGGGCGGAGTAGACCCCGCTGACGGCCGCCCGGTGAAAGCCGGGCGGCCGTCCCCTTGTCCCATCAGATGCAGGTTCCCGCCCAGGCGCGGACGCAAGAAAGGCCGGACAGATGGACCCGATACAACAAGCCGGCAAGGCAGGCGCCGGCCCGGCCAATGCCGGACAGGTTAAGGCAATCACGACGACGGCAGGGGAGTGCCGCCGTCGTCCTTCCGCTTTTTCTGTCGCCGGACTCCTGTTCGCGGCCGCACTGCTGCTTCCCGGCTGCGCGGCGCAACCGGCCCAGCAGGCTCCAGCCTCCCCGCCGGCAGCCAGCCAGGCTGGCGCGACGAGTCCAGCCCAGCGGGAAAGCTCCGCCGCCGGGACTGCGCCGGTTCCGGAGATTCCGGTGCGGCCCGCCACTCCGGAATCAACGGCCGCGGAGCCTTCCCCGGTTTCGCTCACGGTGGCCGGGACTTCCATCGACATGCCCGTAGTTCCGGTGGGAGTTGCGGAGGGCGGGGCCATGGAAATCCCGGACGCCTTCGACCGGGCGGGCTGGTACCGGTTCGGCCCGGCCCCGGGAGCAGCGGCCGGTACTGCCGTCATTGCCGGGCACATCGATACGAAATCGGACACCGCACCGTTCTCGCAGCTGAAAACGGTGGCGGCAGGAACCCTGGTGCAGGTGGGGCGGCAGGGTGCCCCTGTCCTGAACTACCGGGTGGTCGGGGTGGAACTGATGGCCAAGGACAGGTTCGACGGAAGCTCCGTGTTCCGGCGCTCGGGCCCGCATGAACTCAAGGTTGTCACCTGCGGCGGCGAATGGCTGGACGAACGAATGGACTACAGCGACAATGTGATTGTCACCGCGGTCCTTGAGTGAGCGGTGATGCTGCCTTGAACCTCGCCACCGATGCCGCGAAGGAGCCACGTTTGGTACCTCCCGACCAGGCTTCGCGGGGTTGGGAAGATGAGCTCACACCCTCCTTCCTGGCCGGAGACGAACGCGCCCTGGCGGCCGCCTACCGTGAATTCGCGCCGCTGGTGCACACCCTTGCATTGCGTTCGCTGCCGGACCGCTCGGCGGCGGACGATGTTACCCAGGAGGTCTTCATCCGCGTGTGGCGCTCCCGGAGCACCTTCAATCCGCAGGTTGCGAGGCTTCCGGCGTGGATTGTGGGCATCACCCGGAATGTCATCTCGGACACCCTGTCCGCATCGGCCCGGGAAACGCGGAAAGCCCTCGCAGTGGCGGGAGCCGGCCTGGCCGACGAAGCCGGGAACGGCCTTGAAGACGCGGAACTCCTGGCGGACAGGATCCTCCTGGACGGGGAACTGGACAGGCTTGGCGAACCCCAGGGGTCCATCATGAAGCTTGCCTTCTACGATGACCTGACCCATGAGCAGATCTCGCGGAAACTCGGCCTGCCCCTTGGTACCGTCAAAAGCCACATCCGCCGCAGCCTGTCGCACCTGAGAAACAGATTGGAGGTAAACCATGCCGCATCTTGATCCGGAAGAGTTGAGCCTCCTTGCCCTGTACGACGACTGGGACGACGGCGGCAGGGAGCACCTGCGGGTCTGCCCGGAGTGCGCGGCAGACTTTGCTGCGCTTCGCCGGGCGGTGGAGGCGGTAAAGACCACGCCGGATGCCGGCAGCCTCGAGCGCCCCGGCCCCCACGTGTGGGCCGGGATCCATCGGGAACTGGGCCTGTCCGGGTCTGTGCAGGAAGATCCGTTGGCCAGCGCCGGGCACAAGGCCGCGGCGGAGCCTGTTTCCCTGCAGGACAGGGCCGGAACCCGCCCGGCCCGGCGCGCAGCCTGGTGGCAGCGCCCGGGAACCTGGATGGCTGCTGCCGCGGCGGCCGTGCTTGTCACCGCAGGTGCTGTGTGGTCGCTCAACCAGGCGCCCCGGCCGCTTGCGGAGGCGGACCTGGCACCACTTGCCCAGTTCTCCGCCGCCGGTTCGGCAAAGGTGGTGGAGGCGGCGGACGGCTCCCGTGCCTTGGAGGTACAGCTCAGCAAGGACGAGGCGAAGGGCTACCAGGAAGTCTGGCTGATCGCCCCCGACCTTTCACGGCTGGTGAGCCTGGGCGTGATGAATTCCGAATCGGGGACCTTCCAACTGCCCGCCGGCCTGGAGCTCTCGGAGTACCCCATTGTTGACGTCTCTGACGAGCCCGTGGACGGCAATCCGGCCCATTCAAGCGTCAGCATCGCCAGGGGCACGCTCAAAACCTGAGCCGCCCCTGCCGCTCCGGCTAGTGGCCGAAGTGGGCGCGGGGCGGACCCTCGGGAAGCCGCTCGAGGATGTCCTCCGCCACCTGGCGCAGCTTGATGTTCCGGTGGCTGGACGCCTTGGCGAGGATGGCAAACGCCTCGTGGTAGGAGCACCGGTTCTGCGCCATGATCACTCCACAGGCGACATTGATTGATGTCCGGCTGTCCAGCGCCGAGCGCAGGTCGGTGGCCATGGACCTGGCGGAGTGGAGGCTGATGGCCACTCCCAGGCTGGGCGCGGCAAGTCCGGCGAAGGTGCGGGCTTCGGCGATGACCTGCAGCGGGAAAGCCTTGGCGTCCTGGGTGAAGAATGCCAGGGCCGCACCTATGTCCCCATCAGCGGTTCCGTCCGCAGCCCCACTGTCCGCATAGCCGGGTGCCATCCGGAGCCGTACCCCCATCGCGCTGCCGAACCCGGCCAGCTGCAGCTGGGTGGAATACCGCGGCCACCGGAAGTCCCCGTTCCGCTGGAGCACCGCCACGGGATGGCCGCCTGACAGGATGTCGTTGACCGGGCCTTCCTTGGCTTCCTGCTCCCACTCCAAAACACGTACCACGTCGTCCGACGTGCCGGTGGCGGCTGGATTCCTCTTGGGCTGGCGCACCACCACCCCGCACTCGATCCGGATCCCCGTGGCCCGCACCACTGACCGGACGGCCGCGGCCGCCAGCAGGTCGAGGGATTCAATCAGGCTGTGGGTGCCGGTCACCAGGTCAAGCACCAGCCCATCCGGGGTGCCGGACTCCGCCGGCCTTCCAGGGACGGGCCGCGCCGGCGCCTGCCGCCGGTCCAGGCCCTGCCGGGAACGAAGAGGGCCGGCGACGGCTGGGGGAGAGGCCTTGGTCTCAAAGGCCTCCTCGTCGCCGGCCCCGCTTAATACCCGCGTCCGATGGACCGGGAAGCCTGCGCTTGCCTGCTGTGCGTGCATTGCCGTCTCACACCCCCTAGTGAGCCAAGTACTACAGGCCGGAACACGTCTTGTCTCTGAGAAGAAAGTAGTTCCGCCGCAGGTCCCGGCGAACGCGTAAGAGGTACCCGACTTTGAGATTAGGTACTACTTGGATTTCCGCCTCCACCACCAGCCTGTGCTTGACTCCAGCCGCCGCAGCACGAACAATGCTTTCTATAACGTTGTAAAAGGACGAAGACGAGGACGTTTTAGTGACCGCCACAGAATCAGCCGCAGCCAAAATCACCATGGATCCCTCCTTCGTGGTGGGTCCGGTCCGCCGGCGTACTTTCGGTGCCTTTGTTGAGCACCTCGGCCGTTGTGTGTACACCGGCATTTTCGAGCCGGACCACCCCAACGCCGACGGCGACGGGTTCCGCCGGGACGTGCTGGAGCTGACCCGGGAACTGGGGGTGTCCACGGTCCGCTATCCCGGCGGCAACTTCGTCTCCGGGTACCGCTGGGAGGACGGCGTGGGTCCGGCGGACCAGCGGCCTGTCCGGCTGGACCTGGCCTGGCACTCCACCGACCCCAACCTCGTAGGGGTGGACGAGTTCGCCAAGTGGTCCGCCAAGGCCGGCGTCGAGCCCATGATGGCCGTGAACCTGGGCACCCGCGGCACTCAGGAGGCGCTTGACCTGCTCGAGTACTGCAACATCGACGGCGGCACCACCTTCTCGGACCAGCGAAGGGCCAACGGCGCGGAGGACGGCTACGGCATCAGGATGTGGTGCCTCGGCAATGAAATGGACGGCCCCTGGCAGATCGGGCACAAGAACGCGCTGGAGTACGGGCGGCTGGCAGCGGACACCGCCCGCGGCATGCGCATGATCGAACCGGACCTGGAACTTGTGGCATGCGGCAGCTCCGGACCCACCATGCCCACCTTCGGGGAGTGGGAACGCGTGGTCCTGTCCGAAACCTACGAGCTGGTGGACCTCATCTCGGCCCACCAATACTTTGAAGACTTCGGGGACCTGCAGGAACACCTCTCCGCCGGGCACCGGATGGAGGCGTTTATCCATGACATCGTCAGCCACATCGACCACGTGAAGTCCGTGAAGAAGTCCGCCAGGCAGGTCAACATCTCCTTCGATGAGTGGAACGTCTGGCACATGAGCCGCGACGAGTCCCGCGTCCCCACGGGCAAGGACTGGCCTGTTGCCCCCGTCCTGCTCGAGGACACCTACACGGTGGCGGACGCCGTCGTCGTTGGCGATCTACTGGTCACCCTGCTCAGGAACACGGACCGCGTCCACTCGGCCAGCCTGGCCCAGCTGGTCAACGTGATCGCCCCGATCATGACCGAACCGGGCGGCCGCGCCTGGAAGCAGACCACCTTCCACCCGTTCGCACTCACCTCCCGCCACGCTTCCGGAACCGTGCTGCAGCTCGCCGTCGAATCCCCGCGGATCAGCGGGGGAAAGACGGCCGGCTTTGCCGCGGTGTCCGCCGTCGCAACCTATGACGCCGAAAAAGGCGAAGCGGTTGTCTTTGCCGTCAACCGCTCGGCCACTGACGTGATTGCTTTGGATGCCGCGGTCTCCGGCCTCGGCAGCGTGCAGGTGGTGGAGGCGCTTACCTACGCGAACAAGGATCCGTACTGGCAGGCAACCGCCGACGACTCGACGTCGGTCCTGCCGGCCGAAAACGTCACGGTGAAGGCCGACGGCGGCCGCCTCACCGCCGAGCTCCCGGCCGTGTCCTGGTCCATGATCCGGCTGGCGGTGGGGCGCTAGCCTCCCGCCAGACTCCGGCCGGGCCGGGACGGGCCGGGGCGGGCCGGCATGACGGCGGCGGCCCGCGGGTGGGAGGATGGACCGCATGGAATTGCACATCACAGGGGATCCCGCCGCGGACAAGTTGCTGAGCGAGGACGCCTTCGCCCTGCTGACCGGCATGCTGCTGGACCAGCAGGTGACCATGGAGTCCGCGTTCGCGGGGCCGGAGAAGATCAGGACCAGGATCGGGTCAATGAAACCCGAAGCCATCGCCGCGCAGGAGCCGCAGGCATTCGTGGAGATGTTCAAGGAACGGCCCGCCGTGCACCGCTTCCCCGGCTCAATGGCCGCTCGCGTGCAGGCGCTCGCCGAAACGGTGCAGGACGAGTGGGACGGGGACGCCACCGCCATTTGGACCAGGGGCAATCCGGACGGCGCGGAGGTGCTTCGCCGGCTGAAGGCGCTGCCCGGCTTCGGGGAGCAGAAAGCCAAAATCTTCCTGGCACTGCTCGGCAAGCAGTGCGGGCTGCAGGCGCAGGGCTGGCGGGAAGCTGCCGGGCACTACGGCGAGGAGGGCTCGTACCTCTCCGTGGCCGACATCGTGGATTCGGAGTCCCTCACCAAGGTGCGGGCCAGCAAGCAGGCCGCGAAGGCGGCTGCCAAGGCAGCAAAGGGCTGACCGGCCGCTCCCTCGCGGCTTTCGGCGGCAGCGTTGGCCCGCTGCAGCGCTGGTTGCGGCACCCACGCCATCTTCTGCAACGATGTATGGCAGGAGTTGGCGGAACCACACGAAGGAGCCATGATGGCGGTCACCATGAACGACGTTGCGAGGGCGGCCGGAGTGTCGCTCAAGACCGTTTCCAACGTGCTCAATGACTACGAGTTCATCCGGCCTGCCACCAGGCAGCGGGTCCTGGACGCCATCGGGGAGCTGGGCTATGAGGCCAACCTGACCGCCCGCAGCCTCCGGTCCGGGAAGACCAGGATGCTGGGGCTGGTCCTCTCCGACCTTTCCGCGCCCTACTATGCCGAACTGGCGTCAAGGTTGATGAAAGCGGCGTCCCGGCGCGGGTACCGGGTCCTGGTGGAACAGTCCGACGCCGCGGGCGAGGCGGAACTTAATGCCCTGCAGGGCCCGTTCCGCCAGCTCACCGACGGGCTGCTGTTCACTCCCTTGATGGTTGACGCGGACAGCATCGCCGCCCGCCTCGGCAAGAAGCCCCTGGTCCTGCTGGGTGAACACATCCTGGATCCCCGGTTCGACCTGGTCACCATGAAGAACGGGGAAGCGGCTGCAGCCCTGACCGCCCACCTGCTGGCCGGCGGCCGCCGTCGGATTGCCGTGGTTGGTGCCCGCCCCGGGGAGTCCGCGGGCAGCGCCGGGCTGCGGCTCAACGGCTACCGCAAGGCGCTGGACGATGCAGGGATCCCGTTTGATCCGGCACTGATCGCGCCCTGCGAGTGGCGGCGGGACGGCGGAGCGGCGGCCGTGGCCGGGCTCCTGGACAGCGGCGTGAAGTTCGACGCTGTCTTCGGCCTGAACGATGTCCTCGCCTTGGGAGCCATGCACGAGCTGCTGATCCGTGGCGTGCGGGTTCCGCAGGAGGTGGCCGTGGCGGGCTTCGACGACATCGACGAGGCCCGGTTCGCCGCACCCTCGCTGACCACCGTCTCGCCCGGCATGGAGGAAATTGCGGAACGCTCCATCGGCCTGCTCATCGACAGGATCGAGGGGCTGGCCACGGAGGAACAGGGTGTGCACATCGAGGCCGGCTTCCAGTTGAAAGTCCGCGACTCGGCACCGTAGGGGTTGTACCTTGCCGAGGTTTCGCCGGCAAGCCACGGGGTACGTTTCAGGACATGATCGCACTTCTTGTCATCGACATGCAGAACGCCTACTTCGAGGCGCCCGAACTTGCCGCGCAGCAGGAACAGTTGGTGGCCTCCTGCAACCGGCTGCTGGAGGCCTTCAAGGCGAGCGGCCACAAGGCCCTGATGGTGGGGACGGAGCACGAGCTGGACAAGTCAACCTGGACGCTGAACATGCTCGACGACGACCAGGGCTTCGTTTTCCGCGGTACCGGGCAGGCCCAGGCAGTGCCGGGGCTCGCCCTCGACGGACTGCCCCAGCTGAACAAAACCCGGGACAGCGCCTTCGTGGGCACCAACCTCCTGTCCCGGCTGCGCAACTGGGGCGCGGACGAGGTGGTCCTCGCCGGAGTCTCCACCCACAACTGCATAGCCCAGACCGGCGCCGACGCCTTCGCCCACAACATCCGGGTTACCTATGCCAAGGACGCGATGGCCTCCGAGGACAGCCGGGACGCCGCGGACATGCTGCGGATCCTCTCCGCCAGCTACCGCCAGCCCGTCCAGTCCACCGAGGAGATCCTGGCCCGGCTCACCACGTGAGCCTCCCGCCGCCGGTGTCTTGCCTGGACTGGAGAGCCGCCCATAACAAAGCCGAAACGTAGCCGAAACGTCCGCCGCCTACTGTTGGTCCCACGCCGTCCGCTGGCTGCCGAAGGGACCCTCATGCATTTGATGCCACGTGAGCAGGAAAAGCTTCTGATCGTGGTGGCCGCCGACCTTGCGCGCCGCCGCCAGGCCCGCGGACTCAAACTCAATTACCCGGAAGCCGTGGCCATCATCAGCTACGAACTGATCGAGGGCGCCCGGGACGGCCGTACCGTCGCGGACCTCATGAGCTACGGGACCACCCTCCTCCGCCGCGAGGACGTCATGGAGGGCGTGCCCGAAATGATCCACGACGTGCAGGTCGAGGCCACCTTCCCCGACGGCACCAAGCTCGTCACCGTCCACGATCCCATCCGCTGAAGGGGCAGGCCATGATCCCAGGAGAATACGTCCTCCGCCCGGAGCCCGTGACGGCAAACGCCGGGCGGACGGCGATCGAGGTCGCCGTGACCAACACCGGCGACAGGCCCGTCCAGGTGGGCTCGCACTTCCACTTTGCCGAAGCCAATGCTGCCTTGTCCTTCGACCGGGAGGCCGCCTACGGCCGGCGCCTGGACATTCCCGCAGGCACCGCAGCGCGCTTTGAACCGGGGGACTCCCGGAGCGTGCGGCTGATCGAACTGGCCGGGCGCCGCGAGGTGTTCGGGCTCAGCAACGCTGTCAACGGAAAGCTCGACGGCGGCACCCGCCCGGAAGGGGACGTCCAGTGAGCTTCGAGATCCCACGCCGGCAGTACGCGGACCTGTACGGGCCTACCGCCGGGGACAAGATCCGCCTGGCGGACACCGAGCTGTTCCTCGAGATCGAACAAGACCTTACCGTCTACGGCGAAGAGGTGGTGTTCGGCGGCGGCAAGGTGATCCGCGACGGCATGGGCCAGAACGGCCAGGCGGTCCGCGATGAGGACATCCCGGACACCGTGATCACCAACGCCGTGATCCTGGACTACACCGGCATCTACAAGGCTGATGTCGCCCTCAAGGACGGCCACATCTTCAAGATCGGCAAGGCCGGCAACCCGCAGATTACCGACGGCGTCACCATCACCATCGGCGCCAGCACCGAAATCATCGCCGGCGAACGCAAGATCCTCACCGCCGGCGGCGTTGACACCCACATCCACTTCATCTCCCCGGACCAGGTCCCTACGGCGCTGGCCAGCGGCGTGACCACCATGATCGGAGGGGGCACCGGTCCGGCCGAAGGCACCAAGGCCACCACCGTGACGCCCGGGAAGTGGCACATCCAGCGGATGCTGCAGGCGGCCGAGGGGTTCCCCATGAACATCGGCCTGTTCGGCAAGGGCCACGCGTCCGCCGTCGAACCCCTGGCCGAGCAGATCCGCGCCGGTGCCATCGGACTCAAGGTCCATGAGGACTGGGGGTCCACCACCTCCTCCATCGACACCTCCCTGACAGTGGCGGACGAGTACGACGTCCAGGTGGCCATCCACACCGACACGTTGAATGAGTGCGGATTCGTGGAGGACACCATCCGCGCCATCGACGGCCGCGTTATCCACACCTTCCATACCGAGGGAGCCGGCGGCGGCCACGCCCCGGACATCATCAAGATCGCCGGGATGCCCAACGTCCTGCCGGCCTCCACGAATCCCACGCTTCCCTACACGCGCAACACCATCGAAGAGCACCTGGACATGCTGATGGTCTGCCACCACCTCAACCCGGACATCCCCGAGGATGTGGCCTTCGCCGATTCCCGGATCCGTGCCGAAACCATTGCCGCCGAGGACGTCCTCCAGGACCTGGGCATCTTCTCCATCACCTCCTCCGACTCCCAGGCGATGGGGCGCGTTGGCGAGGTGATCACCCGCACGTGGCAGGTGGCGGACAAGATGAAGAGGCAGCGCGGTGTCCTGGAAGACCCCCGCGGGGACGGCGCCGCCGGCACCCACGGCAGCGCGGGCAGCGACAACTTCCGGCTCAAGCGCTACGTTGCCAAGTACACGGTCAATCCCGCCATCGCCCAAGGGATTGCTGACTCCGTGGGCTCGGTGGAGGTGGGCAAGTTCGCCGACCTGGTGCTGTGGGACCCGGCCTTCTTCGGCGTCAAGCCCGAGCTTGTCCTCAAGGGCGGCCAGATCGCCTACGCGCTGATGGGGGACGCCAACGCCTCCATCCCCACGCCGCAGCCGCGCACCATGCGGCCCATGTTCGGGGCGTTCGGGAAGACGGTGCAGCAGTGCTCCATCACCTTCCTGTCCAAGGCAGCCATCGACGCCGGTGTCCCCGGGGAACTCGGGCTGGAGAAGGTCATCCGGCCTGTCTCCGGCATCCGGTCGCTCACCAAAGCCGACCTGAAATACAACGACGCCACCCCGGACATCCAGGTTGACCCGGAAACCTACCAGGTGACGGTCGACGGCGAAGACGTCACCTGCGAGCCGTCCGACGTGCTGCCCATGGCCCAGCGCTACTTCCTCTTCTGATTTCATCCAAGCCCACGGAGACCCAGTGATCATCGACAAAGTCCTCGGCAACCTGCACGAACTGCCGGACCCGCACGCCTACGCGGGCGTGCACCAGGAAAAAGTGGTCCTCCCAAGCGCCCAGCTGGTCAAACGCATCCAGCGAGCGACGACGGACCACGGCAAGGAGATCGGCATCCGGCTGCCGTCCGGCTCCGGGGACCTGCGCGACGGCGACATCCTGCACGTCGAAGGGTCCAACATGATCGTGGTGTCCGTCCTGCCCACCGACGTCCTGGTCATCGCCCCGCGGACCATCCATGAAATGGGCGTCGTGGCCCACTCCCTGGGCAACAGGCACCTGCAGGCACAGTTCTTTGATGCTGCCTCGGAGTACGGGGCCGACGTCATGGTGTGCGCCTACGACCACACCGTCGAGGACTACCTCCGCCACAATGCCGTGCCCTACTCCCGCCAGGAACGCGTCATGCCTGTGCCTTTCCGCCATGCTGAACACTCGCACTAGTTCCAGCGTCACCTTGGGTACGGCGGCGGGGTGCGCCTTGGGGGCTTCGTTGGGAGATAGGGGCCGTGCCCGTCCCCTGGCGCTCCCAACCCTCGCAAGCTCGGGCCGGGTCCCTCGCGCCAGTGGGCCCCCCGCGCGGCCCACCACGCCGCGGCCCCTATCTCCCGCCTCCGCTGACCCGAAACGTCACCTTTCCGGCGGGGGACTGTCATGAGCTACCAGCTGGCGCTCGCGCAGTTTACTGACTCGGCGCTTCCTACCGGGGCGTTTGCTCACTCTCTTGGTTTCGAGGGGTACATCGAGCGGGAGCTCGTGCTTGATGAGGGGTCCTTTGCGGTGTGGCTCGGTGCCTTTATCGGGCAGCAGTTGACGTACTCGGATGGGTTAGCTGTCCGGTTCCTCTATGAGGGGGTTGATGTTCTTGAGCTTGATGCCCTGCTTTCCGCCTGTCTTTTGCCGCGGCAGGTTCGGGAGGCTTCCGTCAAGATGGGGACCCGGTTGCTGGAGATCGGGGCGGAGGTCTTTCCCTCGGCGGAGCTGGAACTGTACCGGGACCTGGTGACCACCGGCAAAGCCGCCGGGCACCAGCCGCTGGCGTTCGCCGTCGTCGCACGTTCGCTGGGAGTGCCGCTGCAGGAGGCGCTCGCCGCCCACCTTTTCGCCACGGTCACGTCCCTGACGCAAAACGCCGTCCGCGCCATCCCGCTGGGCCAGAACGCAGGCCAGCGGCTGCTTCGGAAGGCGGCCGACGACGTTGCTGCCGCCGTCGAACGCATCCCGCACCTCACGCCCGACGACTTCGGGGTAGTGAGTCCCGGACTGGAAATTTCGCAAATGCGGCACGAACGCCAACGTGCCCGGATGTTCATGAGCTAACCGTGCCTTTAGGTACTGCGCTTTCAAATTCAGGAGGAACCATGGCTGAACCCATCAAGATCGGCATCGGCGGACCCGTCGGGGCGGGCAAGACCCAGCTCGTGGAGCGCCTCACCCGGCACATGAGCGGGGAAGTCTCCATGGCCGCCATCACCAACGACATCTACACCATCGAGGACGCCAAGATCCTCGCCGCCAACGGAATCCTCCCCGTGGACCGCATCATCGGCGTCGAAACCGGCGGCTGCCCGCACACCGCCATCCGCGAAGACACCTCCATGAACACCGCCGCCATCGAGGAACTCAAAGCCCGGCATCCGGACCTGCAGGTCATTTTCGTCGAATCCGGCGGCGACAACCTCTCGGCCACCTTCAGCCCGGAACTCGTCGACTTCTCCATTTACATCATCGACGTGGCCCAGGGCGAGAAGATCCCCCGCAAGGCAGGCCAGGGGATGATCAAATCGGATCTCTTCATCATCAACAAAACCGACCTCGCGCCCCACGTTGGGGCGGACCTCGCCGTCATGGAGCGGGATTCCAAAGAGTTCCGCGGGGCCAAGCCGTTCTGCTTCACCAACCTCAAGACCGACGAAGGGCTCGACAAGGTCATCGATTGGATTCGGCACGACGTCCTGATGCTTGACCTGGCGCAATGAGCACGACGGCGGTCGGGTCACCGATGGGCCGGCTCGAGTTGGGCGTCAGTCTGCGGGGCGGCCGGTCGGTTGCCGCGCGCCAGTTCCACGAGGGCGCCTTACGGGTACTCCGGCCGCACTACCTCGATGACTCCGGGCAGGTTTGCTATGTCGTCGTCAACCCTGGCGGGGCGTATCTTGGGGCGGATCTCTTCGTGCTTGATGTCGAGGTCTGTGAGGGCGCTGACCTGTTGCTGACCACGCAGTCCGCCACCAAGGTCTACCGGACTCCAGGGTCCTTTGCCGAGCAGCGGATGGCTGTCCGGCTGGGGGAGGGGGCCCGGCTGGAACTGGTGCCGGACCAGCTCATTGCCTACCGGGAGGCCAGCTACCGGCAACGGACGCACATTACTGTTCGGCCGTCGTCGTGCCTTGTCATGGCCGAGGTGGTGACGCCGGGCTGGTCTCCGGACGGTGCAGCCTTCCGGTACGAGGAAGTGCGGCTGCGGAACGAAATCCACGTTGAAACTGAAGGCGCCACCCAGTTGCTGGCGCTGGACAACCTGCTCATCCGGCCACCGTCGGGGGATGTCACAGGGCTTGGCTTCATGGAAGGCTTCAGCCACCTCGGGTCGCTCATCGTGGTGGACCCCCGCGTGGACCAGGCGCTCGCGGATGAGCTGCACGGCACCACATCCAACACTGATGCCCTGACCGGCATCTCCCTCACCCGCACAATCGCCGGCACCACGGGCCTGGTCCTGCGCTCGTTGTCGAACAGTACCGGGGAACTGAACCGCCACCTCGGGGCCTGCATCGCGTTCCTCCGGGAGCGGTGGCACGGGCAGGGACCACTGGACCTGAGGAAACACTGATGACGGCCCTCGGCAACATCACCACGCTGTACCGGGAGCGGGAAGCGCTGCCGCTGCGGACCCGCCTGCTGTGGATGTTCGGTGCCGTGGCCGCGCTGCATGCGGCCGCCGTCGTGCTCCTGCTCGCCGGGAACGCAGGCAATGCGGGCGGAACCGGGGCGCAGGCACTCACGTGGGGGCTGGTCCTGACCGCCTACCTCTCCGGCGTGAAGCACAGCTACGACTGGGACCACCTCGCGGCCATCGACAACTCCACCCGCAAATTCGTGGCGCAGCGGCAGGACCCGGTGAGTGTCGGGTTCGCGTTCAGCCTCGGCCACAGCTCCGTGGTGACGCTGGCCGGCGTGCTGGTGCTCGCAGGCGCCGCGGTGGTGGGGGAGTTCATGCAGGAAGGGTCCGCCGGGAACCTGGTGCTCGGGCTGGTGGGCAGCGGCGTGTCCGGACTGTTCCTGCTGGCCATGGGCCTGTTCAACGGTTCGGCGTTTGCCCGCTCGGCCCGCGCCTACCGCCGGGCACGGACCGGGGCCGCGATCAATCCGCAGGACCTCGCGCCACAGGGACTGGTTGCCCGCCTCCTGGCGCGGCCGCTGGCCAGGGTGCGGCGGCCGCGGAACATCTATGTCATCGGCTTCCTGTTCGGGTTGGGCTTTGACACCGCCACCACCGTCGGACTGCTGATGATCACGACGGCGGCGTCGCTGGCCGGGGTGCCCGCGTTCGCCTTGCTGGCGCTGCCCCTCGCGTTCACCGCCGCCATGACCCTGTGCGACTCCCTCAACGGGATGGCCATGATGCGGATGTACCGTTCGGCCCTCGACGATCCGCAGCGGAAACTCGGCTTCAACGCCCTCGTCACCGGAATCTCGGCGGTCTCCGCCCTGTTTGTCGCGGTCATCACCCTGGGCGGCTTCGCCAACACAGCCTTCGCGCTGGAGGACCCCATAACGGTGTGGCTGGGATCCGTTGACCTGGGCGACGCCGGCCTGCTGCTGGTGGCGCTGCTGCTGGCCGTCTGGGCAGCAGCGGCCCTGAAAGCAGCGACGCAGGGAAAGCGGACGCAGGGCCGGCCCGCCCCCGGGCCCTAGGCGGGTGCCGGCGCGACGGCCCGTGCGGCAGGGCGGCTCAGGCGGCCACCCGGCCCCTGCCCTTGGCGTGCGTCCGGCTCTTCCCGGGAACTGGGCGGTGTCGTTTTCCATGGGGCCCGGACATGACCTGTCCGCCGTCGGGCACCGTTGCGTCCGCTTCCAGACGGGCGCCGTGCTCAATCGTCACGCCGGAGCCGATCCGGGAATGGCTCCCGATGTGCACCCGGTTACCCACGACGGCGCCGCGGCCAATGCGCACACCGTCGCCGATCACCGTCCGCTCGCCCACTGTCGCGTCGCGGTCAATCCAGCTGCCGTGTCCGATCCGGCACCCCGGCCCGATCCGGGCGCCGCCCTCCACGTACGTCATGGCGCCAATCCGGGCGCTCTCGGCCACAACGGCGCCGGGCCCAACAAGCCCGCCGCCGTTGGCATGCCGGACGTACCGGGTGACCTTCCCGGCGTCGTCTTCCACTGATACAAACTTCGCGGTCATTCAATCCCTCGTTCGAATGAGCGGAACTTTCCGCACATTCAGTTAACGGCGCGGAACTCAAGACGATTCCCGAACGGCGACGATCAGTCTGCTACGGCAGGTCCTTTCCGGGCTGTGCACCTTCAGCCTGCTCAGGGGCTGCCTCCTGCTCTGTCAGCTGCAGGACGGTTCCCTGGAAGGCGGGCAGTTCGAGGAAGAAACTGCACAGGTCATCCACCTGGCCAACAGCGTCGCCGCTGAAGAGGTCGTGGACAGCGGCCCCCGGCACCAGGTGGCTGGACTGGATGCTGCCGGCAATATCCTGGTCCGAGAAGTTCAGCACGGTGACCCCCAGGGCGCCGCTTTCCAGCCGGATGACCATCACCAGCAGGCCGCGGTTGGAAACGTCCGGAACATCGAGCAGGGCCCCTGTGGCTATGCCGTTTTCTTCGCGCACAGCGAGGATCCGCTGGAGCCTGCTGGCGTAGGAGTCCGGGTTCTTCAGCTGCTCGGGAAGGGGGCCGTAAAGGCTGCGCGCCCGGGGCATGCCCGAGGAGGACACTTCCGCGTCCGGGCTGGTGCCCATGATGTCGTGGGCCCCGCGGTTGATCCAGCGGGTGTCGCCCTGGGCGGTGAGTTCCTCGACGCTCTTCCGGTCCAGCGCGGTGATGCCGGCCAGGTCCCAGCCGGAAAGGGCGAAGACGCCCGGCTGGAGGGCGTTGAACATCGAGAGGAGGATGTGCACGTCCAGGACCCGCGCTTCCTCTTCGGAAGTGATGGCATCAGGGTCCCGGATTCCCAGCGCGGCCATGATGAAGCTAACTGTTGTGCAGGCGATGCCGTTGGTGGTGAACACCGCGTTGTAGGGGGCGTTCTCGCCGGTCAGCCGCTCGCGCATGGTCTGCTGCACCTGCTCCGCGAGCTGCGCCCCGGTGAGCTCCTGGCCGTTGAGCTCGAACATCTCGTCCCGGTGCCCGGCAGCGAAGTGCATCAGCTCGTAGGTCAGCTCATCATGGTTTTGCAGCGCATGCACGAGTGAAGCCTGGTCCACGCCGATCTCCATTGAGAGGCGCAGGGTCAGCCGCAGGAGTTCGGTGTCCGCAGTGACAAGCGCGTAGTGGTAGGCCGGCCTGGTGATGAAGTCGTAGGAAAGGTCAGGGCCTGCTTCGGAGGTCGCCTTGATGTCGTCGATGGTCAGGTTAAGCTCCTGGAAGGAGAACCCGCCCACCTTCCGGATCATGGAGCCAATGAGCTGGTTGGCCGCCTCGGACAGCGGATGCCCCTCGGACCAGCCCGGCTGCTCCTCGGCACTCTTTTCCACGCCGAGGAATCCGTTGGCGTCCAGCCTGAGGGCACCGGTGCCCAGGTCGACCAGGGAATGCAGCGCATCGCCCACCACCAGGCGCATCCCCGCGAACGTGGGGTCCAGCCAGTTGATGGACGGCTGTCCTGCCTTGAAGTAGTGCAGGTAGACCCAGCGGCGCGTTTTACCGGTGGTGTCAACGATCGGCCGGGTTGCGCTCCAGTTCGTTTCCTTGACGCCGGGCTCATAGAAGATGACCCGCTGCAGCCGGCCAATGATGTACCCGGCCTTCTGCAAGGCCTGTTCGGCGTCCGGGCTCAGGTTTACCGAGTCCTGCCCTTCGGGGACCTCCGGCAGCAGGTGCCAGTCCTCCTCCGGGATGTCCACCATGTGGTAGATCCCCGGGTAGTCCCGGAAATTCATTTCGGCGAGGCGGAAGTCCGCTCCCTTGCCGGTGTGCCCCGGGACGATGTCGTCAATGATGGTGCCGCCGTGGTCGGCAGCGACCTCGCACATCCGGCGGAATTCATCCTCAGTGCCGAACACAGGGTCAATCGCCATGCTGATCCTGTCGAAGTGGCCGTCCACGCTGGGTGTCTGGGACCAGCCGCTGATGCCGCCCGCCAGTTTGACCGGGCCCGTGTGGATGGCGCGGATGCCTATCTGGCTGAAGGCTTCCCACATGGCCGGATCACCGAGGGCCGAGAGGAAGGACTGGCTGGACCTGGTGATGAAGGACAGTGGATATGCGGTGAACCATACCGGCGCACGTTCAACGGCGGCCCGGGGATTCGGATGGGCGTAGGAGTTCTGCCACATGCTGGCCTGTCCCGAGAGCTGCCGGGCCAGCGTATTGGCGTCGCCCAGCATTGCCTGGTTCCGCAGCCATTCGACGTAGGCCGCATTGCGTCCATCGAATTCGAAGGACGGCCTGGTGGCGAAGTACTGGCGGCGGCGGGCAGTGGGGCGCAGCGCCTTGGGCCGGGCAGGATAGAACTGCTCGTCGAAATTGACGTCCGGTTCCACCGAGGGTTCAACAGTTACCGGAGTAGCTTCCTGGTCATCACCCGCAACGGTCTCCGCTTCATAAACACCGTCGCTGGCCATCGGTTCCCGCATACAGTCCTCTTTCTAACGTTGATTCCGCGGTCCCAAGGCGCGCTGCCTGACACCCTTCCCATAGTCCCAGTACCCGGGGGTGCCGAGACTATTCGGGGCGAACTACGAAACTACCAAGAAATGGCTAGGCCACAAGGTTGGCCGCGGCAGTGTCCATATGTTCCCGGATGGTTTTCCGGGCCAGCGAGGCGTCGCCGGTTTCGATGGCCGCCACAATATCGTGGTGCCGGTCCACGCTCATGTTCTTGACGCCCTTTTCGAGCCCGGCGAACATGATGGACATCCTGATGGACCCTTCCAGCGCTTCCCAGGTGTGCAGGAGTGTCTCGTTGCCCGTGAGCCGGCACAGCGTGCGGTGGAATTCCAGGTCGGATTCGACGCGCTGCTGCAGGCCTTCCTTCTCGGCTGCCTTCATCGCATCGATGGCTGAGCGGAGGGATGAGATGACGTTTTGGCGGTCCGGCAGTTCACAGAGCTCTCGGGCGGCCAGTGACTCGAGGGCGGCGCGAACTGTGTAGATGTCGCGGATCTCTTTTTCGTCCAGGTGCCGGACGGAGAGCCTGCCGCGCGGCCCGGCGGAGACCAGGCCTTCCTGTTCAAGCTGGCGCAGGGCTTCGCGGAGGGTTCCCCGGCTGATCTGCAGCATCTCGGAGAGTTCGGTTTCCACCAGGTGGCGGCCCGGTTCAAGTTCACCGCTGGTGATCGCGGTGCGCAGAGCCGACAGCGCCTGTTCGCGCAGGCTTTTCTTTTGCAGTCCCAGCAGCGGGGCGGTCAGTCCGGCCATGGCCTCTGTCCTCAATGTTGTAAGTCGACTGTTTACAGTCGGTAGTAGTTTCGATAGTACGGCAGAAAGCACGGCACCGGCCGGGACGGTGCCGTGCTTTCTGCGTTGCGGCACGGATGCTAGCCGAGTTCGGCGAGGACCTTTGCCACGATGCGGTCCACGGCCAGGCCGTAGCGGTCGTGCAGGGTGGGCAGTGCACCGGCGTCCAGGAACCGGTCCGGAAGTGCCACGGGCACCACCCGCTTGCCGAGCCCTGCTGTGACCACTGCGGAGGCGACGGTTTCGAACAGGCCGCCCACCACCGAGTGGTTCTCCAGGGTGACGGCGAGCCGGTCGGTGTTGATCTCCTTGAGGACGGTTTCGGCGTCGAACGGCTTGATGGTGGGGGTGTGCACGACGGCGACGTCCACGTTGTGTGCCGCCAGGGCCTTGGCTGCCTGCAGGGCCCGCATGGTCATCAGCCCGGAGGAGATGAACACGACGTCGTTGCCGCCGCGCAGGACCTTGGCCTTGCCGAGTTCGAACGTGTAGCCGTATTCATCCAGCACGGTGGGGACGTTGCCGCGCAGCAGGCGCAGGTACGTGGGGCCGTCGGAAGCGGCGAGCTGCGGGACGGCCTGTTCGATGTCGATCGAGTCGCACGGGTCCACGATGGTCAGGTTGGGCATGCCGCGGAAGATCGCCATGTCCTCGGTGGCCTGGTGGCTGGGGCCGTACCCGGTGGTCAGGCCGGGCAGGCCGCCCACGATGTTGACGTTCAGGTTCGGCTCGGCCGCGTCCAGGCAGAGGAAGTCGTAGGCGCGGCGGGCAGCGAACACCGAGTACGTGGACGCGAACGGGACGAGCCCGGTTTCGGCCAGGCCGGCGGCGGCGCCGAAGAGCAGCTGCTCGGCCATGCCCATCTGGAAGAACCGTTCGGGGAAGGCCTTGGCGAAGATGTGCATGTCCGTGTACTTGCCCAGGTCCGCGGTGAGGCCGACGATCTTGTCGTTCTCCTGCGCGGCCTTGACCAGGGCGTGCCCGAACGGTGCGGACGCGGTCTTCTGGCCGGGGTCGGCGAAGGAGGCGATCATCGCCGAGGTCTTCAGTTTCGGCTTCGGCTTCGCCGCTGTTGCGGTGTCGGGGGCCTCGGTGGTGGTGCTCATGCTGAAGCCTTCCCTTCGTAGCCGGCGGTGAGCTGCTCGCGGCAGATCTGCCATTCGTGTTCGTCGATGCGCATGAAGTGGGCCTTCTCGCGCTCCTCCAGCAGCGGCACCCCGCGGCCCACCTTCGTGTCGCACAGGATCACCGAGGGGCGTCCGACGGCGGCGGCCTGGGCGGCTGCATTGTCGAACGCCGCCAGCAGCGCGCCGACGTCGTTCCCGTCCACCCGCTGGGTGTACCAGCCGAAGGACTCCCATTTCTCGGTCACCGGCTCGGTGCGGAGCACTGTGTCCGTCTTGCCGTCCGCCTGCAGGGCGTTGATGTCTACCATCGCGGTGAGGTTGCCCAGCTGGTGGTGGTGCGCACCCATGGCAGCCTCCCAGGTGGAGCCTTCGTCCAGTTCGCCGTCGGAGAGGAAGTTGAAGACGCGGGCGCTGGAGCCCTGGTAGCGCAGGCCCAGGGCCATGCCCACGGCAATGGTGAGGCCGTGGCCCAGGGAGCCGCCCGAGATTTCCATGCCGGGCGTGTAGGTGGACATCCCGGACATCGGCAGCCGGGAATCGTCCGAACCGTAGGTTTCCAGCTCTTCGACCGGGACGATGCCGGCCTCGGCGAGGGCGGCGTAGTGGCCGATTGCGTAGTGCCCGGTGGAAAGCAGGAACCTGTCCCTGGCCTCCCAGTGCGGATCCTCCGCCCGGAAGCGGAGCTGGTCTCCATAGACCGCGGCCAGCATGTCCGCGGCCCCCAGGGCCTGGCCGACATAGCCCTGGCCCTGGACCTCGCCCATGTTCAGGGCGTGGTGCCGGATGCGGTAGGCCGCGGCGCTGACCTGCGCCAACCGGTCCTGGACGATTCCTGTGGCCATTGCTGTCTCCGTGTTCGATTCGTGGGTGATGGTCATCAGACAGTTACCGAATGCGGGGTGCTTTTGGTGGCCTCATCAGCCAGCTGGCGTTCGCGCTTGCCCCAGGTCTCCCGGGTGACGAGGGCGGCCCAGAGGCCGATCGCTGCGTAGAAGCTGAAGAGGAGCGCCGGGCCCATCCAGCCGAGGGCTACGAACAGCAGGGTGGTGACGAAGGGCGTAAAGCCGGAGACCATGGCTGAGATCTGGTACGCCAGGGACGCTCCGGAGGAGCGGGTCTTGGCCTGGAACAGTTCCGGGAACCACGGACCCTGGGCGCCGGCAAGCGAGTTCTGGCAGACGGCGTAGGAGATGACGATCGTGGCAATGACGAAGATGAACAGCCCGGTGTTCACCATCAGGAACATGGGGATGCCGAACAGGGCAGCGAACGCTGTGGACCAGATGTAAAGGGGCCGGCGGCCGACGCGGTCCGTGAGGCGGGCCCAGGCCATGGTGGCGAAAATGCCGATGAACGAGGCGATGCAGAGGGCCACCAGGGTTTCGGTCTTGTTGGCGAGCTGCTGGGTGTGCAGGTAGGAGATCATGTACGTGACGGACACCGCGTAGCCTGCAGTCTCGGCAATGCGCAGGCCGATGCCGCGGACAATGCTCCGCCAGTCGGTCCGGATGACCTCGGTGATGGGCGACTTAACAATGGAGCCGCTCTCCTTGACCTCGTCGAAGACGGGGGACTCCGGCACCTTGGAGCGGATGATCAGGCCGACGGCGACCAGCACGATGCTTGCGAGGAACGGAACACGCCACGCCAGTTCACCGCCGAGGTTAACGCTGACCAGGAAGACGAGGTTGGCCAGGAGGAGGCCCACGGGGAAGCCGGCCTGCACAATGCCCGTGTACTTGCCCTTGGACTTCCAGGGCGCATGCTCGTAGCTCATGAGGATGGCGCCGCCCCATTCCGCACCGAAGGCGAGGCCCTGCACGATGCGGACAAACACCAGCAGCGCGGGAGCCAGCAGGCCAACCTGTTCGTAGGTGGGCAGCAGGCCGATCAGGAACGTGGCCACACCCATCAGGATCAGGGAGGCAACCAGGACGGGCTTGCGGCCCACCTTGTCACCGAGGTGGCCGCCGATGATGCCGCCGATCGGGCGGGCGGCGAAGCCGACGCCGAGGGTGGCGAATGCTGCGAGCGTCCCTGTTACGGGATCGCCCGTGGGGAAGAAGGCTGTTCCGAAGTAGAGGGCCGCAGCGGTGCCGAAGCCGATGAAGTCGTAGGTTTCAATGACGGCGCCCACTCCGGAGCCGATGGCGACGCGCTTTGCATCCTTGGTGCCGTGAACGTGTCCACGCATTTTTAGAGCTTCGTTGCTCATGGTGTTTCCCTTTCGAAAAGCGGTCCAAGGGGATTCGGCCGCTGTCGACTGTTAACAAATGATATCCCCAGTGTGACGTGCCTCATGCTGACTGTCAACAGTCAATGTTGGAAGTTGACTGTTGACAATGGATGGGCCTACAGTGATTCACATCACCACCCGCTCACCCAGAGGATCAACGACGATGTTCAACTCCCGACTCGGCTGCTCGTCCATCAGCTTCAGGCACCAGGACCTGCCGGCCGCCCTGCGGACCATCAGCGGCCTGGGCTTCGAAGAGATCGATCTCGGCGCCCTCCCCGGCGTGTGCGATCACGTTCCGTACAACCTGGATGCGGCGGCCGTTGATGCGGTAACGGCCGAGGTTGCTGCGTCCGGGCTGCGCGTCCGTTCCGTCAACGGCGATATCGGCGACCTCAATGCCGTACTCGACGCCGGACAGCAGGCAGCCCGCGAACGGCACCTTGAGGCGCTGCTGACCCTCACGCGGAATACCGGCGCGAAAGCGCTGGTCCTCCCGTGCGGTGCCCTCAGCCACGAACCTGTTCGGAGCCTTTGCGAGGACCTGGACCTTATTGCCGCCCAGCTCACCCACGCGGGGCAGCGCGCGGCGGAGTTCGGCGTCGAACTCTGGACAGAATCCCTGCACTTCCTGCGGTTCTGCTGGAACCTCGAACGCGCGGAACTGCTGGCCCAGCGGCTGGCGGGCACCGGCGTCGGAATTGTCATGGACTTCAGCCATATCGTCGCCGCCGGCGAAGACCCGCTGGAGTACCTCGAATCCCGGAAGGGCAGTATTTCCCACGTCCATCTCCGGGATGCCGTGCCGGGAAACATCAACCTCAGCATCGGCAACGGCAACGCCAATTTTGCCGCAGGGCTGCGCCGGCTTGCGGCGGACGGCTACCAGGGGCACTTCTCGCTGGAGCTCGAAACCAGGGACGTCACCAACGACGAACGCCCCGCAGCGGCAGCCAAAGCCGCGAGCTTCATCACCGACCTCATCTGACCATCGACACCCACTTCAACAATCCAAACGATTCAAGGGAGCATCATGACCACCATCCAGCGCACCGCCGTCCTCACCGGGGCAACCTCGGACCGGGGCATCGGCATCACCACCGCCCGCCGCTACGCACGCCAGGGCTGGGCGGTGGTGATCCTGGACCTCGACGGCGAGAAGTCCGCCAAGGTCGCCGCCGAAATCGGCAATGAATTCAACGTCCCCGCCTTCGGCCACGAGATCGACGTCGCCAACGAAGCGTCCGTCACCGCAGCCCAGGCCGCCGTCGCCGCCGAGGTCGCCTCCGGCAACCTGCCGCCGGTAGGCGCACTGGCCAACATCGCCGGCATCACCTCGCCGGTCCCGTTCCTGGAAACCACCCTTGAGCTCTGGCACAAGGTCATGGATGTCAACGCCACCGGCACGTACCTGGTCACCAAGGCATTCCTGCCGGACATGATCGACAACGGCTGGGGACGCATCGTGAACATGTCCTCGGTCTCCGCCCAGCGCGGCGGCGGCGTGTTCGGCAAGGTTCCCTACTCCGCCGCCAAGGCCGCCATCCTGGGCTTCACCAAGGCCCTGGCCCGCGAACTGGGCGCCACCGGCGTGACCGTCAACGCCATCACCCCCGGCGCCGTGGACACCAACATCCGCGTGGGCAGCACCGAGGAGCAGGAGGCCGCCATCAACGCCGGCATCCCGCTGGGCCGGAACGCCACCACCGAGGAAGTAGCCGCGGTGATCACGTTCCTTTCCTCCGAGGACTCGGCCTACCTCACCGGAACCACCATCGACATCAACGGCGGCAGCCACATCCACTAGGCAGCCGCCTCCCCTCAACAGTCCCTAAGCCCGCCCCGGAACCCACGGCAGAGAGCACATCATGACAAAAATCTTCAACGATCCCTCGGAATTTGCCGAGGAGGCCCTGGCGGGGTTCTGCGACGTCCACGCGGACCTGGTGCGCCAGGTTCCAGGCGGCGCCGTGCGGCGCCTCCGCCCCCCGCGGCCCAAGGTTGCCGTCCTGGCGGGCGGCGGCTCCGGGCACTACCCGGCCTTTGCCGGGCTGATCGGCGCCGGCTTCGCCGACGGCGCGGTGGTGGGAAACATCTTCACCTCGCCCTCCGCGCAGCAGGCCTACTTGGTGGCCAAGGCCGCAGAGTCCGGCGCCGGCGTCGTCTTTACCTACGGGAACTACGCCGGCGACGTCATGAACTTCGGCATGGCCAGCGAGCGCCTGGCTGCAGAGGGCATTGCCGTGGAGAACGTCCTGGTGACTGACGACATCGCCAGCGCACCGCCGTCGGAATCCGCCAAGCGCCGCGGCATCGCCGGTGACTTCACCGTCTTCAAGGTGATGGGGGCCGCAGCCGAGGCCGGCGCGGACCTCGCCGAAGTGGTCCGCCTGGGCCGGAAGGCCAATGACCGGACCCGCACCATCGGCAGCGCGTTCTCCGGCTGCACCTTCCCCGGCGCGGAATCGCCGCTGTTCTCCCTGCCCGACGGACAGATGGGACTGGGCCTGGGCATTCACGGGGAGCCCGGACTGTTCGACACCGCGCTGCCGCCCGCAAAGGAGCTGGGCCGGGAACTGGTGGCACGCCTGCTCGCTGAAACTCCGCCCGACGCCGGCGAACGGATAGCGGTCATCCTCAACGGGCTCGGCTCCACCAAGCACGAGGAGCTCTTCGTTCTCTGGGGCACCGTGGCGCCGCTGCTCCGCGCCGCCGGGTACAGCCTGGTGATGCCCGAGGTCGGGGAACTCGTCACCAGCCTCGACATGGCCGGGGTGTCGCTCACCGTCACCTGGCTGGACGAGGAACTGGAACCGCTGTGGCTTGCCCCGGCGGAAACACCCGCCTACCGCCGCGGCAACGCGGTCCGGGAGGCCGGCACCGTGGCGGCCGGAGGAGCGTCCGACGACGACGCGGCCTCTGCCCCGTTCGTTGCCACCGATGCCTCCCGGCAGTACGCCGCCGCGGGCTTTGCCGCGCTGGAAGCCACGCAGTCCCTCCTGCACGACGCCGAGGAGCGGCTCGGCAGGATGGACGCCATCGCCGGAGACGGTGACCACGGGCGCGGCATGGTGCGCGGGATCGACGCCGCTGCCGCGGCTGCATCCGCTGCCCTCGCCCAGGGCGCCGGAGCGGGCGATGTGCTGGCAGCCGCCGGTGATGCCTGGGCCGACAAGGCGGGCGGAACGTCCGGCGTCCTGTGGGGAGCGGGATTGCGGGCTCTTGGTGAATCCCTTGGAAACAGCTCGGCGCCGGAACCCGCGCAGCTGGCAGCGGCGGTCAGGGCATTCGCGGACCGGATCGTGCAGCTGGGGAAGGCGGAGACAGGCGACAAGACCATGGTGGACGCGTTGCTGCCGTTCGCCTCTTCCTTTGCCGGGCTCGTGGCAGAAGGCGTGGAGCCGGGCCGGGCGTGGGAGGACGCGGCCCGCGACGCGACGGCAGCCGCCGAGGCGACAGCCGGCCTGCTGCCGCTCAAGGGCCGCGCCCGCCCTTTGGCGGAAAAGAGCCTGGGCACACCGGATCCCGGAGCAACCTCGCTGGCCATGATCTTCACCGTCATGGGCCCGCACCTCACCGCCGCCGTATCCAGCGAATCCGTGGGAGCACGGCAATGAACACTGAAGGACGAGCCATGGGACTGAGACTTGTTGTAGGCGCGGACGAGGCGGGAGTCGATTACAAGGACAAGGTCCTTGAGGACCTCCGGCAGGATCCCAGGGTCAGGGAAGTGATCGACATTGGCGTCAACCGGTCCGATGCTCCGGATGACTTCACCAGGCCGTACCCATATGTGGGTATCACGGCTGGCGAAATGATCAGGGACGGCGCCGCGGACCGGGCCATCCTCTTCTGCGGCACCGGAATCGGCGTGGCCATCGCGGCGAACAAGGTGGAAGGAATCAGGGCCACCGCCGCCCACGATTCCTTTTCCGTGGAACGCTCCATCCTGTCCAACGACTGCCAGGTCCTCACCATGGGCCAGCGCGTGGTGGGCATCGAACTCGCCCGCCGGCTGGCCAAAGAGTGGATCGGTTACACCTTCGATCCGGCCTCCGCGTCCGCGGGAAAGGTCAAGGTCCTCACGGACTTCGAGGCCTGCTGAGCGCGGTCCCGCTGCAGGAAGCAGGCCACGATGCTGATCAGGGCGGCATTCGACAGTAAAGTTTAGAGGGCCCGCACCAGCGGGCAACGCCAAGGGCAGGAGCCAGGATGGGCCGCAGGACACTCGTCGACGATCTCGTCGACGGCCTGCTTGACGACATACTGGCAGGCAAGCTAAAACCACACGATGCCATCCCGCCCGAAGCGGACATAGCAAAGGCGTACGACGTCAGCCGGCTCACGGTCCGCGAGGCGCTCAAGGCGCTGAGGGCGCAGAACATCCTCTACGTCAAGGCGGGGCGCGGAACCTTCGTGAACCCGTCGGACAACTGGACCGGCCTGGACGCGATCTTCAAGGCCGCCTCGCATGGAAACGGCGCGGACCAGGTGTCCGTGGGACTGATCGAAATGCGGCGCATGGTGGAAACGGGCGCGGCGTCCCTGGCCGCCAAGCGCCATACTCCCGAGCATGCCCGGCAAATGGAGCAGTGCATCGCGGATATGAAGCGCTTCCACGAGGCCGGGGACCTGGACCGCTTCGTCGACGCTGATATCGCGTTCCACGATGCTGTGCTCAGGGCCTCGGGGAACCCCTTCGTGCGGGCCCTCTTCGCGCAGTTGGGACAGTTGCTCTACATGACCCGGCGCGAGACCTCGGCCGTGCCCGAGATCCAGCTCCATGCGATCGAATACCACCAGAAGGTCATGGACAGCATCCTCAGCGGTGATGCCGAACTTTCCCGCCGGGTCATGGATGACCATATGGAGCAGACGTACCGCGACTACGAGCGCTACGTCCAGCACCCTGAATCGCACGGCTAGTTTCCAGGCGCCCCGGTTCCAGCGACACACCATCGCCGGTGGACGGCGCCCATTTCCGGGCGGCTTGACGTAATCCGGATCACCCTTCTATGATCTTTCTCATGTTGCTTCGTCAGATGTCAGACATCAGACCCAAATAGCAAGCAGACGGAATATCCCCATTTCCCTCGGAAGCGCCGCCCCCAATGCGCCGCTTCCGCCAGATAGAAGGTCGACGATGACTTCACTCTCCATGCCGTCCGCAGGACTGGGCGAACTCGGCGAGCGCACGCTCCGCAAGGTTCGCCGCCGCGTCATGCCGCTGATTGTCCTGCTTTACTTCATTGCCTACCTTGACCGCAATAACGTGGGCTTCGCCAAACTCACCATGAGCGAGGACATCGGCCTCACCGCCGCCGCCTACGGCCTTGGTGCCGGCATCTTCTTCCTGGGCTACGCCCTGCTGGAAGTTCCCAGCAACGCCGGGATGTACCGCTTCGGCGCCCGCAAGTGGCTGGCCAGAATCCTTATCACGTGGGGCATCTTTGCCAGCGCCATGGCGCTGGTCAACGGGGAAAGCACCTATTACATCATCCGGTTCCTGCTGGGTGCGGCCGAAGCCGGCTTCTTCCCCGCGATCCTCTTCTACCTGACCCTGTGGTTCCCCGCCGCCCAGCGCGTCACGGTCCTGGGCATTTTCATCCTCGCCCAGCCCATTTCCAACGCCCTCGGCGCCCCGGTTTCCGGCCTGCTGCTGCAGATGGACGGCATCATGGGACTGCACGGCTGGCAGTGGCTCTACATCATCGAGGGCATCCCCGCCATCCTGCTCGGCCTGCTGACCCCGATGCTGATGACCGACCGTCCCCGTGACGCCAAGTGGCTCAACACTGAAGAACGCGAATGGCTCGCCACCACCATGGACGCCGAACTTGCCGCCAAATCCAAGGGCGGCAGCCACAACTTCCTGGCCGGCCTCAAGGACAAGCGCACCCTGACCTACTCGGCCCTGTACTTCGGCCTGGTCTGCGGCATCTACGGCCTGGGCCTCTGGATGCCCACCATTGTGGCCGCCCTTGGCAAGTTCTCCACCGCCGAGGTGGGCTTCATTGTCCTCATTCCGTACTCCATTGCCGCAGTCTTTGTGTACTTCTGGAGCAGGCGGGCGGACCGCACGGGCAAGCGCGCCTGGCACTCCTCCGTCAGCATGGTGCTGGCCGGCCTGGGCCTGCTGGCCGCGGGCTACCTGCTTCCGGTCAACCCCATCCTTGCCCTCATCGCCCTGACCGCTGCGGCGATGGGCATCTACGGCGCCATTGCACCGTTCCTGTCCATGCCGTCCGCCGCGCTCACCGGAGCTGCTGCCGCATCCGGGCTGGCGCTGGTGAACTCCCTCGGCAACCTCGGCGGCTTTGTGGCCCCGTACGCCGTGGGCCTGCTCAAGGACGCCACCGGCAACAACCAGAGCGGACTGCTCTTCCTGTCCTTCTGCCTGTGCGTCACGGCAGTGGCCACGTACTTCTACGCCCGGAAGCGGCCTGAGGGCGACGCCGCACTGGACCCGGCAGTTGCCGCTGCGGCAGAAGTCAACGCAGCCAAAGTCTCCTGACCCCGAACCCTGACGAAAGATACACCTGTGACAACCACACCATTTCCCGCCGACCGAACCGTCGTACTGACCGGGGCTGCCTCTGCCCGCGGCATCGGCCGCGCCACGGCGGACCTGATGGCCAGCGAGGGCTGGTCCATCGCGATCCTCGACATCAACGCCGAAGACGCCAAAGCCGCGGCTGCGGAAATCGGTTCCAACCGTGCAGTGAAGGCAATCGGAGTCGGCGCGGATGTTTCCGACGCCGCCTCCGTGGACCGGGCCATCAGCGAAATCGAAGACTCGCTGCCGCCCATCGTTGCCCTCGCCAACCTTGCCGGCATCAGCTCGCCCACAACCTTCATGGAGACCACCGTGGAGGAGTGGGACAAGGTGTTCGCCATCAACATGCGCGGAACCTTCATCGTGTCCCAGCGCGTCCTCAAGGGAATGATTGAGCGCAAGCTCGGACGCATCGTGAGCATCTCCTCGATTTCCGCCCAGCGCGGCGGCGGCACCTACTCCAAGGTGGCCTACAGCGCCTCCAAGGCTGGAATCATCGGCTTCACCAGGGCCCTTGCCCGTGAAGTGGGTGAGTTCGGCGTTACCGTCAACGCGATCGCACCCGGTCCCATCGACACCGACATCATGGGCGGCACCCTCACCGAGGAACGCAAGGCCCAGATGTCGGAGGGCATCATGATGGGAAGGGTGGGTACCCGCGAGGAAGTGGCCGCCCTGATTTCCTTCCTGCTCGGGAAGGACGCCGGCTACATCACCGCCGCGACCTACGACATCAACGGCGGCCTGCAGGTCAGCTGACCTCACAGCCGTGATTCATGGCAGCAGCGCCCCGGCGGGTTCCGTCCGGGGCGCTTCTGCTGTGCCCGTGCCCGTGCCCGGGCATCTGCATCCTGCAGATCCGCATCCGCATCCGGGACATCCCCGCCCTGGCGTCCGGGGGCTGGGCTTCCCGGGTGCCGGTTCCTACACTGGGGTGATGATCACAGTCACCGGAAGTGTGGAAACCAAACTGTCCGCAGACAAGGCCTTTGCCTTCCTGAGCGCGTTCGAGAACACCAGCGAGTGGGACCCCAACACTCCGGTGATGGAAAAGCTGACGCCCGGCCCGGTCGCGGTGGGGCACCGGTACCACGCCGAGTCCGAGTTCCGTGGCAAGCGCCAGTCACTGGAGTACGAGGTCATCGAGCTGACTGAAAACCACATCAAGCTCCGTGGCGAGAACAAATCCGTCACGGCCTTCGACTCCATCGACGTGAGTCCCGCCGCCCAGGGGTCGGTAGTGAAATACACCGCGGAGTTCAGCATCAAGGGGCCGGCAAAAATCGTCCAGCCGCTCCTGAAACCTGCCTTTATGTCCCTGCGGGACCCGGCGCTGAACGGGATCCGGGACACGCTCAACGCCCTGGCCGCCGCCTAGGCTTACGCCGTTACGCCGTGCTGCCCCGGGCATTCCCGGGTGCGCGGGCATGCGGTCGTCATGGTGGACACACTATGACTTTCCCGCAGGTAGGCTGGCATGTACCGTTCGGCAGTGAGCGGCCAAGGCGTTCTTTAATGGACTACATGGCCTTTGTGCTGTTCGGGAGGGGGAAGCATTGGCTCACGCCGAAGCCGCGAATGACGAGGTTTTCGCAGACGTCGCGCTGCATCTTCAGGACCTGGTGCTGGACAGTGCGGATGTTGACGAGTTCCTTCGGGACCTGGCCGGCTATGCCGCGGCACGGCTCAGCAGCCCGGACCGGGAAGTTTTCTGCGGCGTTGCCGTCGAAAGGCACAAGAAGGCCACCGCAATAGCCGGCAGCGATCCCTGCATCCGCACCCTCGACCAGCTCCAGGACAAGTACGGCTATGGCCCGGGCATCACCGCCATGCGCACCACGGACACCGTTCTGGTCTCCGATGTGAGCCAGGAAAAGCGGTGGCCCGCGTATGCGAGTGCCCTCTCCCGGCAGGGATTGTTCTCCGCTGTGAGTGTGCCGCTCGTGCTGGGCGAAGACATCTGTGGCGCGCTCAGCCTGTACTGCCGGCGGCTTCAGGCGTTCAGCAGCGAAGACATTGCCACGGCCCGGGCCTTCTCCGGACAGGTTTCAAAAAGCCTGCGGCTGGCCCTGCGGATCGGCAGGTTGCAGGACACCAGGGACAGCATGAGCGCGGCCATGAAATCACGGACTGTGATCGACCTGGCCACAGGTGCCATCATGGCCCAAAGCCATTGCAGCCAGCACCAGGCGTTCAGCGTGCTGCTGCAGGCATCCAACACACGGAACATGAAGCTCAAGGACGTTGCCGCAACCGTGGTTGCATCAATCCCCGGCAGTTCCGGCATCTCCACCTACTTCGACGAGTAGGGTTCCTGTGAGTCGCTGCGTGCCCGGGCCAGCAGGGAGCCACTGAACGGCGCGCGGGTCAGCAGCCCTGCTGCAGCACAATGTTCGTTGACGGCCTGGGCCAAAGCGTCCCGGTCCTTTGGAGGAAGGATTGCCAGCCCCGCGCTGTAGTCCCGGATTTCCTCCTCGGAGGCGTCGCCGCCGAGGGCCAGGTGTTCCAGCCACAACTGACCCATGTCCAGGCCGTGCTCCCGTATCACTGCGCCGGTCAAGGCCTGCTGGTCCGCTGCGTCCACCGCTCCGTCCTTTCCTGGAAGTACATCTTTCCCCGGTGAAGGTTCGGAGCCGAGGCGCCGCGGGATGGGCCGATGGTGACTCTTTTTTCCAAGCCCGGCAATGCGGTGGGAGTCCCGGAACCATCCGTGTGGAATGGAAGCACGACGACGGCGCGTTCCACCTTGAGGCGACGGTACCTGGGGGAGTGGAGTCCGACGTCGTACTAGCCGCCCACGGCCAGGAGCCGCTGGATCTGCTCTGCAGCATCGCTGTCCGGTGCCGGCGTGTAGACCACAAGATGGAGGTCCGGCCGGTCCGACGGCGAGACCTGGTGGTGCTCCAGCCGGAGGACGCCCACCGACGGGTGGTGGAACAGCCGTTCGCGGGATTCGAAGCCCAGGATGTCGTACCGGTCCCAGCTTTCCTTGAATTCCGGACTCGTCTCCTTGAGCCGCTCCACCTGGTAGGCCACGTCCGGATCGCCCAGCCGCTGCCCGGCTTCCGCCCGGAACTCTGCCAGGAACCGCCTGCTGGTGACGTCCCAGTCGGGGAGCAGTTCACGGACATACGGGTCGGTGAAAACCAGCCACAGCAGGTTCCGTTCCGGGGCGGCCACGTTGGCGATGTTGGGGTAGAGCGCGGCATAGGCCCGGTTCCAGCCCGTGACGCTCCAGTCCGGGGCAAGCGCGAAGGCCGGGTTGGGGCCCAAGGCATCGAGGAGCCGCTGGATGTGGGCTGGAGCGTCTGCAGCTGCCGGGCCTGCGGACACCGGCGCGGAATAGCCTGCGAGGGACAGGACGTAGGAGCGGCCGGTCTCCGAGAGGTGCAGGGTCCGGGCCACGGCTTCCAGGACTTCCCGCGAGGGCCTGATCTCCCGACCCTGCTCGAGCCACGTATACCAGGTGACGCTCACGCCGGAAAGGAAGGCCACCTCCTCCCGCCGCAGTCCGCGTTCCCGCCGGCGGGCCACGGGCGGCAGGCCGTACTCCGACCGCAGCGCCTGGTCGCGGCGTGCCCGCAGGAAAAGACCGAGTTCCTTGCGCTTTTCGCCTGCCTCTTTCACGACATCCAACACTAGTACTCTGGTACTCCTGCTACTAGTATCAGCACTGTCTTCCGCCCGCGCGCCCGGGACGGCAGGATCGGTAGCATGCCTCCTCTTCGTTCACGTACTGTCACCCACGGCCGCAACATGGCCGGAGCCCGCGCACTGCTGCGCGCCTCCGGCGTCGCCAACACGGACATCGGCAAGCCGATCATCGCCGTCGCCAACTCCTTCACCGAGTTCGTCCCCGGCCACACCCACCTCGCCCCCGTCGGCCGGATCGTCTCCGACGCGATCCTCGCCGCCGGGGCCGTGCCGCGCGAGTTCAACACCATTGCCGTGGACGACGGCATCGCCATGGGCCACTCAGGCATGCTCTATTCGCTGCCGTCCCGCGACCTGATCGCCGACTCCGTGGAGTACATGGTGAACGCACACTGCGCGGACGCGCTGGTGTGCATCTCCAACTGCGACAAGATCACCCCGGGCATGCTCATGGCGGCGCTGCGCCTGAACATCCCCGTGGTCTTCGTTTCCGGCGGACCCATGGAGGCCGGCCGTGTGACCCTGACCGACGGCTCCGTGCGCTCCCTGGACCTGGTGAACGCGATCGCCGACGCCGTGGACGAGTCCATCTCCGATGAAGACATCAACCTCATCGAAGAGAACGCCTGCCCCACCTGCGGTTCCTGCTCCGGCATGTTCACCGCCAACTCCATGAACTGCCTTACCGAGGCCATCGGCCTGTCCCTGCCGGGCAACGGCTCCGTGCTGGCCACCCACACCGCGCGCAAGGCGCTGTATGAGAAGGCCGGAAGCACCGTCGTCGAGCTGGTGAAGCGCTATTACGACGGCGACGACGACTCTGTGCTGCCGCGCTCCATCGCCACCGCCAAGGCATTCGACAACGCCATGGCCCTGGACATTTCCATGGGCGGCTCCACCAACACCATCCTGCACCTGCTCGCCGCGGCCCAGGAGGCGGGCGTGGACTACGGCCTGGCCGAGATGGATGCCAAGTCCCGCCAGGTGCCCTGCCTGGCGAAGGTGGCCCCGAACGTGGCCAAGGACAAGACCTACTACATGGAGGATGTGCACCGCGCCGGCGGCATCCCCGCGCTGCTGGGCGAGCTGAACCGCGGCGGCCTGCTGCACAAGGACGTCCACTCCGTGCACTCCGCCGACCTGGACGGCTGGCTGGACGACTGGGATATCCGCGGCGGCAAAGCCACCGAAGAAGCGGAGGCCCTCTGGCACGCGGCCCCCGGCGGCGTCCGCTCCTCCACCGCGTTCTCCCAGTCGAACCAGTGGACCTCCCTGGACACCGACGCCGCGGAAGGCTGCATCCGCTCCGTGGAACACGCCTACTCCAAGGACGGCGGACTGGCCGTGCTCCGCGGCAACGTGGCCGTCGACGGCGCCGTGGTGAAGACCGCCGGCGTGGACGAGTCCATCTGGACCTTCTCCGGCCCGGCCGTGGTGTGTGAGTCCCAGGACGAGGCCGTGGAAAAGATCCTGAACAAGACCGTCAAGGAAGGCGACGTGGTGGTCATCCGCTACGAAGGCCCCCGCGGCGGTCCGGGCATGCAGGAAATGCTCTATCCGACGTCGTTCCTCAAGGGCCGCGGCCTGGGCAAGAAGTGCGCCCTGATTACGGACGGCCGCTTCTCCGGCGGCACCTCCGGCCTGTCGATCGGACACATCTCGCCGGAGGCCGCCTCCGGCGGCACTATCGCCCTGGTGGAGAACGGCGACATCATCAGCATCAACATCTCTCAGCGCTCAATGCAGCTGGAGGTCTCCGACGAGGTCCTTGCCGAGCGTCGCGAGAAACTGGAAGCCAACGGCGGTTACAAGGCCAAGAACCGGGACCGCCTGGTCTCCCCGGCCCTGCGCGCCTACGCCGCCATGGCTCTGTCCGCGGACAAGGGTGCGGTGCGGGATGTCTCGCTGGTGGAGAACCTCGTCTAGTTCTTCCCGGGTCCGGGGCGCGTCTTTACGGCTGGAAAGGTTGGCTGGTGTGGAAGCGCGCGAAGCCGGCGTGGAGGTCGTGGACCGTGACGGAACCGGTGCCGAGGAGCTGTGCTTTCGCCCGAAGCCGAGCCAGCAGCTCCTCGGTGGGGCGGCCGAATATCTCGATGGATTTCATGGTGATCAGCGGCGCAACCGGCGGGAACCTGGCGCCGGCCACCTTCAGGTGCAACTCCAGCGAGGCTAAATCCGAGTGCAGATGGAGGACCTTCATGGTGGATCCGTCGTCGGAGAAGTAGACGCTGTAGGAGAGGATCCGGGGCTCGTTCTGCTCAACGAAGGCCGCCAGTTCCGCCATGGCTTCCTTGAGCTCCCCAAGTTTGCCCGGGCGGACCTCCGAGGTGTCCAGGTATGCGATGAAATTGCCCATCCCGTCCTCCCGGTGCAGGCAAGGCTGATTGTTGGCGCTGCACCAACAATTGTCCTCCCTGTCTGCGAGGATGTGCGAAGGAGAATTCCCAGGAGGATCATTGCCGTACACCGTTGATTTCAAGAACGTGTCCACCGTGGGGCTGGAGTCCTCACCCGTCGCGGAGGCGCTGGCCGGGCTGCGTGCCAACGAGGCCCGCTACTACAAGAACAAGTACGGCCACGACTTCACGGTCACGCCCGCGGAGGAGGCGCCGGAGACGCTGGAATACGTGAACAACATCCTCGCCGCCGAGCGCAACCTCGTCATCTCATCGCGCGCGCTTGAGGTTTCTTCCTTCGAGGTGGACGGGCTGCGGATGGCGTACGTGTTCTACGAATCCGGCCTGTCCATCAACGTTATGTACAGCATCGAGGACGGCGGGAAACGGGCGGTTGGTTTCAAGCTCTCCGACGGCATGGAAGTTCCCGAGGAGCTGGCGTCCACCTTCAAGTTCGCGCGCCAGAAGTCGAAGCTTGCCGGCACCATCCGGGGCTCCTACTTCGTGGTCAAGGGCCAGTACTGAAGCGGGGACGGCTTGGCCACGGAGGCCCTTGCCTCGAGGGGCTCCCTGGTTCGCATGGCAAGGGGTAGGGCTTTCAGCTGCTCGCTGGACCGGAGGACGCTTTTGGGGCGCTGCGTCAGGTTAGGGTCTGGACGGTTTCTTCGGGGTGTAAGAAAGGGCACCGGGGACCCTATTCTGACGCGCATTGGTGTCACTCCGTGACATCACCCTGGTGTATGACTACGGATTTGACGGCCGGCTACCGCACCTTCGTCGGTAGCGGCCGAAAAGGCGTACGTGCGACCCACCTTTGGCATCCAACATCCCACAGTCTTCCGACAGCCCGGTCCCGGCCGATCCCGCTCCACAGGGGACATGGAGCGGGATCCGTAGTCAGGAGCTTTCCCCCGGCCCAGTGGCGGCTCCTACCCAACTCGGGTTCTGCATACGGCAGCCTGCTCCCCAGACCGACACCTCGGTTACCAGCCGCGCCCGGGCGAGGGCCGCTGCGTCAAGATCGTGTCCGCGGGGAGGAGACTAGCTGAGCGCTAATTCGATGGCGGCGATGACCTCGGGGGCGATTGGAGACGTCTTCGGGGAAAATCGGGCGATGACTTCGCCTTTGCCGCTGACGAGGAACTTTTCGAAGTTCCACGTGATCTCTTCCTGCAGTTCCTCCGTGTGAAATTCGGTCAGTGCCGCATACAGCGGATGGCGTCTGGCGCCGTTGACTTTGACCTTCGCGGTCAACGGGAACGTCACGCCGTAGCTGACGGTGCAAAATTCCTGGATCTGCTCCGAACTCCCCGGTTCCTGGCCCTTGAACCCGTTGCAGGGCACACCCAGGACCGTGAACCCCTGGTCCTGATACTTGCGCTGAAGCGCCTCCAGGTCCTCGTATTGCGGGGTCAGGCCGCATCTGGATGCGACGTTAACCACCAGAACGGTCTTGCCTTTGTATTCCCCGAAGTTCACCGATCTGCCGTCGATCATGGTCAGTTCAATACCGTGCAGTTGCTGGGCTGTCGCGCCGTCATCTGCCACGCGCAATCCTTTCGTTGTTGCCCGCCCGACCTCGGCGGTGTTTATGTTTTCGCTGACCGAAGATTACCCAGCGCGATCAGCCATTCCGCCCAGCTCGGATAGCCGCCTCCGTTATCGGAGCTGGCGTCGGAGCGCACCCCGGGAGGTCCGCATGCGTGCCTGGAGTTGAGCGACGGCACATGGATCCTCAGAAGTTCGGCGTCTCTGCAGCGGTCTGTGACTGGAGAGGAAGCCTGTTGAGCCGCACGTTTGCATCTCGCCGGACCAGCGCGGGACCTGCGGAACGTTGTCAGTCAGCTCGGGGGGTACCGATCGGCTGGGCGCAGTCGCCTTATATCGAGATGCCGGCCAGCTGTCCGGACCCTCCCTGGTCCGGACAGCTGGCCGGCGATTTTTCCAGCCTTGGGATGTCAGCCCCTGGGCACCGCTTCAGAGGCCACGGCGCGCGCGGGCTCGGCCGGCAAGGGGTCGTCGTGGTAACGGCGCAGAGGCCGTCCTGCCGTCTCGGGTATCAGGAAGGTGACGACGAGGAATGATGCGACGGCGACGGCTGCGACGTAGATCGCGGGCGAGAGCGAATATCCGGTTCCGGCGACCAGCCACGTTGCCACGAAGGGCGCGGTACCGCCAAACACGGCATAGGTGATGTTGTAACAGGTGCCCGATGCCGCGAAGCGCACGTCGGTGGAGAACATTTCCGACATCAGGACCGATGTCACCACATTAGCGGTCACCGCGCCAAGCCCTATGAGCAGTTGGCTGACGACGGCGGTTGCGAACGTTCCCTGCTCGGCGATCATGTACGCCGGAATGGTGAGAATGGCCAGGAGACCGGCGGCGGTCTGCATGGTGCGGCGGCGACCGATGCGATCCGAAACACGGCCCATGACGGGGGCCAGCGCCGTCGCCATGGTCAGCGAGATCAAGCTGGAGAACAGGGCAAGGTGCGCGGGGAGGCCGACCACCTTGATCAGGAAGGTCGACATGTACGTGGAGTAAATGTAGAAGGAGAGTGCCGTGAGCATCACAAACCCGCCCAGTCGCAGCATCGCGCGCCACTGGGTGCGGAAGACGGCCCCCAAGGACGGGGCGGGCCGGGCAGCGGAATCATCGAGCATCGCTTGGAACTCGGGGGACTCGTGGAGCTTGGCTCGAATGTAGAAGGCGATCAGTCCCATCGGCACCGACAGCAGAAAGAGGATGCGCCAGCCCCAATCACCCATGGCCCCGGGGGGCAGGATAAAGCTGAGCAGCGCGCCGAGTCCAGCGGCGAGGGCGAATGAGGAGAACGTCGCCGCCGACATGGCCGACGAGTAACGGGCCCTGTGCCTGTCGGGGCTGTGCTCGACGACGTAGATGGTGGCACCTGCATATTCGCCGCCTGCGGAAAAGCCCTGCAAGCACCGGGCAAGCACCAGTAGGACGGCAGCCCAGATGCCGATCGTCTCGTGGCTTGGGATGAGCCCGATTGCGGCCGTGGATCCGGACATGAGCAGGACGGTCAGGACCAGGATCTTTTTGCGCCCGAGGCGGTCGCCCAGGCGTCCGAAGAAAATGCCACCCAAGGGCCGCAGCGCGAACGCGACAGCGAACACGGCGAATGTCTCCAGCAGACCCGTGACCGGGTCCTTGGACGAGAAGAAGGTCGCAGCAATATGGGTTGCCATGTAGCCGTAGATGGCGAAGTCAAACCACTCCACCACTGTCCCGGCAAAAGAGGCCCTTACTACCTTGCGCAGGCGCTCCGGGCTCACCTTTTCCAGCGAATTATCTGCAAGATCGTGTTCCATGTTGTCTCCGTTCAGGGGATGGCGCCGAGACCGCGGAGTGCTTCATTTCAAGCTAGCCCACCAGGGCAATGCTTAGCACATATGATCTAGATCACCGTTGATCACACAACAACCTATTTCCTCTGTCAGCAACTCGTCAAGGATTTTTTCGTGACTATTCCTGTCACATGAGGAGGCTTAGGGTCATCGCTTGGCACTTTCCGACCTGATCCGGAACCGTCGTCATCATGGGCCGTGACAGCCGGCCGGGATTTCCTGGTCTGGGCCTGCGGCGTGCCGGGAGAGGTGTGACCGTTTCTACGAGGAGAGGTTGGATGGGCGCACCGTACGATGGCTACGGTGACTTTAATTGGCGCCTGGAGAGGGAGAACTCATGATGGATCCACAAACCACCACTGATAAGCCGCAAGGGGCAGCAGCCTCGTTGCTCAACGGGCTTACGGTTCTCGAAGCGTTCTCCGTCGCCAAGCGTTCCCTCCTGGGAGTCACGGAGATCTCCGAACTCGTTGGCCTGCACAAGAGCACGGTCTCCCGGATGCTCACCGGTCTGGACGAGGCAGGCTACGTACAGCGCGACGAAGAGACGGGACGATACCGGCTCGGGCTCGGGATGATCGGACTGGCCGGACCACTGCTGGCCGAGCTCGGCGTTCGCCGTGTCGCCCTGCCCCACCTCGAAGAACTCGCGCAGGCCACCGGCGAGACGGCTGCGATCTCCGTCTGGAACGGCACCAACGCTATTGTTGTGGAACAGGTCGCCAGCCTGCACCAGGTCAAGCACACCGCGGCGATTGGAACGCGTTACAACAAGTTCGCCAGTTCCTCAGTTCGGGTGTTTCTCGCCGAACTGCCGTCCGAGGATACCGATCGTCTGCTGGCTGGCCAGACGGTCCTGCGGGAGGGCTACCGCGGTCTCGAGGACCCGGCCCACGAACAGCTTGCCGGCGTACGGGACCAAGGCTTCGCCGTTAACGACGGCGAGACCACTTACGAGGAATACGGTGTGTCCGCCCCCGTGCGGGACTACCGGGGTGCAATCGTCGGCTGCATCACAGCCAGCGCCCCGCGATCCCGAGTGCAGCACACGCAGAGCCAGTCGATCCTGCGCGAAGCCGTGCTGCGGGCCGCTGAGCGCGTATCGACGCGACTGGGCAGCCTGCCGGAGGAAGCAGATCCAGTCCGCTGACGGCCCATCCGGGCAGGACCCGGTGCGTCGGCGAACCGTTTTCATCATGGTTTTGCCAGGGCGGAGACCGACGGAACTTCAAGCAGCCACCCCGCCCAGGTCCTAGCCGCTCCCTTACAGGACACTTCTCCAATGGCGACACCCCGGCCTGAATGCGGCCGGAACACAGTGTTGCCGACCTTCCCTAGCTGCGCGGCGAATCAGCCAGGAAGGGAAGCCGTCCAGCCCAAGCGCGTGGAAACTTCCGAGGCGGCCCCCTGTACGGCTTGAATCAGAGCGTCCCTGGTGGCGTGCTTGTGGACCCGGGAACGCGGAGCGGATGCAGTGATGCACCCAACCACCTTGCCCCGGTAATCCCGAACCGGAGCGGAGACCCCGAACTCCTCCTCCGCAGTCAAGCCGTCGTTAACGGCATATGCCTGACGGGCGACTTCCTGCAGGTGGGCGGTGTGGTCCAACGGCAAACCATCTCCTGCCGAGCGTAGTATCTGTCCGGATCCGATCAGTTCGGTCGCGAGAGCCGGCGCCAGCTCCGCCAGGAAGACCCGCACTGAGGAACTCTCAAATTTGTTGTACCGGGTTCCAATGGTGGCAGTGTGTTTGACCTGATTCGGGCTGGCAACCTGCTCCACGACGATGGCCTCGTGACCATTCCAGACCGAGATAGCGCTGGTCTCTTGGGTGGCTTCAGTTAACTTTTCCAAATACGGAACCGCAGCACGGCGCACATCCAGGTCCGCCAGCAAAGGGGCGGACAACGCAAGAAGGCCCAGCCCGAGCCTATACCGTCCCGTCTCCTCATCCCGCTGCACATATCCAGCTTCCGTTAACCCTCCAAGAATCCGGGAGACCGTGCTCTTATGGAGTCCGACGCGCTGAGCAACCTCAGTCACACCAAGAACCGGATTTTGAACGGAAAAGGCTTCCAGTACTGCAAGACCGTTCAACAGTGACGCCGCAGCTCCCTGGACCTGCCCATTGTCCTGCCTTGGCCTGCCTACCACCTTTATCCCTTCGCGCTACTTGACTATCCCGCCACTCTTTCGGGCCATCATATGCCGCAATGTGCCCCCACCTCACTGAGTCCGTCCGCTCCATATCGCCGCCGTGACATCAACGAACAGAAGGCCCGCCTTTGCCCGGGCCTTCAAAAGTGTTCCGCACAGACCACATCCGAGTTTTGGCGGCCTTCCCTGTCCCTGGCTTGTCCCGATGTGCTCGGCATCCGGCACAAACCGGACCCTCACCGGCCTGTCGGAGTAACGCACCAACGATGCCCGTCCTATCCAAAAGTTTTTCCGGCGAACCTCTGGCGCCGTGAATGAGCCTGCGCTACTGTAGCCAATACAGCAACAGAGTTGCTAGGACAGAAACAATGAAGTCGTAAGAGTGGAGAGAACCATGACAACAGAGACGTTCAACGACATCGAAGCCCGTCTTGCCGCAGTGCTCGAGGAGGCGTTCGAAGCAGGCACGGACATCTACAACGAACGGGGCTTCAAGCGTCGGGTCGGCTACGGCAATCGCCCCGCAGTGATCCACATTGACCTCGCAAACGCCTGGACCCGCCCGGGCCACCCGTTCAGCTGCCCGGGCATGGAGGAGATCATCCCGAACGTCCAGCGGATCAACGAGGCCGCGCGCGCCAAGGGCGTCCCGATCTTCTACACCACGAACGTATACCGCAACCGCGACGCCACCTCCGGGACGAACGACATGGGTCTGTGGTACTCAAAGATCCCCGTCGAGACCCTTCCGGCGGACTCCTACTGGGCACAGATCGACGACCGCATCGCACCTGCGGAAGGCGAAGTCGTGATCGAGAAGAATCGCGCCTCAGCGTTCCCGGGAACGAACCTCGAGCTCTTCCTGACCTCGAACCGCATCGACACCCTGATCGTGACCGGCGCAACCGCAGCAGGGTGCGTGCGCCACACCGTCGAGGACGCGATCGCGAAGGGCTTCCGCCCGATCATCGCCCGGGAGACCATCGGCGACCGCGTCCCGGGCGTCGTGCAGTGGAACCTCTACGACATCGATAACAAGTTCGGTGACGTCGAGTCCACAGATTCCGTGGTGGATTACCTGAACCGCCTCCCGCAGTTCGAGGACACGGTCCCGAAGACCCTTGCGGACCCCCAGCCCGAGGTGGCCGCCCCCGCGGATCCGGCCTGATCCACACCGCACTCTCGAATCCCGCGGCCCCCGGCATCCAGGCCGGCCCGACGACAGCCGGCACCCCTCAGCGGGTGCCGGCTGTCGTCGGGTTGGGTTCGGCTGCGGTGATGAGTGCGCGTGGAACACTCGCTGTACCGCCGACGAACTGCGCTCAGCCGGCCTCAGCGATCCCGAGCTCGGGACCTTTAGCTGCAGCGATGAGCGGCTGGACAGGCTCCACGAGATCGCGCAGTGGAGCTTCCGGGACGCCTACGAGGCCCCACCGTTTGCCCGCAGCGGGAAAGGCCGGCTGGACGGGGGGCCTGGCAGCTGTTTGTCCCCACCGCCGCGTACCTAGTCGACGTCGTCGGATTCTCCCGCAAGTAGCTGCGGGATGTCCGCGCCGACCAGTGGGGGAACGATGTCATCACCAACATCTCGCCGTCGCGGGGCCCCGAGGTGACATCGGCTGATCCACGGGTACCTGAACCTCGCCCCGGGCACGCCCGAAGCATTGCCCGCCCTGGAATTCCTCGCGAAGGTGCTGGCCTCGGCGAAAGGCGCCTGAAGCACGGTGGCCTAAGTGGATCCTAGGTGCGGGCGATGTCCGCCGGAGAGGCCAGCGGAGCGTTGCCCGCCCCGCCCTGGCTGCTTGACCAGATCTGGCCCATTTCTTCGGTGGACTGCTCCACAATCCTGCTCATCGCTGCGTGCGCTGCGCCCGCCTCGCCGCGCTGGATGGCGCTGGCAACATCTACATGCAACTGCAGGGCTTCGTGGTGCGGCAGATGGGGCATCAGGCCATGTTCCGTCCGGCCGGTGAGGACCTCCGCCACAAGGTTCTGCAGTTGGGAGAACATTGCATTACCGGAAGCTTTGAGTATTGCGGCATGGAACTCCACGTCCAGCCGGAGGAATTCCTCCTGGTCTCCGCGTTGGCCTGCGGCCCACAGCTTGGCCGCAAGGGAAACGAGCTCGCTGCCGGCGTCCCAGGAGGCCCGTTCGGCGGCGAGGCGCGCGGCCTGCGGCTCGATGGCTCCGCGAAGTTCATTGAGGGACTGCAGCTGCTCCAGCCGGCGGGCGGAAGCCAGGCGCCAGCGGATCACTTGGGGATCGTAGAGATTCCAGCACTCTTCAGGCTGCACAACTGTCCCAAACCGCCGCCGGGATTCCAGCATGCCTTTTGATGACAGCACCCGGGCGGCCTCACGGACCACGGACCGGGATACATTGTGCTGCCCCTCCAGCTCATCCAGCCGCAGGACGGAATGCGGGGCCCAGCGCCCATCGGCGATGCCGAGCCCCAGGCTTTCGACCAGCGCCGCATGCAGGTCGGTAGGGGACTCCGCCTTTGGGATTTTCATAAATAAATCATACGGCTCACTGGCAAGGGGTTGTCTAAGTCTGCCTTATTTCCATATGATCGCTTCCAAGACAGATGTAAAGATGCATTTGTAGGGCGGCTGGACAGTGACGTCAGCCCTCAGAAAGCAAAGGGAGTCGTAATGAAGCGACGTTCAATCGTGCAGTACGCGGCAGTCGCCGCAGCACTTTCGCTGGGGCTGACTGCCTGCAGCGGTGGCGGCGGCAGCACGGACGCCAAGGAATCAGGCACGGTGCGGGTGACGCTGGCCAACCATGTCTGGACTGAAGGCATCAAGGCAGCCATTCCCGACTTCGAGAAGTCCAGCGGGCTCAAGGTGGAACTGACCCAGCTCGGCGAGGACCAGCTCTCGGACCAGTACAACGTCAAGCTCAACGCGGGCAGCGATGAGATCGACGTGATGATGTACCGCCCGCTCCAGGAAGGCAAGGCATTCGCCAAGAACGGCTACCTTGCTGACCTGACCGAAAAGGTGTCCTCCGATTCCGGCTGGGACTGGAAGGACTACCAGGAAGGCCCGGTCAAGGCCACCACCGCCGACGGCAAGGTCGTAGGCGTCCCTATCATCACCGAGCGCGAGGTCCTCTACTACCGCAAGGACCTGCTGCAGGCCGCCGGCCTCCAGGTTCCCAAGACCATGGAGGAGCTTGAAGCGGCGGCCAAGGCCATCAAGGCGTCCAACCCCGACATCGCCGGCTTCGTGGCCCGCACCGGCAAGTCCGCGGCCGTCACCCAGTTCTCCAGTTTCCTGTACAGCTTCGGTGGCGACTTCACCGACTCCAGCGGAAAGTCTGCCGTCAACTCGGACGCGGCAAAGAAGGCCTACGGATACTACGGCGGCCTCATTAGGAACTACGGCCCCGCCAACGTCAGCACCGACATGAGCTGGCCCGAGGCCATGGCAATCTTCACCCAGGGCAAGGCCGCCTTCTACACCGAGGCGGACTCGCTCTACAAGAACGCCACTGATCCGGCCAAGTCCAAGGTGGCGGACTCTGTAGGTTTCGCACCCCTGCCGGCAGGTCCCGCAGGTTCCAAGCCGTACAACATCCCCTCATGGGGCCTGGCGGTCAACGAGGCGTCCAGCAACCAGGACAACGCGTGGAAGTTCATCCAGTGGGCCACGGGCAAGGAACGCACCCTGGCCGCGCAGAAGGCCGGTGTCCCCGGACCCCGGACTTCCGTGTGGTCGAACCCAGAGGGTACGTCCACCTACCCCAAGGACCTCGCCGAAGCCATCGCCGTCAGTGCGAAGAACGGTGTGGGCCATGACCGTCCGCAGGTTGTGACCGTGGGCAAGGCCAGGGAAATCGTGGGCGAGCCCATCGTAGCCAGCATCACCGGCGCCGACCCTTCCGCTGCGGCCGACTCGGCCAACGAAGCCTTCCAGAAGTTCCTGGACGGCGAAAAGAAGTAACGCCACAGGCGCCCGCGCTGCGTCCAGCGCAGCCAGCACCACAGCCCGGCGGGACGGCAGACCCCGGTCGCCGTCCCGCCGCGGACCGCTCCCCCCAACTCCTTAGGTGAACCATGTCCGTTACGAACGCTCCCCGCAGCGCTCCCGCCCGCAGCGCCGGCCGCCCTCCCAGCGTTGGGGGGAACATCTCCGCCTGGTCCAACCGGCACCGCAAATGGCTTTTTGCGGCCCCAGCGATGATCTTCGTCGGCGTCCTGATTGTCTTCCCTCTGGTGTGGACCCTGTACCTGAGCCTCACCGATTCGCAGGGCTCCGTACGCGCCGCCACGGAGTTCATCGGTCTGCAGAACTACCTGACAGTCCTCACTGACACCGAGCGCTTCTGGCCGGCGGTGGGCCGCACGTTGACCTTCACGGGTGTCGCACTGGTCTGCGAGGTTGTGCTCGGCATGGGCATCGCACTGCTCCTGTGGCGTCCCTTCCGCGGTGAAAAGTGGGTCCGCGTGGCCATCCTGCTTCCCCTGGTGGCCACCCCGGTTGCCGTCGGAATGATGTGGCGCCTGATCTTCGATCCCAACATCGGCTTCGCCAACCAGCTGCTCGGAATGATCGGCATTCCGCCGCAGCCCTGGCTTTCCGGCCAGGACACGGCCCTTGGCACCACCATTTTCATGGACGTCTGGCAGTGGACCCCGATGGTGGTGCTGATCCTCCTTGCCGGGCTGACGTCCCTCTCCGATGAACCTGACGAGGCTGCCCGGGTGGACGGCGCCAACGCCTTCCAGCGCTTCTTCTACATCACGCTGCCCCTCATGATGCCCACCGTGATCGTTGCCATCCTGCTCCGCGGCATCGACGCCCTGAAGACCTTCGACATCCTGTACGCCACCAAGGGCAAAGGCGGTGGTTCCTTCAACGAAGTGGAAACCCTGAACGTCTACGCCTACGGCCTGAGCTTCGACTACAACCAGTACGGGCTGTCCTCCGCCGTCCTGATCCTGTTCTTCATGATCATCATCGGCTCGATGTGGCTGCTGACCATGCGCAAGAAAGCGGTAAGCAAATGACCGTCCTGACCCCAACCCAAACATCCGGGAAGCCCCAGGTGCTTCACCGCCGCCGGAAGCCCCTGTCCGTCAGGCTCTACAAGGTCTTCCGGGTTGCAGCCCTCATTGCCGTGGTGCTGTTCCTCCTCGCCCCGCTGTTCTGGATGTTCCTTGCCTCCCTCAAGACCAACGTGGACATCTATGACACAGGCAAGGCCCTGTTCTTCACGCCCACCGGCGAGAACTACGCCAACGTCCTGCAGCGGAACAACTACTTCGTCTTCATCTTCAACAGCTTCTGGGTGGCCTTCGTTTCCACCGCACTGTCCATTGTGCTTGGGGTTCCCGCCGCCTACACGATGAGCCGGTTCACCATGCACCGCTCCGCCCTCGTGGTCCTGATGGCCCGCGTGATCCCCGGCGTGTCCCTGCTGGTGCCGTGGTACTACGTGTTCTCCAACCTGCGGATGGTGGGCCGGTTCGAGGTGCTGATCCTCAGCCACATGTTCGTTGCCCTGCCGCTGATCGTCTACATCATGATGAGCTACTTCGATTCCCTGCCGCTCGAGCTGGAGGAGTCCGCCCAGGTGGACGGGCTTACCCCGATCGGCGCGTTCCGCCTCATCACGCTGCCCCTTTCCGTTGCGGGGATCGCCACGGCCGGGATCCTCTCGTTCATCTTTTCCTGGAACAACTTCATGTTTGCCCTGGTGCTCTCCGGCTCCAGCACCAAGACGCTGCCCGTGGCCATCTTCGACTTTGTGTCCTACGCCAGCATCGACTGGGGCGGGCTGATGGCTGCTGCCACCGTGGTCACCATCCCGATCATGATCATTGCGCTTTTCACGCAGAAGTACATCGTTTCCGGCCTCACCGCCGGCGCGACCAAGGGCTAGGCCACAGATGACGCTCATCAGCAGGATTGAAACCTTCCTCGTTGCGCCGCGCTGGCTCTTCGTCCGGATCGAGACGGACAGCGGAATTGTCGGCTGGGGAGAAGCTACGTGCGAAGGCCGCAGCGAGACGGTGCGCACCGCCGTCGAGCAGCTCGCCGAACTCCTGATCGGCAACGACGCACTGCGGATCGAGGACCACTGGCAGGTGATGACCAAAGGGTCTTTCTACCGCGGCGGCCCCATCCTGGCCAGCGCCGTCTCGGGCCTGGACCAAGCGCTCTGGGATATCGCCGGCAAGCACTTCAACACCCCCGTGCACCAGTTGCTGGGCGGCCACGTCCGGGACCGCATCCGGATGTACGGCTGGGTGGGCGGCGACGAACCCAACGAGGTGGCCGACCAGATCAGCGCCCAGCTGGAGGTGGGCCTCACCGCGGTGAAGATGAATGCCAGCGGGCGGATGAGTCCGATCGCCTCGGTGGCCGAGCTCGACGGCGTTGTCCGCCGGGTGGCCGCCGCCCGCGAAGTCCTGGGTGAGCACCGGGATGTTGCAGTGGACTTCCACGGCCGCTTCAGCCTCGCCAACGCCCGCCGCGTGGCGCCGCTGCTGGAACCTTACCGGCCTTTCTTCCTCGAAGAGCCCGTGGTCCCCGAGAACACGCACCTGCTGCGCGAGTTCACGTCGTCCACCACCACGCCGGTCTCCACCGGCGAGCGGCTCTACAGCCGGCAGGAATTCCTGCCGGCGCTGCAGGCCGGCATCGCCGTGGCCCAGCCGGACCTCTCCCATGCGGGCGGCATCACGGAGGTCCGCAAGATCGCCTCGCTGGCCGAGGTCTATGAAGTCCAGCTGGCACCGCACTGCCCGTTGGGTCCGCTGGCACTCGCCGCATGCCTCCAGGTGGGCTTCGCGACACCTAACTTCCTGATCCAGGAACAGAGCATCGGCATCCACTACAACAAAGGCGCCGAGGTCCTGGACTACGTGGTGGACAAAACGCCGCTGAAGTTCGTGGACGGCCACATCGAGCGGCTCACCGGACCCGGCCTGGGCATCGAGATCGACGAAGCCGTGGTCCGGGCCGCGGACAAGCGCGGACACGCCTGGCGGGGCCCGGTCTGGCGGCAGCCGGACGGCGCGTTCGCAGAATGGTGACGGCCCGGACTGCGGGCACGGACACAGAAACCCCTCAAAAGGAGAAGCCCAGAATGGAAAACACCCTGACCCCCGAGGCTCTGCTGGCCGGGGTGCGCCGGGCCAGGCTGGTGGCGATCGTTCGCGGCACAGACGGCCAGGCCGCGGGGAGGGCGGCCCTCGCCGCGATGGAGGAGGGCTTCAAGTACGTTGAAATCGCCCTGACGACGCCGGGAGCGCTCACCGCGATCAGCCAGGTTCGCGCCGCTGCACCTGCCGGGTGCTTCGTGGGCGCCGGGACTGTGCTGACAAAGCAGGACGCGGAAAACGTCGAGGCGGCCGGCGGCCAGTTCGTGGTCACCCCGTCACTCGCCCCCTCCATTGAGGCAGCGGCCGGGCGGGGGATCGCCGTCCTGGCCGGGGCCCTCACCCCGAGCGAAGCATTCGAGGCGATGAACCGCGGCGCCACGGCAGTCAAGCTTTTTCCCGCCTCCATCGGCGGGCCCGGTTACCTCAAGGCGCTGCGCGACCCGTTCCCGGACATCCCGTTCATCGCGGTGGGCGGCGTCGGGCTCGATGAAGCCGCCGGATACTGGGGAGCCGGGGCCATCGCGGTTGGGCTGGGAGGCCCGCTGTTTGGAGATGCCGGATCCGGGGGCGACCTTGCTCCGATGCGCGGACGCGCGCGCCGCTTTGTTGCCCTTGCCGCAGAGTACAACGGCAGGGCCGCGGAGGACCTGCGGTGACTGCCGCCGTCGGACGCCCTTCTCCGGACCTCCTGACCTTCGGCGAGTCCATGGTGTCGCTGCGCTCCGCCGGGCCGCTTTCCGCCGGCGGCGCCCTCACCATGCACGTTGCCGGCGCCGAGTCGAACGTGGCCGTGGGCGTCGCACGGCTCGGGCACAGCGTCAGCTGGGCCGGCGTTGTGGGTGCCGATCCGCACGGCGAGTTCATCCTCCGCCAGCTCCGTGCCGAGGGAGTGCGGCTGGAGCACCGCGAGGACGCTGCCCGACGGACCGGGGTGATGTTCCTCGAACAACGCACGGCCGACGTGACCCGCGCCTTCTACTACCGCTCCGGCTCGGCAGGGTCAACGCTGTGCCCGGAGGACGTGGAACACGCCCTCCGGGCGGGCGCCCGCATCCTCCACCTGACCGGCATCACGGCCGCCCTAAGCCCCGAGTCCCGGAAGGCCGTGGAGTACGCTGCCGAACGCGCTGCCGCTGACGGCATCATGGTGTCGATCGACGTCAACTACCGCAGCAAGCTCTGGTCCCGGGACGAGGCGCGGGAAGTGCTGGCACCGCTGGTGCGGCATGCCGGCATCCTGATCGCTTCCGACGACGAACTTGGCCTGGTTGCCGCCGCGCCGGACGGCGCACCGGGGGCGGACACCAATGAATCGGCGATGGTTGCCGAAATCCTTGGGCTCGGAGTGCGCGAAGTTGTGGTCAAGCGCGGCGCGGCCGGCGCCACAGTCCACACCTCGGAGGGCCGGTGGGACGCCCCGGCCGTCCCGGTCACCAGCATCGACACGGTGGGAGCCGGCGACGCCTTCACCGCCGGATACCTGTCCGCCCTGCTCGACGGCGCCGACGTGGCCGGCCGCCTGCAGCGCGGCGTGCTCACCGGAGCCTTCGCCGTCAGCACCGCGGGGGACTGGGAAGGCCTTCCCAACCGTGCGGAACTTGCCCTGCTGGGAACCACTCCCAGTGGAACCACGCAGCGTTGACCCGTTCGCGGTCCACCCCTGCCCGCACAACCCGCCGCCCCATCGATTAAGAAAGCCTGGATCTGTTGTGAAAATCATTGCTGCCGATGTGTTTGTGACCAGTCCCTCCCGTAACTTCGTGACGCTGCGGGTCACCACGGAGGATGGTGTGACGGGTATTGGGGATGCCACGTTGAACGGGCGGGAGCTTGCGGTCGCCGCGTATTTGAAGGAGCATGTGGCGCAGTTGCTGATCGGGAAGGATCCGCACCGGATCGAGGATACGTGGCAGTTCCTGTACCGGTCCGCGTACTGGCGCCGGGGTCCGGTGACGATGGCGGCGATCGCGGCGGTGGATATGGCGTTGTGGGACATTAAGGGCAAGGTGGCCGGGATGCCGGTGTACCAGCTGTTGGGCGGGGCGTCGCGGAACGGGTTGCGGGCGTACGGGCACGCGTCGGGCGCGGATTTGCCGTCGTTGTTTGATTCGGTGCGGGAGCATCTGGAGCTGGGGTACAAGTCGATCCGGATCCAGACGGCGGTTCCCGGGATTAAGGCCGTGTACGGGGTGGCGGCGCAGGCGCAGGCTTCGGGGGAGCGGTATGACTACGAGCCGGCCGGGCGGGGTGCGTTTCCGGTGGAGGAGGACTGGGACACCCGTGCGTACCTGCGGCACCTGCCCACGGTGTTTGAGGCGGTGCGGAATGAGTTCGGTCCGGAGATCCCGTTGCTGCATGACGGGCATCACCGGATGACGCCGATCCAGGCGGCGAAGCTGGGCAAGGCGCTGGAGCCGTATGACCTGTTCTGGTTGGAGGACTGCACCCCGGCGGAGAACCAGGAGGGCCTGCGCCTGGTCCGGCAGCACACCACCACGCCGTTGGCGATCGGGGAGATCTTCAATACCGTGTATGACTTCCAGACCCTGATCAAGGAACAGCTGATTGATTACGTCCGGGCTGCGTCCACGCACTTCGGGGGGATCTCCCCGTTGAAGAAGGTGATGGATTTCGCGGCGCAGTACCAGATCAAGTCCGGTTTCCACGGGCCCACGGACATTTCTCCGGTGGGCTTCGCGGCGCAGCTGCACGTGGGCCTGGCGATCCATAATTACGGGATCCAGGAGTACATGCAGCATTCGGACAAGACCAACGAGGTGTTCGAGCAGTCCATGACGTTCGTGGACGGCTATCTCCACCCCGGGGACAAGCCCGGCATCGGCGTCGAGTTCAACGAAGAAGCCGCAGCCGCCTACCCCTACCAGCAGGCCTACCTGCCCTACAACCGCCTCATCGACGGAACGGTCCACGACTGGTGACCACG
>NZ_JBNZGA010000009.1:0-201233 GCF_050573415.1 Paenarthrobacter sp. NEAU-H11 | reverse complement strand
CCATCGATTAAGAAAGCCTGGATCTGTTGTGAAAATCATTGCTGCCGATGTGTTTGTGACCAGTCCCTCCCGTAACTTCGTGACGCTGCGGGTCACCACGGAGGATGGTGTGACGGGTATTGGGGATGCCACGTTGAACGGGCGGGAGCTTGCGGTCGCCGCGTATTTGAAGGAGCATGTGGCGCAGTTGCTGATCGGGAAGGATCCGCACCGGATCGAGGATACGTGGCAGTTCCTGTACCGGTCCGCGTACTGGCGCCGGGGTCCGGTGACGATGGCGGCGATCGCGGCGGTGGATATGGCGTTGTGGGACATTAAGGGCAAGGTGGCCGGGATGCCGGTGTACCAGCTGTTGGGCGGGGCGTCGCGGAACGGGTTGCGGGCGTACGGGCACGCGTCGGGCGCGGATTTGCCGTCGTTGTTTGATTCGGTGCGGGAGCATCTGGAGCTGGGGTACAAGTCGATCCGGATCCAGACGGCGGTTCCCGGGATTAAGGCCGTGTACGGGGTGGCGGCGCAGGCGCAGGCTTCGGGGGAGCGGTATGACTACGAGCCGGCCGGGCGGGGTGCGTTTCCGGTGGAGGAGGACTGGGACACCCGTGCGTACCTGCGGCACCTGCCCACGGTGTTTGAGGCGGTGCGGAATGAGTTCGGTCCGGAGATCCCGTTGCTGCATGACGGGCATCACCGGATGACGCCGATCCAGGCGGCGAAGCTGGGCAAGGCGCTGGAGCCGTATGACCTGTTCTGGTTGGAGGACTGCACCCCGGCGGAGAACCAGGAGGGCCTGCGCCTGGTCCGGCAGCACACCACCACGCCGTTGGCGATCGGGGAGATCTTCAATACCGTGTATGACTTCCAGACCCTGATCAAGGAACAGCTGATTGATTACGTCCGGGCTGCGTCCACGCACTTCGGGGGGATCTCCCCGTTGAAGAAGGTGATGGATTTCGCGGCGCAGTACCAGATCAAGTCCGGTTTCCACGGGCCCACGGACATTTCTCCGGTGGGCTTCGCGGCGCAGCTGCACGTGGGCCTGGCGATCCATAATTACGGGATCCAGGAGTACATGCAGCATTCGGACAAGACCAACGAGGTCTTTGAGCAGTCCATGACGTTCGTGGACGGCTACCTCCACCCCGGGGACAAGCCCGGCATCGGCGTCGAGTTCAATGAAGAAGCCGCAGCCGCCTACCCCTACCAGCAGGCCTACCTGCCCTACAACCGCCTCATCGACGGAACGGTCCACGACTGGTGACCACGCGCTGCTGAAGGCCGGTTATTACCGCGCCCGGTCACGAGGTGGCGTGCCCGGGCGCGGCATTGCCGGCATGATTGGCAGGGCAGCCGCGCTGGCCACCACTCCCTTCAGCCCCTGGCGGCCCTGCCGGGAATGCTTCACCGGGCAGCGCATTGCCGGCCTCCGCCGGACAAGCCGCCCCCTACGACTCGCACTCCCGGCAGTACTTTTTGCCGTCCTTCTCCCTGGCGAGCTGGCTGCGGTGGTGGACCAGGAAGCAGGACATGCAGGTGAATTCGTCGGCCTGGACCGGCACCACCTGGATCAGGAGTTCCTCGTTCGAGAGGTCCGCCCCGGGCAACTCGAAGCTGTCCGCGAGCTCGGCCTCGTCCACGTCGGCTATAGCCTCCCGTCGGCCAGACTTCTGGGTCTTCAGCTCCTCGAAGCCGGCGTTCGGCTCTTCCTCGGGCGTCACCCGTGGAGCGTCATAGTCAACTGACATTGATGCGTTCTCCTGTCGGCTGGAAGCAGTTCGTTCTGAACAGAGCAACAACATGGAGGCGGGCCGCGTTATTCCCGACGGCTAAGTAGGTAGACTGATCTAACTACTATTGACCCAAGGAGCCGCTTTGTCCCTCCCGGAGATTGCCCGATCCGCCGCTCCCACTGCTTCCGCCGGTGCAGCCGCCGCCGCGCCAGCCCGTGCCGGCTCGACCAGGCGTAAGGCCCGAATACTGCTGCTTGACGCTGCAGCCCGGCTCTTCTACGCCCAAGGTGTGGGGGCCACCGGGATCGACGCCATCACCGCTGAAGCAGGCGTGGCCAAGAAGAGCCTCTACAACAATTTCTCCTCCAAGGCGGAGCTGGTGGCTGCCTACCTGGAAGCCCGGCATTCGGAGTGGCTCGGCCTGTACCGCCAGCGGCTGGAAACCGCGAAGACTCCGCAGGAACGGGTGCTTGCCGTCTTTGACGCATACATGGACCACGCGAATTTCGCCTACCGGGACGGGTTCAGGGGATGCGGGCTGCTCAATGCAGCAGCGGAACTGCCCGCGGGGGCGGCCGGGCGGGCGGCGGTCCGGAAGCACAAGGAAGAGGTTGAGGAGCTGCTGGCCGGGCATGTCGCCGAACTCCTGCCAGGGGATGAGCGTGCCGCGGGGCTGGCCCGGCACCTGGCTTTCCTGCTTGAGGGTGCCATGGCCAGGGCGGGGCTGGAAGGGGACGACCAGCGCCTGAAGGACGGCCGGACCATCGCTGCCCGGCTGTTGGAGGGGCTGTGAACCCGGGAACCGGAGATTTCAAAGTGCCGCTCTGGGGCGCTTTATGCGTTGCCGTCGCATCCGTGCTGTGGGGAACCACGGGCACGGCTGCCACCTTCGCCCCGTCGGTGAGTCCGTTGGCCGTGGGCGCGGTGGCCATGGGTATCGGCGGCCTGCTCCAGGCCCTTTACGCCGTCGGTGCCATCGCGGGGCAGTGGCCGGGCCTGCTGGACCGCTGGCGACTGGTGTCCCTGGGTGCAGCGGCGGTGGCCGTCTATCCCCTCGCCTTCTACAGCTCGATGCGTCTTTCGGGGGTAGCAGTGGGAACTGTGGTTTCCATTGGCTCGGCGCCGGTGGCGGCCGCCCTCATCGAGCGCTTCGCGGACGGAAAGCCGCTCACCCGCAGGTGGATGGCCGGAGCTTTCCTGGGTGTCACGGGCGCAGCAGTGTTGTCCTTCGCCGGGCAGGGGCACGGGCAGGCAGCCGGTTCCCCCGGCGAGTCATGGACGCCATTGGCGGGAATAGCCCTGGGCCTGGTGGCCGGTGCCACGTATGCACTGTATTCCTGGGCAGCCCACCGCCTTATCGGCGGCGGGCTGTCCTCGCGGGCTGCCATGGGAACTGTCTTCGGCCTCGGTGGGCTCCTGCTGATGCCCGTGCTTGCGGTAACCGGCGCGCCCCTGCTGGAATCCTGGACCAATTTCTCGGTGGGTGCCTACATGGCACTGGTTCCGATGTTTGCCGGCTACGTCCTGTTCGGCTGGGGCCTGGCCAGGATCCGGGCCAGCACTGCCACCGGCATTTCCCTGCTTGAAACGGTGGTGGCTGCAGTCCTGGCGGTGCTGGTGGTGGGTGAACGGCTGCCGCTGCATGGCTGGCTTGGCGCCGCCGTCGTGATTTTCAGCCTGTTCATCCTGACGCCGCGCAAGCCGGCCGCCGGCCCGGCGCCAGGGCCGCTACCGCCGTCGTAGTTCCGCGAACTCAATCGACGGGACGATCGCGCCGGCGTCCCGCTCCACGAAGTTGGTTCCCGGCGGCACCACGTCATCGATGGCGTCCAGAACGGATTCGCTGAGCTGGACGTCCGCTGCCCGCAGGTACGCCTGCAGGTGTTCCTCGCTGCGGGGCCCGATGATGACACTGCTGATGGCGGGGTGGCTGAGGGCGAACCCGATGGAAAGGTCCACCAGCGAAAGCTCCAGCTTGTCCGCCAGCCTGGCGAGTGCATCGGCCGCCAGGAGCTTGCGTTCGCTGGAGGGCCCGGAGATGTCGTACCGGCCGGGCAGTGAATGCACGCGGGTGGGTGCCTTGCCGGATTCCAGGACGAAGCTGCCGGACAGCCAGCCGCCGGCCAGCGGCCCGTAGGCCAGGACGCCCAGCCCGTATTGCTGGGCAATGGGCAGGACGTCGCGTTCGTTGCCGCGCACCAGCATGGAGTACGGCACCTGGTTTCCCAGCGGCGGGATGAGGTGGTTGGTGGTGGCCAGCCACTGTGCCTCCACAAGCTGCGCCGGGGTGAAGACGGACGTGCCGTAATAGAGGATCTTGCCCTGGCGGATCAGGTCGTTGAGGGTGGTGATGGTCTCCAGGACATCGGTGTTGTAGTCCGGCCGGTGTGCCTGGTAGAGGTCGATCCGGTCTGTCTGGAGCCGGCGAAGGCTGCCCTCCACCGCCTGGGTGATCCAGCGGCGCGAGTTTCCGGAATGGGCCGGGTTGGCGCTCATCTGGCCATGGAACTTGGTGGCGAGGAAGACGTCGTCGCGCCGTCCGCGCAGGGCCCGGCCCACCACCTGTTCCGACTCGCCCTGCGAATAGACGTCGGCGGTGTCGACGGCGGTGATCCCGGCGTCCAGCGCAGCCTGGATGATCCGGATGCCCTCATCGGCGCCGGTGGGGGCGCCGTGCGGTCCGCCGTTGCCTTCGCCGAAATTCATGGTGCCCAAAGTGAGCGGGCTGACCGGGGTACCCGACCGTCCGAATACCCGCAGTTCGCTGAGGCTCATCCCCGGTTCCTCCCGTTGCATAGCCACTAATGCCTTCGATCGTCACGAGGCTACACAGCTTCACGCGGGGCTGGCAGGCATACGCCTTAGTCCTTCGCTTTTCTTCGCACGGAGTAACGCAGGAGCCCGGGCGTGACGAATTATGGCGGGCGTTTCCCCCGCGGATCCGCTTATATTGGTGCATGGGCACCCCGAGCAATGATGAACAGTTCATCAAGTTGCATGACCTGATTATTAGCAGCAGCAACGTGAACGACTTCCTCACGGAGCTCTCCGAAGTGGCTGCATCCGCCCTGAGCGAGTCGGCGGGTTCGCGGGTTGAGTGCGGCGTGACATTGCGGCGACGCAAGCGCAGCGCCACCGTGGCGGGCAGCAGCGACCGGGCCAGGGAACTGGACAGGCTCGAGCAGGCTCTCGGTGAAGGCCCGTGCCTGGCCTCGCTGGAGACCATGCAGCCTGTTGTCCTGGCTGACGTGGACACCGATACCCGCTGGCCGGAGTACCAAAAGATCTTGGCCGCCAACGGCTGCCGGAGTGTGCTGGGCGTGCCCCTCGCCCTGGATGAGGACCAGGCAGCGGCCCTGAATTTCTTCGCCTCGGAATCCGGCGTCTTCTCCGACGCTGTCATCAGCAGGGCCCAGGGTTTTGCCGACCAGGCGGGACGGGCCGTGCGGCTGGCCCTGCAGATCGCGGACGCCCGGAACATGGCAGACGACCTCTCGGCCGCCCTGCAGAACCGCACCACCATCGATCTGGCGTGCGGGGTGATCATGGCCCAGAACCGTTGCTCGCAGGAAGAAGCCATGGCGCTGCTCACCAAGGCGTCCAGCCACCGGAACCAGAAACTGAGGGACCTCGCCGCGGAAGTCCTGAGCCGGGTGAGCTCAGGCTCCGTCAGCACGCACTTTGATCCCTAGCCCGTTGCAGGCTGGCCCGTGGCCGGGCCGCTGCATGAGGAACGGCCGCCAGCATGTATTCGAACCGGTCTGGCCCGACGTCGGCAGGCGCCCGCCCGGGCAGCTCCACCCTGGCGATGGTTCCGGTAGGGACTTCGATTCCCACTGCGTGTCCCGCCGGTTTCGTCTCGGCGCCGCCCTGCAATAATCTGAACCAACGGTTGTGCGCGGGGGTGCAGGCGCCCCGGTACAACAGGCAGCAACAGGCAGCACTGTAAGTTCGGGCCACATCACACCAGACGAGGCGGACACGCATGACGGCTTCAGACCAGCAGCACTCATATCGTCCAGGGATGCCAACTGATCCTCCGGGCACCCTCCCTGCTGCGGGGGAAGCTGCTGCCGGCGGGGCCATAGACCCCCACCTGCTCCAGAAGCTCGCGGACGCCCATGGAGTGGGCACTTCCTTCCAAGGCTGGGACGGGCTGCCGCACACTGTGGCCGAAAGTACCCTGATCAAGGTCCTGGCTGCCCTTGGCGTGAAGGCGGACACCAACCCGGCGATTGAGGCCGCGCTGGCGGAAGCGGAACTGGCGCCGTGGCGGCGGATGCTGCCTCCCGCCGTCGTCATCCAGCAGGGCGAGCCGGCGCTGGTCCCGGTCCATGTGCCCGACGGTGCCGCCGTCCGGCTGGGCATTGCCCTTGAGGACGGGGCAGGCACCGTGGACGCCGTCCAGCAGGACGTTTGGGAACAGCCCAAGGATATCGACGGCGTGTCCACCGGCCGTGCCACGTTCGCCCTCCCGCAGGACCTGCCCCTTGGCTGGCACACCCTGACCGCCGAGTCCGGCGGCGCCACTGCCACGGCAACGCTGGTGGTGACGCCGCGCCAGCTCACCACTGCCGAGCCCCTCGAACAGCGCCGCGGCTGGGGGCTTGCCACGCAGCTCTATTCCGTGCGCTCCAAGCGGTCCTGGGGCATTGGCGACTTCGCCGACCTGGCTGACCTGGCTGCCATCAGCGGTGAGCGCGGGGCCGACTACGTGCTGGTCAACCCGCTCCATGCGGCCGAGCCGGTGCCGCCGGTGCAGCCGTCCCCATATTCGCCGTCCACGCGCCGGTTCTTCAATCCGCTCTACATCCGCATCGAAGCAATTCCCGAGCTGGCCTACCTGAGGCCGCGCAGGCGGGCCGCTGTTGAACAGCTTCGGGAGGAAGTCGCCGGGCTAAACAAGGAGGCCGGCCGGCTCGACCGGAACGCCGTCTATGCCGCCAAACTCCAGGCCCTGGAAATGCTCTATCACGTCCGCCGCTCCCCGGCCCGGCAGGCCGAGTTTGACGAGTTCTGCCGGATCTCCGGGACCGGGCTGGACGATTTCGCGCTCTGGTCCGCCATCCGTGAAGACGTCGCGCCGGACGATCCCCTGTGGACGGACCCGGCCACTTCCATGGGCACACCGCAGGCTGAAGCACTGCGCGAAAAGCTTGCGGACAGGATCGGATTCCACCGCTGGCTGCAGTGGATCTGCGATGAGCAGCTCGAGGAGGCCCAGAAGGCAGCCCTGCGCTCCGGTATGCGCCTGGGCGTAGTGCACGATCTCGCCGTCGGCGTGGACCACAGCAGCGCCGATGCCTGGACGCTCCGCCACGTGCTTGCTCCCGGCACCAGCGTGGGCGCACCGCCGGACATGTACAACCAGCAGGGCCAGGACTGGGGGCAGCCGCCGTGGCATCCCGCCCGCCTGGCCGAGGCCGGTTACATCCCGTTCCGGAACATGCTGGCCACCGTTCTGCGGCACGCCGGCGGCATCCGGGTGGACCACATCCTTGGGCTTTTCCGGCTCTGGTGGATCCCGGTCGGGAACGCCCCGGGTGATGGCGCCTACGTCCGCTATGACCATGAAGCGCTGATCGGCATCCTGGCACTGGAGGCCCAGCGCGCCGGGGCCGTCGTGATCGGCGAGGACCTGGGCACCTTCGAACCGTGGGTGCGTGACTACCTTGCCGCCCGCGGCATCCTGGGAACGTCCATCCTTTGGTTTGAGTACGACGGCGATTCCCCCCTTGCGCCGGAAAAGTACCGGACGCAGGCACTTTCCAGCGTCAACACCCACGACCTTCCGCCCACCGCCGGCTACCTTGCCGGCGACCACGTGGCGCTCCGCAGCCGGCTCGAACTCCTGGAACGGTCCGAGGAAGAGGAACGGGCCGAGCACAACGCCTCGCTGGAGAAAATGCTGGCCCTGCTGCGCGAGCGCGGCTACCTCCAGGGGGACCCCGGTTCGCTGGCGGGGACCGAGGAACAGACCATCGAGGCGCTCCACCTCCTGCTCACGCAGACGCCGTCGGTCCTGTTGGGCGTTGCCCTCGTGGACGCGGTGGGGGAGCGCCGCGTCCAGAACCAGCCCGGCACCACCGAGGCCCTGTACCCGAACTGGCAGGTCCCGCTGGCCGGGCCGGACGGCAGGCCGGTGTTCCTTGACGACCTTCCCGCCAACGCGCGGTTCAACTCGCTGCTGGCAGCGGTGGACGGTGCCCTGCGCAGCTAAACGCCACGTGGGCCCACACCAGCAGGGTTCCCTGGGCGAGCTTGCGAGGCTAGGGTGCGGGTGGGGAGGGCCACTTCGCGCCCATCCAATGCTCCGGATGGGACGCGAAGTGACCCCGCGATTTCGGCTTTCGCGGGGCTCCGCTAGCCGGCCGTGATCAGGTGGCTGAAGTGGTCATAGCGGAAAGTGACCGGGCCGCCGTCGTGCTTGAACACGATGTTGCCGCCCGGGGAACTTCCGCCCGCGCCGTAGCTGACACCCCAGGACCGGTCAAGGGCGGCCTTGAACTCGTACGTTCCCGCGGCGAGATTCGGCACGGCCAGCTTCCAGACGAGGCCGGCCGGGTCCAGCACCAGCTGCGCCTGGTCGCAGGCCGGATCCCAGTCCTTGATGCAGCCCAGTTCGCTGTTCATGCTCCCAGCAGCCGCAACGGCGCCGGGCTGCTGGGAGGCGTACACGGCCGTGATCACGTGCGTGCTGTTGTCATAGCGGAACGTCACGGGGCCGCCCGGATGGTCCAGGGCGATGTTCGGCCCGTTGAGCTTGCCGCCGGCGCCGTAGTTCTCCGCCCAGCCGCCGTTCAGTGCAGCCTTGTACTCGTACTGGCCGGCAGGCAGGTCCACCGTGAGCCGCCAGATCTTGTCGGCCGGGTCCAGTGCCATCCTGGCCTGTGAACACGTCGGCTCCCAGGGCGCCGCGCAGCCCATGGCCTGGTTCAGGGACCCAACCACGGTCACTGAGCCGGGCTGCGGGGCATCGCCCACCGTGACCGTCCGGGCCGCGCTGGCCACGCTGAAACCGGGACCGGTCATTGTGGCCCGGTAGGCCACCTTGGTGCCGTCCTCAAGGTTCGAGATGTCGTCCGTGGCCGAGTAAACGGGTGAGGACCCGTCGGTGGCAACCGTGGTCCACTCGCCGCCGGCCACGCTGCGTTCGAAGGTAACCTCGTGGCTTGCCTTCTCGGGATCGACGGTGGCGCTGAGCTCCACCGAGCCTTTCACGTTGCTGCCTTCCACCGGCTTCTGCAGCGTGATGACGGGTGCGGGAACGTTTGCCGTGCGGGACTGTGACGTGGCGGTGTGTCCGCCGTTGTCCAGTACGGTGGCGCGGTACTCCATCGCCGTGCCGGCGTCGAAGGCCGCCACGTCGTGGAAGACCTGGTACGGGGCAGTGTCATCAGTGCCGATGGGCGTCCAGTCCCCGCCTGCTGCCTTGGCTTCGAAGGTGACCTCATAGAACGAGGAACCGCCGACGTCGGCCGTCACCTTGAGGCGCCCGTTGTCACCCTGCGCGGGTGCCGGCTCCTGGAGGACGACGGCGGGCGCTTCCTTGGAGTGCGGGATCCTGCCGGAGGACTGGTACACCACGGCGGAAAGCGGCGGGACGGTGACGGCCAGCTTGCCGTCCGCCGAAGTCTTCGCCTCGTCCGCGCCTTCGCCGTAGATCCGCGTGTAGGTGCGCTTGGCAATGTAGGCGGGTACCTCTGCGGTCTGTGCCTGTTCGCTGTTGTTCAGCGCCACGACATACTCGCGCTGGTCCGCCGCATCCGTGCGGGAGAAGGCGTAGATGCCGGGCCCGTCGGAGGCATAGCGGTGCTGGTGGGCGCCGTCGCGCAGGGCCGGGTGCTCCTTGGTGAGCGCGGCGAGCTCGCTGATCTTGCCGTACAGCGGGTGCCCGGGGTTGAAGTTGTCCTCGGCGTGCGTGGCCTCGGTGCCCAGCAGGTCGTCGTCGAGGTATGCCTCCACTTTGCTGGGGAAGAGGGTCTGGCGTGCGTCCTGGTCCCCGCCGGGGCCGGTGAAGCCCTGCTCGTCGCCGTAGTAGATCACGGGGTTGCCGCGGGAGAAGTACATCAGTTCGTGGGCCAGCCGGTCGCGGGCCACCTTTTCGTCGTCCGTCGCTCCGGGGTTGTCCGCGGCGATGAAGCTGCCGATGCGGCCCATGTCGTGGTTTCCCAGGAAGGTGGGCAGCTGGTACACGTTCGAATCTGCATCCGTGTACCAGTCATCGCCGGCGAAGAACGTCTCCAGGGTGCGGGTGTCCTGTCCCTTGGAGGCGAAGCTCCGCGCCGCCTCCTGGAAGGGGAAGTCCAGGACAGCCTGCATCTGGTTGCGGGTGGTGAACTGGGAGGTGAAGCTCTTGGTGGTGTCGAAGACCTCGCCGAACATAAAGAACTCGTCCTTGCCCTGCGCTTTGGCGTAGTTGAGGACGTCCGGGCCGAACTCCTGCCAGAACTCGTTGTTGACGTGCTTCATCGTGTCGATCCGGAAGCCGTCCACGCCGAAGTCGCGGATCCAGGTCTTGTAGATGTCCTTCATGCCGCTGACCACTTTGGGGTGCTCGGTGAACAGGTCATCCAGGCCGAAGAAGTCGCCGTAGTAGGCGTCCTCACCCGCGAAGGTTGTGTCACCGCGGTTGTGGTACAGCGTTGGATCGTTCAGCCAGGCGGGGACCTTCAGGTTCTGCTCTTCGGCTGTCAGTTCGGGAATGTAGGGGAAGGATTTCAGTGGGTCGAGTTCCGGGAAGTTGTCCGCGCCGGCGTAATCGCGGTCATCGAACGCCACACCGTCCGCGGTCTTGTAGGGCACTTCATCCTTGGAAACGTATCCCTGGCGTGCGCCGTCCTTGTAGCTGATGACATCAGCCGTGTGGTTGGTGATGATGTCGAAATAGACCTTCATGCCGCGGCTGTGGGCCTCATCAATGAGGGCCTTGAGCTCGGCATTGGTGCCCAGGTGCGGATCGATCTGGGTAAAGTCGGTGATCCAGTAGCCGTGGTATCCGGCCGATCCGTCCTCTGTCTGCACCGCTTTGTTCTTGAAGCTGGGGGTGAGCCAGATGGAAGTGGTGCCCAGGCCCTGGATGTAGTCGATCTTGTCCAGGAGGCCCGCAAGGTCTCCGCCGTTGTAGAACCCCTTGTTTGTGGGATCGAAGCCGGACACCATGGGATCGCTGCCCAGGCCGCCCTGGTCATTCGCGGTGCTTCCGTTGCTGAAGCGGTCCGCCATCACAAAGTAGAAGTTCTCATCCGTTACGGGGGCGCGGAGTGAGTGAAGGGCCGACGCCGACCCAGGGTCTTTGGGGCCAGGTGCAGCCTGGGCGGGAAGGACTGCCGCGGAGGCGGCGACGGCGGCTGCCAGCAGTCCGGCGGCAACGGCCCGGGCCGGCGCGGCCGGGGGTGTGGTGGATCCTGGAGACTTTCGGGCGCGTGGGGGCGCGCTGGGACGGGTGCGGAATATCAAGGCTGAGACCTTCCTGGGAGCGGCGCTGCTGTTCAGGCTTGCCGGCGGACAACAGCCGGCAATTGCTGTAAGGGCTCACAGGTAAGCAAGCTTCCTTGTGAGCCACGGCACAACTGTAAGCGCTTGCATTGAATAACTCCAGTGTTTAGCCAATGGCGTCCGCGGTTCCGCTTGGCCTCAGCGCTTCCTGCCGCCGCCCCTTGGAACATCCAGCCGGCCGCGCCGGGGCGGGGACCAGGGCAGTCGGCGACGGGACCTGCACGTCGTTGACCATCCCGGTAGGGATGCCAGTCACGTCATCCAGGGCGAACGTTGCCACGTTGTCCGACCGCTCGTGGGCTACGTGCAGCCACGTTCCCCTGACCAGGTGGTGGCGCGGCCAGTTTCCGCCACTGGGATCTCCGCGGCGGAGTCGCCCGGAGCCCGGCCGCCGGAGGTGGCCGGACCACGGAAGATCACCTCGAATGTCCCCGTTTCCGAACGGGAGGGCAACCTCATGGTCAGCCACCAGGCCGGTGCCCGGCACATAGTTCCAGACCCGGAGGGTGTCATGGCCCAGGTCCGTCGTCATGACGCGTCCGTCCGCCAGCATCAGGCTGGCGTGGGCCCGGCTTTGCCGAGGTTCACCCGGGTCGAGGCCGGCGTGCGGATCCACCGATGGTGCCGCCGGGAAGCAGCCTGTCATCCCGCCGTCGTCATCCAATCCATAGAGCAGGACCTGCCCGTCGCCCCAGCAGGCGGACGTAAGGAAGCGGCCCAGGGGGTCCACTGCCACATGGCATGTTGCATCTCCGGCGGGTTGAGAATCACCCAGCGGCTCCAGTCCGAAGTCACCCGTGCGGCGGAAAGCCCGGACCATCCCGCGCTGCTCGGCCACCGCGTACACCACCGGCAAGGCGGGATGAACGGCAAGGAACGACAGCGAATCCGCGTTCACTGCCGTTCCCAGCCATTCGAGGCTTCCGTCCCCGTGCGCGGCGAGGGCACCGATGCCATCGGCACGGCCGCCTCCACCGGCGGTGTAGCTACCGGTCCAAATGAGATCGTCCTGTGCAGGCGGGATCATAGGTCCATCCTGCCAACAAGCGCTGCCGTGCGGTGCAGTTGCGGACTAGCATTGAACTCCATCCGGCCCAGGCCGGCTCGGCTTGTTGAAACGCCCGGCTCGCAGAAAGGTGTGCCCTTGCCAGTTTCCGGGATCTCCGCGCCCCACGCGTTTGCCGCCACAGTTTCCGCGTTGCGGGCCGCCGGATGTGTATTTGCCGAAGATGAGGCGGGGCTGCTCATCAGTGAGGCGCCCGGCCCTGCAGCGCTCGCTGACTGGGTTGGCCGGCGCAGATCGGGCGAGCCCCTGGAGTACATTCTTGGCTGGGCCGGCTTCGACGGACACCGGATCGCTGTCGAGCCGGGGGTCTTTGTGCCCCGGCGCCGGACCCGACTGCTGGTGGACGAGGCCGTGGGACTGCTGCAGGGCGGCCGGTTTTCTGCACCCCGCATTGTTGTTGACTTGTGCTGCGGGTCCGGGGCAGTCGGGGCGGCCATTGCGCGACGGGACCCGGGCATCGAGCTGCATGCTGCAGACGTCGACCCGGGCGCCGTGAAGTGCGCGCGCCGCAACGTGGGGCCGGTGGGCGGATGCGTGTACGAAGGGAACCTGTTTGCCGCGCTTCCGCCCGGGCTCCAAGGCCGGGTGCGCGTCCTGGCCGTGAATGCTCCCTACGTCCCCACAGATGCGATAAGAACGATGCCGCCGGAAGCCCGCCTCTATGAGTCGCGGACAGCACTCGACGGCGGCCCGGACGGGCTTCACTTCCACCGGCGCGTGGCCGCAGGGGCGCTGGAGTGGCTGTCCTCCGACGGGCATCTGCTCATTGAGACCAGCGAGCACCAGGCTGAGGGAACCGCATCCGTTGTGGCCGCGGCGGGCCTTGCCGTCCGGACAGTCCATTCGGACGAACTCGACGGCACTGTAGTTATTGGCAGTGCCGGCGTTGGCAATGCCGGTGTTGGCGCTGCCGGGCCTGGCACTTCTTTAGCCTGAGCCCGGTCCAGGGCGGGCTCGGCTGGACCCCACCGAACCGTTAGGGCCGGGAAGGGAGGCGTGCGGGCCTGCAGTTTAGCTAAGACGCTGCTGGCCGCCGCGTCCCCCAAGGATCGCGACGGCCAGCAAAGCCATTCAGTTGTAGCACAGACCCGCTGTTTTTCCGCTGTCAAGCGGGACGGGCCGTCACAGGCCGGACGGTGTGCCGGGGCTAGGCCTTTGAATTGGTCTCGTCGGAGGTGCCGAGGTTCAAGGTTTCCGGGTGGGTGGAGTGCGCGGGGATGTGGTCCTCGCCAAGGTCGTCGCCACTTGGGGTGCTCCTGCCTGGAGCGCCAGCGGTAGAGGCACCCGGAACTGTGGTGCCAGTGGCACTGGCTGTCGTGCCGGCGTCGGACGTTGACGATTTGGTTGCGCCGGAGCCGGAGGAGCCTTCACGCTGCACCGCTGAGCCGATCACCGTACCTGCCCGGCGTGCGGCCTCACTCAACTGGTCCGCGACCTCGGGAGCCTTTTCCTTGATGGCTTCCGTTGCAACCGCCACCTTGTCCTGCACGGGCTTGCTGTCCCAGATGCCCGCAGCGCGTGCCTTGAGCTTGTCATAGGCGGCCCTGCCGGACCGCGACCCAAGCACGTACCCGGCGGCAATGCCAACGCCCAAAAGAAGTTTGTTTTTCATGATGAACTCCTGCTCACTGAGAAGGTTTCACTTCCGGCCAGAGAGGCCGGGAGATAGGAAAACCGGCCCGGGGATGTTGTCCCCAGGCCGGTTTCCTGGCTTACGCGACAGTTAGCCGCGAGCGCCGCGCTTGGTGACCATGCCGTAAACCAGCAGCACGATAAGCGCGCCGCCGATGGCCAGCAGCCACGTCTGCAGGGAGAAGAACTCCTGCAGTCCGCTGCCAAAGATCATTCCGCCGATCCAGCCGCCGAGGAGTGCTCCGACGACGCCCAGGACGAGGGTGATGATCCAGCCGCCACCCTGCCGGCCCGGGAGGATCGCCTTAGCGATCGCACCAGCAATAAGTCCGAGAATCAGAAATGCAAGAAATCCCATTTTTCGTTCCTCTTCCTAAATAAAGGAGGCCTCCGGATCCCGGAAGCACTTCATCCTTCTGCCTCAATAGTAATCATGCTTACTATCTATTTGCCAACCCCGGGTTCCCGGAAAAGCCCACTTCAGGCCCGTTTCAGTGCCCTGTCACGTCGGAATCATTGCCCGCACCGGGACCTTCGTCCAGGACCGCTAATTCCGCTAGATCCTGCGGATCCAAGGCGAAATCGAAGATGTCCAGGTTTTCCCTCATCCGGTCCGGATTCGACGTTTTCGGAATCGTTACAATTCCGTTTTGAACATGCCAGCGAAGGACCAGTTGGCCGGGCGTTTTTCCGTGCTTTTCGGCTAGTTGGAAGAGGATGGGAGCACCGAGCAGGCTGGCCCCGGCGCCTCCCAGCGGGCTGTAGGACTCGGTGACGATTCCGTGCTTTGCATGGAATTCCCGCTCGGCCGCGCGCGTGACCGCCGGCGTCAGCTGGATCTGGTTGACGGCGGGGACCACGTCAGTAACGGCCATCAGCCGTTCCAGGTGGGAGGGTTTGAAGTTGGAGACGCCGATGGAGCGCACTTTTCCTTCCGCCTGGAGCCGCTCGAAGGTCTTCCACGTGGAGATGTACTCGTCCCGCGCGGGCAGGGGCCAGTGAATAAGCAGCAAGTCCACGTAATCCAGCCCCAGCCGCTTCAGTGACCCTTCCAGCCCTTCCACCGCCCTGTCGTTCCCCTGGTATTGGCCGTCCAGTTTGGTGGTGATGAACAGCTCGCCACGGTCCACGCCGCTGGCCCGGATACCGTTGCCCACGCCCTGCTCGTTGCCGTATTTCACGGCTGTATCGATGTGCCGGTAGCCGGCTTCCAGGGCCTGCACGACGGCGGTGGCCGCCTGGTCGTCGTCCAGCGGCCAGGTGCCAAGGCCCACCTGGGGGATGGAGTAGCTGTCATTGAGTTTGATCAGCGGTGCAAGTGTCATTTCACCAGTCTCTCCCGGATCGGCTTCCCCGGGCCTTTGAATGCCCGGGGAATATTGGAAGGCGGCGCTGCCCGCCCGGCGTTAGGCACCCCGCCTGGCCCAGCCGGTCAACCGGTCACTGAGGTACATGAATTCCCGGTCCACCACCTGGAGGCCAGGGTTCGCGTCGTGCCAGTCCACGATTTCGCGTGCGCCGTCGGCGAAGGGAATGGTGGCGCAGTAGCCGGGGACCAGGGACTTGATCTTGGTGTTGTCGAAGACCACCGAGTGGGAGCGGTCGCCCAGGAGGTTGGGTCCCAGCTCCGGGCTGTGGGCGGCGATGGTTTCGGAGGCAACGTGGACCAGTTCCGGGTCCGCAACACCGGCTGCACGGGCGAACAGCCGGTAGATCTGGTTCCAGGGCAGGTACTCGTCGGATGTGATGGTGTAGCTCTCGCCTACCGCTTGCGGCAGGCCGAGCAGCCCCACAAAAGCCTTGGCAAAGTCCATGCTGTGCGTCAGGGTCCACAGCGAGGTCCCGTCCCCGTGCACCATGACCGGCAGCCCCGCCCGTATCCGGTGGAGGTCCGTCCAGCCGCCCACCATGGCGATTTTGGTGCGGTCGTACGTGTGGGAGGGGCGCACCACGGTGAGCGGGAAATCCTGTTCTCTGTAGGCCTGGTAAAACAGTTCCTCGCAGGCGATCTTGTCCCGCGAGTACTGCCAGAACGGGTTCTTCAGGGGCGTGGATTCGCGGATTGGAAGCCGGGTGGGCGGCTTTTGGTACGCAGAGGCGGAGCTGATGAACACGTACTGCCCGGTGCGGCCTGTGAACAGGTCCAGGCTGGCCTTGGCGTGGTCGGGGGTGTACGTGATGAAGTCCGCGACGGCATCGAAATCGCGCCCGCCCAGCGCGTCACGAACCGCGGAGGCGTCCCGCACGTCCGCGGTGAGGGTTTCAGCCCCTTCCGGGACCGGCCTTGTGGACCGGCCCCGGTTGAGGATGGTCAGCCGGTGCCCCAGTGCGACGGCGCGTTCTGCGGCCGCCGCACTGATGACGCCGGTGCCGCCGAGGAACAGGATGTTCCTCGGCGGCACCGTACCGGCGTCAGGGGTGGACGGGTTCACCACGCGTAGTCTTCCGGCGCCGTACGGTGCCCCGGGAAGATGTCGTCCAATCGTTTGAGGGTGTCGGCGTCCAGGGTTACGTCCAATGCCCTGACGGCGGCGTCGAGCTGTTCCTGGGTGCGCGGTCCCACGATGGGTGCCGTGACGGCAGGCTGGTGCAGGAGCCAGGAAAGGGCGATGTCGCCCGGCTCGTGGCCCAGCTCATCGGCGAAATCCTCGTACTGCCGGATCTGGTCTTCGTGCTTCTTGAGTGTTTCGGCCGCGCGGCCCTCGGTGCGCCGGACGCCGTCGCGCTCCTTCTTCAATACCCCGCCCAGGAGCCCGCCCTGCAGCGGTGACCAGGGGATGAGCCCCAGCCCGTACTGCTGGGCCGCCGGGATCACTTCCAGCTCCACCTGGCGCATGAACAGGTTGTAGATGGACTGCTCGCTCACCAGGCCGGTGTAGTTGCGCCGCCTGGCCGCCTCCTGGGCCTGGGCAATATGCCAGCCGGCGAAGTTGCTGCTGCCCGAGTAGAGGATCTTCCCTTGCTGGACCGCCACCTCGATGGCCTGCCAGATTTCGTCCCACGGGGTGTCCCGGTCGATGTGGTGGAACTGGTAGACGTCGATGTAGTCCGTCTGCAGGCGCTTCAGGCTGGCGTCGAGGGCGCGGCGGATGTTCAGGGCGGAGAGCTTGGACTCGTTGGGGCGGTCCGTCATGGTGCCGTAAAGCTTGGTGGCCAGGACCGTGTGCTCGCGGCGCTCGCCGCCCTTGGCGAACCAGCGGCCAATGATTTCTTCGGTCCAGCCGCGGTGGCCGGCGCCGCCATAGACGTTGGCAGTGTCGAAGAAGTTGATGCCCTGTTCGCGGGCCGAATCCATGATGGAGTGGGCGTCCGCTTCCTCGGTCTGCGGGCCGAAGTTCATGGTGCCGAGGCAAAGGCGGGAGACTTTCAGGCCGGAGCGGCCCAGATGGGTGTACTGCATGGCTGAATCCTTTGGGTTTCGTGGTTCTACAGCTGCGTGAAGGCGGCGACGGCGGGATCGGAGCCGATGCGGGCTCCCGATTCAAGGGCGCTGATGGCGGCAAGCTCCTCGTCGGAGAGGGTGAGGGCGGAGGCAGCGAAGTTCTCCCGGATCCGGGCGGCCTGGCTGGACTTGGGAATCACGATGTTTCCCGCGGCCAGATGCCAGGCGAGCACCACCTGCGCCGGGGTGGCATTGTGGGCGTTGGCGATGCCGGTCACCGCATTGCCGTTCAGGTCTCCGCCCTGTCCCAGCGGGCTGTAGGCCTCCACGGCGATGCCAAGGCCCCGGCACTTGGCCGCAAGGTCTGCCTGCTGGTAGCTGGGGTGCAGTTCGATCTGGTTGACGGCCGGGACGATCTCCGAGGACTCCAGCAGGGTGTCCAGGTGCTCGGCGAGGAAGTTGGAAACGCCTATGGCGCGGATCTGGTTGTTCTCGTAGAGCCGTTCCATCTCCTTCCAGGCCTGGACGTACAGGTCCTGCGACGGGACGGGCCAGTGGATGAGGTAGAGGTCAACGTAGTCGAGGCCCAGGGCTTTGCGGCTGTTCTGGAACGCTTCCTGCGCGCGGTCCTGCTCGCCGTTCCGAAGCTTGGTGGTTACAAAGATGTCCTCGCGCGGAATGCCGGTAGCCGCGATCGCGGCACCCACGCCCGCCTCGTTCCGGTAGGCGGCGGCCGTGTCTATGTGGCGGTACCCGGCCTCGAAGGCGTCCTCCACGGTCCGCTGCGTGTCCTCCGGCGGTACCTGGAAGACGCCGAAACCAAGCTGGGGGATGGTGACGCCGTTGTTCAGTGTCAGCTCTGACATTGGGGCTCCTTGAAACATGCGGGGGTGGGGTGCCGTTGACTCGACGGGAGAAAGCGGTTTCCGCTGGCTCGCTTTTGAGCCTATGCACTTTTGGCCGGGAAGTCAGCAGGGGAACCTGATTCTGTTTTTCCTAGGACTCCCAGTCCTACCTTCGTTGTAGGAGAGAGCCACCATGGCGGGCACAATGGTCTGCATGGGTCAAAGCGCGGAGTTCGGAAAATTCCTCAAAGCCATGCGGTCCCGCCTGAGTCCTGAGGACGCCGGTGCGGGACCCACCTCCGGTGCCCGCCGGGTTCCCGGCCTCCGCCGCGAAGAAGTCGCCCGGCTGGCAGGGGTGAGTACCGACTACTACGTCAGGCTGGAGCAGGGCCGGAACATCCATCCGTCGCGGACCGTCCTTGAGGCAGTGTCGAGGGCCTTGCGGCTGGACGGCAGCGAGCATGCGCACATGATGGACCTGCTGGAAAACTGTGCCGGGTCCGCGAGGTCCAGCACATCAGCCGCCCAGGCTGTCCGTCCGGCGCTGCGGCAGCTCCTGGAGGCGATGGGCGACGTTCCGGCCATGGTGCTGGGCCGGCGCAGTGACGTCCTCGCCGGCAACAGGATGGCCTTCCTGCTGTTTGCGGATTTCCCCGCGCTGCCGGCTGCCGAACGCAACCTGACCCGCTGGCTCATTCTTGACCCGTCTGCCCGCGAGCTCTTCCGTGACTGGAAAACCGTGGCGGCGGAAGCGGCCGGAGCGTTGAGGCTGGATGTAGGCCGCCACCCCAACGATGCCCAGGCCAACCAGCTGGTGGGCGAACTCGCTGTCCATAGCGAGCACTTCCGCCAATGGTGGGCCGGGCACCGGGTGGCCACCCGGTCGGCAGGAAGCGTGCGCCTGCACCACCCCGCCGTCGGGGACCTGGAACTGAACTTTGAAAACCTTGTCCTCCCGGACGATCCCGACCAGACGCTTCGGGTGTATTCGGCCCGGGCCGCTTCGCCGTCGGCCGACGCCCTTGCACTGCTCGGCAGCCTGGGAGCACCCCAGCCGGCGGCCGAACGTGAATCCGACCGCAACACCGCTCCGGCCACGGCGGAAAGCGGGGAGTGACGGCGGCCGGAGCCGTTGTACTTTTGGCCAGTTGAGGCGGGTGTTTCTGGCCACGAGCCCATTGGGGAAAGATTGCACTTTTCCTAGGCTGGAAGCGCAAGGTTTCTCCACCAAGGATGGTCTCAACGATGAAACGCATCGCACTGCTCAAGGAACGCCAGGCTGCCGCCGCCGACGCCCCCTCCACCGCCACCGGTTCGCACTGCCCGGCGTCGGGCCTGTGGAGCCCGGACCACGATCCGCACACCGTCCTGTCCTTCTTCGAAGGACAGGTTTTTCCCGCGTTCGACGGCATTCCAACCGTTTGGCGGCGCCGCTCGGCCGGCACCGTCTCGGCGAACTAGGCCCGCTTAAACGCCAACTGACTCGCAGCAGACGTCGTCAAAACACGGTTTCGCGACGTCTGCTGCGAGTCAGTTGGGCGGGAGTTAGTGCTCTTCCAGCCGGAAGCCGATCTTGATGGTGACCTGCCAGTCGGCGATCTTGCCTTCTTCGAGGTGGCCCCGGATCTCCTTGACCTCGAACCAGTCAAGGTTGCGGAGGGTCTGGGAAGCCTTGGCGATCCCGTTGCGGACGGCGTCGTCCACTCCCTGGTCCGACGTGCCGACGATTTCAGAAATGCTGTACGTGTGGTTGGACAACTTCGCTCCTCGTGATCAACGGTGCTCCCGGTTGCGGGCGGTCCTTGAAGACTAGTGGCACTTCCAGAACGTTGACCAGCCCTTATCCGATGTTCCGCACCGCCGTCAGGACGAACCCGCGGCCTGCTTCGCCTCGAGCACCAGGTTCTTCAGGTCGTCCAGGGTCTGCTGCATGTGCGCGTCCATGGCCTGCCGAGAACGGGTAGCATCCCGCGACTCCAGCGCTTCGGCAATGTTCTGGTGGTGCCGGATCGCATGCTCCTGGATCTCACGGACGGCCGAGGTTTCAGTGCGCCGCTTTTCCAGCACCCGGTGCAGCGGCTCGAACAGCACAGCCACGAAGACGTTCTCCGAGGCATGCAGGATCAGGTCGTGGAAAGCCAGGTCCGCGGCCACGAACGCGGCCACGTCATTGACTTCGTGGGCGGCACGCATGGCCGCCACATAGCCGTACAGGGCCTGGATCTCAGCGTCGCTGATCCTTCCCGCCGCCAGTTCACAGGCGCCGGCTTCCAGCATGCGCCGCAGTTCGATGAGCTGGATGGAAGCGTCAGCCTCGTTCTTGCCCTCGGAAGCGGCGCGCAGCACGGCCTCCAGCGATGCCCAGCGGTTGAGGGGGTTCACGAACGTGCCCCGGCCCCGCTCGACGCTCAGGATCCGCTGCGCCTGGAGCGTTTTCATGGCCTCGCGGACCGTCATCCGGCTGACCTCATGCCGGGCGCTGAGCTCATGTTCGCCGGGGACGGTGGCGCCGGGCGGGAACTCACCGGCGATGATGCGGTCCAGGAGCTCGTCGGCCACCTGGCCCACCAGTGATTGCCTCGCCATGCTGCCCCCGTTATTCCCTCATTGGATATGTCAGACAAGTCTACTTGCGCGTCGTTATGTCCTGTGCCACACTAAAAACCAAATGCAAGATGTCTGACATCTTACACCTTCCTTTTACATCAGGATCCGTCAGAGGATCCATACACAACGGAGTGCACTGTGACGCTTGAAGCAGACGTCCTGGCCGCGTATCCGGCCGAGGTCCGGATTCCCGCCGAACTGGTAGCCAGCACCCTGGCTGCCTCAAACGCGGAGACCCCGCGTGTCCTGGTCGTGCTCGACGACGACCCCACCGGAACGCAGTCCGTGGCAGACCTGCCCGTGCTCACCCGCTGGGACGTGGAAGACTTCATCTGGGCTTTCAGCCAGTCGAAGCCTGCCGTCTACGTCCTCACGAACACCCGCAGCCTGGACCCTGCCGAGGCTGCCGCCCGCAATGAGGAGGTGGTCCGCAATGCCCTCGCAGCAGCGGGTTCCCCGGAAGAACTGCGCCTTGGCTTCGTCAGCCGCAGCGATTCCACCCTCCGCGGCCACTACCCCCTGGAGCCGGACGTCATCGCCGCCACAGTATCGGACGTCAGCGGGGAAAAAACCGACGGCGTTGTGCTGGTTCCAGCCTTCCCCGACGCCGGGCGGGTCACCATCGGCGGCGTCCATTACATGCGCGGCACCGCAGACGCGGCCGGCACCCTCATCCCGGTGTCCGAAACAGAGTTCGCCAAGGACGCCACCTTCGGCTTTTCCACCTCCGTAATGGCTGACTACGTCGAAGAGAAGTCCAAGGGCCGCTTCGCCGCGGACACGGTCATCGTCCTGGACCTGAACATCATCCGCGCCGGGGCAGCGGCCAGCGACCCGGCCCACGGTGCTCAGATCAGCGCCAACGCCATCGCCGACGCAATCGAACGGGCCACGGATTCCACCCCCATCGTGGCGGACATCGTGACCGAAAACGACCTCCGTGCCCTGTCCCTCGGCCTGGAAGAAGCCGAACGGCGCGGCAAGAAGCTCCTTTACCGCGTAGGCCCTCCCTTCGGCCGTGCCCGGATCGGCCAGGAAATCCGCGCCGAACTCAGCGGTGCGGAAGCCTACGCCGGAAACACACCGTCGGTAGCAGGCGGCCTGATCGTCGTCGGCTCCCACGTCGGCGTCACCACCCGACAGCTCAAGGCCCTGACGGAGCAGCACAGCGCCGCACGCATCGTGGAGATCGACGTCGAAAAGCTCCTCGGCCCGGAATCCGCCAGCCACTTGGACCAGACGGTGGACGCCGTCGTCGAGGCCCTCCACGGCGGGGACGTCATCGTCCACACCAGCCGCCTGCTCATCAAGACAGACGACCCCGCCGAAAGCCTGCGGATCGCACGCACCGTGTCCGCCGCCGTCGTCGCCGTGGTGAACCGGACACTGAAGACCTTCCCGCCGCGGTTCGTCATCGCCAAGGGCGGAATCACCTCCTCCGACGTGGCCGCCCACGGCCTGGAAATCCGGCACGCCATTGTCCGCGGCCCCATGCTTCCCGGCATCGTCTCGCTCTGGGAACCGGTGGACGGCCCCGCCAAGGGCATCCCGTACATCGTCTTCGCCGGCAACGTGGGCGACGACCAGTCACTGGCCGACGTCACCCGCAAGCTCAGCAACACCTTCTAACCCCCACCGGCTCCAGATCCCGCACACATTCAATGGAGAACACCATGACCAGCAACTACACCGTCACAGTCCTGGGCCTCGGCGCCATGGGCCTGCCCATGGCCACGCGCCTCGCGTCCCAGCTGACAGTCCACGGCTTCGACATCGCCGAACCGCGCCTGAAGCTCGCCGAAGAAGCCGGCATCGCCACCTTCGCCTCTGCCCGCGAAGCCGCCAAGGGTGCCGACGCCGTGCTCCTGGCCGTCCGCAACGGCGAGCAGCTCAACGACGTCCTCTTCGGCGAGAACGGCGTGGCCTCCGTGCTTGAGCCCGGCGCCGTCGTCATCCTTGGCAGCACCGTGGGCACCGAAGCCATCCCCGCCACGGTGGCCAAGCTCGCCGAATACGGCGTGGACCTCGTTGACGCACCGCTGTCCGGCGGCCCCAAGCGCGCCGGCGAAGGCGACCTGCTGATCGTCGTCGGCGCTTCCCCCGAAGCCCGCGAAAAAGCAGCCCCCGCGCTGGACCTGCTGGCTTCCACCCTGACTGTTGTGGGCGACAAGCCCGGCGACGGACAGGCCCTCAAAACCGTCAACCAGCTCCTCTGCGGCGTGCACATCGCCGCAGCGGCCGAAGCCATGGCCCTCGCCGACGCCCTCGGACTGGACCAGGCCAAGACCCTCGCCGCCCTCGAGGCCGGCGCCGCGGGCTCGTTCATGCTGTCCAACCGCGGGCCGCGCATCCTTGAGGCCTACAACGAGGAAGGCGCCGAGGTCCTCTCCCGCCTGGACATCTTCGTCAAGGACATGGGCATCGTGGGCAAGGCCACCCGTGCCGCCGGCCTGGCAGCCCCGGTTGCCGCTGCTGCCGAGCAGCTCTACCTGCTGGGCCAGGCCCAGGGCCTCGCCGCCGCCGACGACTCCGCCGTCATCAAGGTCGTTGCGCCCACAAAGCGCACCGCGTAGCCACTTTCCTCAACCAGCGCCTGATGGCCGGTCTTCCGGAAGACCGGCCTGTCAAAGGAGACACCCCGAAATGAACCACCTGATGCACCCGCTGATCGCGCGGGCGGCTGAAACTCCAGCCATCAAACCCGCAGTGGAGCTTGGCACTCCGCTGCTCCTGACCATCGCAGCCCTCGGCATTGCCGTGCTGCTGGTCATGATCATCCGCTTCAAGATCCAGGCCTTCGTTGCCCTGCTCACCGTCAGCATCCTGGTTGCCGTCGCTGCCCAGATCCCGCTCAAGGACGTCTTCACCGTTGTCGCCAACGGTGTCGGCAGCACCATGGGCAAGGTGGCATTGCTGATCGCACTCGGCGCCGTCCTGGGCCGCATGATCGAGGTGTCCGGCGGCGTCCAGTCCCTTGCCGCCCACTTCACCGCAAAGCTCGGCGCCAAGCGGGTTGCCGTGGCCCTCACCGCCGTCGGCTTCCTGGTAGCCATTCCGGTCTTCTTCGAAGTCGGCGTCATTGTGCTGGTCCCCATCGTCTACGCCTTCGCCAAGATCGCCAAGGTGCACCCGGTCAAGTTCGGCCTGCCCATGGCCGGCATCATGCTCGCCATCCACGTGGCCGTTCCGCCGCACCCCGGCATCGTGGCAGGTGCCGGCGTCTTCGGTGCCGACATCGGACTCATCACCCTGATCTCCCTGGCCATCTGCATTCCCCTGGGCTTCCTGTCCTACTGGGTTGCCAGCATCATGAACCGCAAGGAGTACGAGCTCCTCCCGTCCGTCAAGGCACAGGTTGAAGAATTCGGCTCCGACTCGCTGGTCAAGGTAGGCCACGACGGCCCCGGCGCCATGGCTGTTGCCCCGCCCCGTCCCGGCCTGATCATTTTCCTCATCGCCGCCCCGATTGTGCAGATCCTCCTTGGCACCCTGGGCACCCTCTCCATCCCCAAGGACAACTCCTGGTACGGCCTGGCCGCGTTCATCGGCAACCCGTTCTTCGCGCTGCTGGTGGCCGTTGCGCTGTCCTTCTTCCTGCTGGCCGTCCGCCGCAACTGGTCGCTGAAGGAAACCGGCGAAATCTTCGAGGGAGCCCTGCCCCCCATCGCCTCCATCCTGATGGTGGTTGCCGCCGGCGGCGTGTTCGGTGAAGTCCTCCGCACCTCCGGGATCGGCGCCGCCCTCTCCCAGACCCTGGACCACCTGGGCCTGCCCGTCATCGCCCTTGGCTTCGTCATCTCCCTGGCCCTTCGCGCCGCGCAGGGTTCGGCCACCGTTGCCATCGTGACCACCACCGGCCTGCTGACGTCCGCCGTGATGGAAGGCGGCTACACCCCGGCCCAGATCGCCGTGATCGTCATCGCCATCGGCTTCGGTTCGCTCGGCCTGTCCCATGTCACCGACGCCGGGTTCTGGACCGTGGTGCGCTACTACGGACTCACTGTTTCGGACGGCCTGAAGACGTGGACCGTCCTGACCACCATCCTGGGCCTGGCCGGCTTCGTCCTGACCTTCATGGCCTGGATCCTGGTGGGAGGCCTGGGCGTCTGATGCGTACCCGACTCGACCGCCTGGTGACCGCCGCCCTCCAGCAGGGTTCCGCCATCCCGGCCTTCACCTGCTACGACTTCACGACGGCGCTGGCCGTGGTGGCAGCGGCGGAGGAATCCGGCCGTGGCGTCATCCTGCTGGTGGCCCCGAAGACTGCCGCCACGTCGAACGGCCTGCGCCTCATCGGTGCCCTCCGTGGCCTCGCTGACGCTGCGTCCGTCCCGGTGGCGGTGCAGCTTGACCACGCAACGGACCTTCGGGTGATGGCCGACGCCGTTGCGGCAGGGGCGGATTCCGTCCTCGCCGACGGTTCCTCCCTCCCTTACGAGGACAACATTGCGCTGGTCCGGGCGGCCCGTGCGCTGCTGGGGCCGGACGTGGTACTTGAAGCCGAGCTTGGCGGGCTCGCCGGCGACGAGGACCGCGCCTTCAGCGCGGACCAGCCCGGCGTCGCCGTGGCCGGCCTCACCGACTCCGCCCTGGTGGAGGACTTCGTGGCCCGTACCGGCGCGGAACTGCTGGCCGTCGCCGTCGGAAACGTCCACGGTAAATACAAGGGCGAGCCGCAGCTGCGCTGGGACGTGCTGCAGGACATTGCGGTGCGCACGCACCTTCCGCTGGTCCTGCACGGCGCTTCCGGAATCCCGGCGGAGGAGCTGGTGAAGGCGGCCTCCATGAACGTTGGCAAGGTCAATTTCAACACGGAGCTCCGCACCGGCGTCCTGGCCACACTGGAGGAGCAGCTACCGGGCCACCGCGCCGACGGCGAGAACCTGCAGGCGCTCCTGGGCCACTGGAACAGCTCCGCCCGCGACTTCGCAACCACCACGCTGGCGACGCTCACGCGCTGAGATTTCCGCAGGGGAGGGAGGCCGGGATCAACCATGATCCTGGCCTCCCTCCTTTTTGTGATCCTGGTGCCCTCCTCAAGCTCACCCTTAACCTGAGCCTGCTTCCGGGCGCACAATGGAGCTGTAACGAGCAGTTACCGCAAAGGAATGAACATGGGCGGCGCACAGGAGCAGGGGACATCTTCGCAGCCCGGTCCGGCGGGCACCCGCGACGAGGTGCTTGACCTCGTCCGGTTCTTTTGCCTGGCACTGGTGGTGGTCGGCCACTCCATGATGGGTAGCCCCGTACTGCATCCGGACGGAACGGTCACTACCCACAACACCCTGGCCGAGCAGGACTGGTTTGAACCCGTGATCTGGGTGTTCATGGTCATGCCGCTGTTTTTTGTTGCCGGCGGCACCACGGGCCTGCAGTCCTGGCAACGGCTCAAGGCCGGGGGCGGCACCGCCGCTGAGTTCCTCCAGGCACGGCTCCTGCGGATGGTGCGCCCCGCCGCTGCCCTGCTGGCGGTAATGTTCCTTGGGCTCTGGATGGCCGGGCTGCTTGGCGTGCATCCGCAGGTGGTGGAGCTGATGGCAGCCGGGGCCGGGATGCCGCTCTGGTTCCTCGCGGCGTACCTGGCGGCGCAGCTTTCCATTCCGCTCCTGGCCGCCTTCCATGCGCGGAGCCCGTGGCTGGCTATTGGGGTCCTTGCTGCCCTCGTGGTGGCCGTGGACTGCCTTCGCGGAACGCTGCCCTTGCTCGCATATGCCAACCTGGTATTCCTCTGGTGTGCGGTGCAGCAGCTGGGGTTCCTGGCCGCCGACGGCCGCTTCGCCAGGCTCTCCAAGTCCGGCCTGCTGGCGCTCATCCTCGCCGCGAACCTCCTGCTCGGCCTCGTCGCTGCCCTGGGCCTGTACTCCGGGAACATGCTGGTGAACCTCAACCCGCCGAACCTGACCCTCTTCCTCCTGGGTATTTCGCAGGCCGCCCTGATCGAACTTGCCCGGCCTGCGCTGGTTCCGCTCTGCTCCCTCGGATGGGTACGGACGCTGCTTCGGGTGGCGGGCGGCCGTTCGCTGACCGTGTACCTGTGGCACCTTCCCCTGCTGGTGGCAATGTCAGGCCTGCTCCTCCTCACCTCCGTCCCCAAGCCCGCCGCCGGAACCGCGGAGTGGTGGTGGTCGCGCCCCGTGGTCCTGCTGTCACTGCTCCTGCTGCTGCTTCCGGCGGTGGCGGCGTTCGGCCGCCTGGAGGATCGGCCGACGGCGGCACTTCAGGGCCGCCGTCCGCCCGCCATGGCGGTGGCGGCCGCCGTCGTGGTGGTCTTCACCCCCGCCGCGGTAGGGGCCGCAATCAATGGGCTGACGCTGGCATTGCTGGGGGCCGGGGCAGCCTGCTTCCTCCTGGCACTGGTGCTGCTTCACGGGGTGCGGCGCCCGCTGCGGACCGGATCCGCTCCCACGGCAACGGAAATGTCCCGCTAGCCAAACTTCCCGCCAGCCCAACTACTTGGCCGGAGGAATCGCGGCCCGGGCGGCTTCGCCGGGCTGCATGCCCGTCATGGCGGCGGCGGAACAACTGAGAGCGGGCTCGGAACCACCGTCCGCGAAGCGGGAGCTGAGATCCAGTCCTGGCTCCAACGCACCGGACTCCTTCCGGCCGGGCAGGACACCGGGGCGGAGGCATTGCCAGCGGAGTGAAGTAGTGCCAGTGTCGAACCATGACCGAGAACACGATGTCCAGCGAGGATAAGTTCGCCCCCGACGTCTCTGTGCGGCGCAACGATGCGCAGCACCGTTATGAGCTTCACGTGGGTGATGTCCTCGCCGTCCAGTCCTTCTACCGGGACCTGCCGGGCCACATAGACTTCTCCCACACGGAGACCGGCGAGGAATTCGAAGGGCAGGGACTGGGACGTGTCCTGGCCCACTTTGCGCTCGACGACGTGGTGGCGTCAGGAAAGCGGATCATTCCGCATTGCCCGTTCATCGCCGGCTACCTTCGTAAGCACGAGGGGTACGAGCAATACGTGGATTGGCCGGACAGCTGATCCGCTCCTGAACACTTGAGCCGGACGGCTGAGGGGGACCAGCCGATCCAGCGCCGTCGGGGAGCCCGCCGAGGGGCGTTTCCCAGCAGTCAGCTGGCGAGTGCGTGTTCGGCGAGGACCGGGACGTCGATGGTGAAGCCGCAGGCACAGCGGTACGTCTCCACGTGCTCGGAAGCAGCTCCCAGGCCCATGCCCACCGGGACCACCGAGGTTCCGTCCACATAAACGGGCATCCGAACAGGGAGTGCTTCCGGATCCAGCAGCTGCATCGGGGCGCGGCAGTGCATCCGTGAATTGAGTGTGACCAGCAAGCCCATATCCGCGGGCCGGGTGACGCTCAAAGAAGATTCTGCTCCTGCGTCAGGCTCCCCGGGCACCGTAAGCTGGTCTTCAATAACGCTGGTCATGATGTTCATCCTTGGGCTTCTTTCACGAAGCTGCCGGCGTTGGCAGCCCCGCCGCGAACTGCTTGCGGAGGTTCATTTACCCCATAAGCAAAGCATGCTTACTAATTGTTCGCCAAATTGACGCTTGCGCCCTCAGTGCATCTTGCCCGCTTCCGGCTGGCCGGTTATTTTGCAGCAGGACTGCCCCGGCTGCCAGTCAATGACGCCGAAAAGGGCCCGCGCAGGGCAGTTTCACGACTCCTTCGCTAAATGCATCACAAAAGTTTGATTAAAAGGGTTACCTAAGTAAGGCTTGCCTTTTTTCGATGTAATGCCGACCGAAGGAAAACCAGTGCCGCTGCTGCCCCGCCTTGACGAGCTGGAAATGGATGATCCGCCCAACACCAATGGAGCGACGAGCCATGACCGGCCAAACCATGACCGGCCAAACCATCAGACCCCAGTTCAGGAACCTGGCGGCAGGGACTTCGGCTCGCGTGTGGAACTCGCGCTGGCGGCCAGCAACCACCTCCTCAACGCACGCAACTCGCCGCGGTATGTGGCCCAGGTGCTGCAGGGCGTAACGGCCGTTGCCACGAAACTTGAGCGGACCGCCCGGCCGTTCACCGGCGTCGGACCCTCCGAACTGGAGGCCCGCGTAGGCGCCGTGGACCTCGAAAGACCCCTGCCGGACACGGCCGCCGCCCTCCAGGAACTCGAGGATGTGTACCTGCGCGATGCCGTGTACTTCCACGACGCCAGGTACGCCGCCCACCTTAACTGCCCCGTGGTCATCCCGGCGCTGGTGGGCGAAGCGGTCCTGTCCGCGGTGAACTCCTCCATGGACACGTGGGACCAGAGTGCAGGCGCCACCATGATCGAACGCCGGCTTATTGACTGGACCGCAAAAAGGCTGGACCTTGGTGACGCCGCGGACGGCATCTTCACCTCCGGCGGCAGCCAGTCCAACCTGCAGGCCCTGCTGATCGCCCGCAACCATGCCGTTGCCGGCCTGCGGCAGGACCCTGCCCGCGCCGGGCTCCGGCTTCCGGCGCTGCTGGACACGCTGCGGATCTTCACGTCCGAGGACAGCCACTTCAGTATCCAGAAGTCGTCATCAATGCTGGGCCTGGGGTTCGACGCCGTCGTCACCGTCCCCTGCACGCCGGACCACCGGATGGATCCTGCCGCCCTCGCCGAGGCCCTGGCCGGCGCACGGGACGCCGGTTTGACCCCGATGGCGGTGGTGGCCACCGCGGGCACCACGGACTTCGGCGCTGTCGATCCGCTCCCGGAGCTCGCCGCACTGGCCCGGGCCTACGGGGCATGGTTCCACGTGGACGCTGCCTACGGCGGCGGCCTCATTGTCTCCGGCCGCTACCGGCACCTCCTTGACGGCACAGGGCTTGCCGACTCGGTCACCGTCGACTTCCACAAAACCTTCTTCCAGCCGGTCAGCTCCAGCGCCCTGCTGGTGCGCGAACGGACCATGCTGCGCCACGTCACCTACTATGCGGACTACCTGAACCCGCACAGCGCAGCGCTGGCAGCCATCCCCAACCAGGTGGACAAGAGCATCCAGACCACCCGCCGGTTTGACGCCCTGAAGCTGTGGCTGACCCTGCGCATCATGGGCGCGGACGCCATCGGCGCCCTGTTCGACGAAGCCATCGACCTCGCCGCGCGTGTGGGCAAGCTCCTCGCCGCCGACGACGCCTTCGAACTCGCCGCCCCGCCCCGGCTCAGCACCCTGGTTTTCAGGTACCGGCCCCGCCTGGACAGCGGCGACCGGATCAGCGAGGACGCGGCGGATGCCCTCAACCCGGCCATCCGGGCGGCGGTCTTCGCCTCCGGGGAAGCGGTGGTTGCCGGAACCACGGTGGGCGGCCGGCACTACCTGAAGTTCACGCTCCTCAACGCCGAGGCCACGCTGGAGGACATTTCCGGCATCATCAACTTCCTGCGCCGCACGGGCGCCGGGCTGCTGCGCAGCGAGGCGACCGCATGAGCAACACCGCCACCCAAAAGGCAGGCAGGCGCAGGATCTACGACTTTGCCGCGGTCGGCGTCGGGCCCTTCAACCTGGGCCTCGCGGCGCTGGCTGAACCGGTGGAAGGGCTGGACGGCATCTTCCTGGAACGCAGGGAATCCTTTGACTGGCACCCCGGGATGATGCTGGCGCCCGCCCACCTGCAAGTGCCCTTCATGGCCGACCTCGTCACCCTGGCCGATCCCACCTCGCCATACTCGTTCCTGAACTTCCTCAAGCAGGCCGGCAGGCTCTACCGGTTCTACATCCGGGAGAATTTCTACCCGCTGCGGGCGGAGTACAACCAGTACTGCCAGTGGGTGGCCGGGCAGTTGCCCGGCGTCCGATTTGGCACAGCTGTGCTGGATGTAACGTACGACGACGGCGTGTACCGGCTTTCCGTCTCCGGTCCGGGAGGGCCTGAGGTGCTGCTGGCGCGGCGGCTGGTGCTGGGCACGGGCACCTCCCCGGACGTGCCCGGGGCTGCGGCAGGGATCGTGGCCGATTCACGTGCGGGAGCCGGGGGAGTGGTCCTCCACACCGCCGACTACCTGGCGCGGAAGGCAGAACTGCAGCAGCAGCGCAGCATCACCATCCTGGGCAGCGGCCAGAGCGCCGCCGAGATCTACTACGAACTGCTCCAGGAATCGGACGCCCACGGGTACCAGCTGAACTGGGTGACCCGCTCCGGCAGGTTCTTCCCGCTTGAATACACCAAGCTGACGCTTGAGATGACTTCGCCCGAGTACGTGGACTACTTCCACGCCCTCCCGCAGCACCAGCGCGATTACCTGAATAAGGCCCAGAAAAACCTCTACAAAGGCATCAATTCGGACCTGATCGACGCCATCTACGACCTGCTCTACACCAAGAGCATCTCCGGAATGGTGGACACCCGGCTGCTGACCCACTCGAGCCTGACCGCTGCCTACTGGAACCCCGGGGCCGGGACCCACACCCTGCACCTGGAACATGCGGAGCAGGGCACGTCCTACACGCTGGACAGCGAAGCGGTGGTGCTGGCCACCGGCTACGGCTACCAGGAACCAGGTTTCCTCGCCGGCATCCGGGACCGCATCGACCGGGACAGCGCGGGCAGGTTCGCCGTGGACCGGAACTACAGTACCGGGGTCCAACCCGGCGAGATCTTCGTCCAGAATGCCGAGCTGCACACCCACGGGTTCGCCACCCCGGACCTGGGCATGGGCGCCTACCGCAACTCCTGCATCCTGCGCGAAATGACCGGCCGCGAGGTGTACCCCGTGGAGCGCAGCATTGCGTTCCAGCAGTTCGGGCCGCCGGCTGCGGTTGGCTCTCCGCTGGATTGCGGACCGGTGCCGGCATGACATTCACCTTCCGCTGCCTCGACGCCGAAGCCGACGCGCCGCTCCTTCACAGCTGGGTGACCCGGCCCTACGCCTCGTTCTGGGGCATGCTGTCCGCCAGCGTGGAGGACGTGGTGCAGGAATACAGGAACATCCAAGCGAGCGGCCACCACCACGCGGTGCTGGGGCTCGACGGCGGCGTCCCCGCCTTCCTGATGGAGGAGTACCGTCCCGCGTCCTCGCCGCTGGCCGCTGTGTACCCCGTCCTTCCCGGGGACGTGGGGATGCACCTGCTGGTGGCCCCGCCGTCGGCCGCACCCGTGCGCGGCTACACCGCCGCGGTGATGGACGCCGTCCTGGCACGACTCTTCAGCACGCCGGGAGTGGACCGCATTGTGGTGGAGCCGGATATCCGGAACACCAGGATCCACGCCCTGAATCAACGCCTGGGCTTCCAGCCCGCAGGGGCGGTCACCCTTCCGGACAAGGACGCGCTGCTGAGTTTCTGCAGCCGAGACGATTACCTGGCCGCCCGAACGTCCCTTCTGCCCGCCCTTCCGCCCGTAACCCAGGGAGCACCACTATGACTATCGATCTCGATCCCGCCGCCACAACCACCCCCGGGCAGCCCTCCGCCGGCCCTGCACCGCATCCCGGCCGTGTACCGCATCTCACCGGCGAAAGGTGGGACAACGCCAACCGGCACCTGCTCCGCAAGGCACTCGCCGAGTTCTCCCACGAACGGATCCTCACCCCGGAACCGGTGGGAGGTAAGCCTGGCGGGGCCGGGGCGGACGGGCGCGGCCGCTACCGGGTCCGCAGCGATGACGGCACCTCCGAGTACCAGTTCAGCGCCCGGATCCTAAGCATGGACCACTGGGCCATCGATCCCGGCTCCATCCGGCACTTCCGGGGCGGCACCGAGGCGCCGCTGGACGTGCTGGAGTTCATCACCGGGTTCCACGGAATGCTGGGCATCAACCTCCATATGCTCCCCGTCTACCTCGAGGAGGTCGGCAGCACCCTGGCGAGCCACGCCTACAAGCAGTGGGCCGGCCAGCCGACGGCGGCTGAACTCGCGGCAGGGATCACCGGCGGCGAGGACCCGGCGGCCGACTTCCAGGCCATTGAGCGCAGCATGACCGAGGGCCACCCCTGCTTTGTTGCCAATAACGGCCGCCTGGGCTTCGGCATCAGCGACTACCACGCCTTCGCACCGGAAACGGGCGCCCCGGTGCAGCTGGAGTGGATCGCCGTGCACCGCACCCGCGCCGTCTTCACTGCATCGGAAGGGCTGGAGTACCGGGCGCACCTGCAGGCCGAGCTCGGATCCCTGCTGGGCACCTTCACCGCTGAACTGCAGCTGCAGGATCTCGATCCGGACCAGTACTTCCTCATGCCGGTACATCCCTGGCAGTGGGAGAACAAGCTCACGGTCACGTTCGCGGCGGAGATCGCCCGGCAGCGCATCGTCCACCTGGGCGCCGGGACGGACAGCTACCAGGCGCAGCAGTCGATCCGGACCTTCTTCAACACCAGCGACCCCGTCCGCCACTACGTCAAGACGGCCATGTCCGTGCTGAACATGGGCTTCATGCGCGGGCTGTCGCCGGAGTACATGAAGGCCACCCCGGCCATCAACGACTGGCTGCGGAACCTGATCGAGGCGGACGATGCACTTCAGCGCCGCGGGTTCACCATGATCGGCGAGGTCGCCGCCATCGGCTACCACAACGGCTACTACGAGGCAGGCGCTGCGGGCGGTTCGCCGTACCGGAAGATGCTCTCCGCCCTATGGCGCGAAAGCCCCCTGCCGCTGCTGCAGGACGGGCAGCAGCTGGCCACCATGGCCTCGCTCCTGCACGTTGACGCGAGCGGCAGGCCCATGGTTTCGGCGCTCATCGAGCGCTCCGGCCTGCCGGCAGGGGACTGGCTGCGGCGGTATTTCGAGGCCTACCTGGTTCCACTGGTTCATTGCCTCTTCCGGTATGAGATGGCGTTCATGCCGCACGGCGAGAACGTGATCCTGGTGTTCGAAAACGGCGTACCCGTCAGGGCCGTCATGAAGGACATCGCCGAGGAAATCGTGGTGATGGGGGACCGGCTGGACCTGCCGGAGGATGTATCCCGGATCCGGGCGGAGATCCCGGACGGCCAGAAGGTGCTGGCCGTCTTCACGGACATCTTTGACTGCATTTTCCGTTTCCTGGCCGCGCTCCTGGACGGGGACGGAAGACTGGGCCAGGACGACTTCTGGCGGATTGCCGCCGCTGCGGTCAAGGACTACCAGGGGCAGCATCCGGAACTTGCCGGCCAGTTCGCCCGGCATGACCTCTTTGCCGCCGACTTCGAGCTGTCCTGCCTGAACCGGCTGCAGCTGCGCAACAACCAGCAGATGCTGGACCTGGCAGACCCGTCCGGCGGGCTGCAGATGGCAGGACGCCTGGCCAATCCGCTGGCGAGGTTCGCCTGAGGACCACGCCTGGTACCACACGGACAGTGGACCGGGACGGGAGATCGGCGCCTCGCTAGGCTTGCAGCATGACCACGCCGCACCCCCAGCAGGATCTTTCCGGGACAACAGCCCTCGTCACGGGGGCCAGCGCGGGGCTGGGGTCCGAGTTCGCGCGCCAGCTGGCCGCCCAGGGCTGCAACCTGGTGCTGGTTGCGCGGAACCGGGCCCGCCTCGAGGAAGCAGCGGCGGGCCTGGAACGGCGCTACGGAACCACTGCCGAGGTGCTTCCCGCAGACCTGACGGACGACGCCGGCGTGGCCGCCGTCGTCGAACGCCTGTCCGATGCGCGGCGTCCGGTGGGGATCCTTGTCAACAACGCCGGAATCGGCCTGCTGCACAACTTCGAGGACAACCACATCTCGGAGGAGAAGAAACACCTCAAGCTGCACGGGGAAACCGCCATGGAGCTTACCCATGCCGCGCTCAAAGGCATGCTGGAGCGGGGCGAGGGCCGGATCATCAACGTGGCCAGCATCGCCGCTTTCCTGCCGCGGGGCACCTACTCCGCGGCGAAGGCCTGGCTGGTGAGTTTCAGCCGCTGGGCAAACCTGGCCTACGGCAAACAGGGCATCAAGGTCACCGCGGTGTGCCCGGGCTTCACCCACACGGAGTTCCACGACCGGATGGGCATGGACAAATCGGTGGCGCCGTCCTGGGCCTGGCTGCATGCCGAGCGGGTGGTGCGGGAAGGCCTGGCGGACAATGCCCGGGGCAAGGCGGTGTCCATCCCCTCCAAGAGGTACAAGGTGGTGGCGGCCGTTGCCCGGGTGGCGCCGGCAAAGCTAATGGCGGGGCCGCCGCGGAAGCCGAAACAGGGACGGAAACCCGAGTAATGCTGACGGCGAGCGCGACCCCGCCCGCCGGACAGCCACCACCACGCCGATTCCCACCAGCGCCCCCACCATGGTCTCCACAGCGCGCTCCAGGATCAGGACCGCCGGGTCGGCGGGGGCTGCGAGCTGGGTCATCAGCAAAATGACCGGCGTGAAGGAAACCATGGCCAGGCCGTAGTGGCGGGTCATGAACAGCTCGGTGGTGAACTGGAAGAGGATCACCAGGAGCGCCAGCACCACGGCCTGCCGGCCCGGGAACAGGCCCGCCAAGGACCATGGCACCGAAAGAATGGCGGCGGCGGTGACCCCCAGTCCCACGAACGTCCCCACGATCCGGTGGATGCCCCGCCGGACGCTGCTCGGAAGGTCGGCCCCGGCCAGCGGCACCGCAGCCGCGGCCATGGCCCAGTGCGGATGCCCGCTGCCCGTCAGGACGCCCACAGTGCCGGCTGCACCCACTGCCAGGACGTACCGGGAGGCATGCACGAGCATCTCCCGGTGCCCGGCGGGGCTCATGGCCGGAGCAGCCCGGACGGCGCCGCGCTGCCAGGACCTGCGGCGGATCCAGCCGCCGAAGCCCACCAGCATGGAGAACGCGGCAGACCCTGCGGCGATCAGCATGGCCACCTGCCACGGAACCACAGTGGGCACTGAGGCGCAGGCTCCCAGCGCGAGGATCCCAAAGAACGGTCCGTTGGGCTTGAGCCGCACGCGGTCCGCGAAGAGGGATCCGACGCCGGCGAGGACAGCCTCCACTCCCACGAGCCACCATGAGTGGAGATGGTTGACGGACAGGAACACGCCCACCGCCACACCGCCCAGCAGGACGACGGCGGCCTGGGACTGGTGTCGGAGCCGGAGCTGGTGCGGCTCTGAGCGCCCGTACATGCCGATCAGGGCACCAAAGACGGCATAAATCATGAGGTCTGAACGACCTGTGGCCAGGAGCAGGAGTGACGGAACCGCAACGCTGAGGGCAACGCGCAACGCCGCCAAATGGTCATTGTTGGCCGGTTCCAGCCGATGGAGCGCGCGCACCTGCACGAGGACGCGTTCCATGACTCATCACCTCTTGCTGTTCCAGTACGGCCTTTTGGAAGTTATCACCGTGGGGCAGGGCCCGTCATTTCCACTGCCCGGCGCAGGACTCGGAACGTCATTCCGGCCGGTACGCCAAAGGCCCGCCCCTTCGTGCTTCCTCCAAGGAAACACGAGGGCGGGCCTTCTGGGCGTGGGCCGCAAGACGGGGCTCCGGACCGGCAGGACCGGTTCCGCCGGAGTGCGACTAGGCGCCGGCAGGAACCTTGTCGGCCTCGCGTGCATCGGCGTCGCGCGCATCGGTGATGTCCTGGGTCTCGAACGGGAGTTCGTCCAGGTTGAGCAGCGGGTTCTCGTCCTGCGTGGCAACCAGTTCGCGTGCCTCGGCCTGGGTATCCACGCTGGGCATGGACCCTGGCAGCGGGCGCTGGGCCGACTCCTTGAGGAAGTAGATGGCCACGGCACCCACCAGGGAGGTTCCCATCAGGTAGTACGCGGGCATCATGTCGTTGCCTGTGGCGCTGATGAGGGCTGCCACGATGAACGGAGTGGTGCCGCCGAAAATGGCCACCGAGAAGTTGTACGCGATGCCCATCGCCCCGTACCGGCTGGAGGTGGGGAACTGCGCCGGGAGGGCGGAGGCCAGGTTGGCGACGTAGAACGTCACCGGGAATGCGATCAGCGCCAGGCCGGCCAGGGTGGACCAGATCTCGCCGATGCCGATCAGCAGGAAAGCCGGAGTGGCCAGGACCACTGTGCTGACTGCGCCGATCCACAGGACGGGCCGGCGGCCGATTCGGTCCGACAACTTTCCGGTCAGCGGAATGCAGAGGCTCATGACCACCAGCACGGGGATGGTCAGGAGGGTGCCGTGCACCGGATCGTAACCCTTGGACTCCGTGAGGTAGGTGGGCATGTAGGACGTCAGCGCGTAGCCGGCGGTGTTTGCTGCGGCCACCAGGATCATGGCAACAATGATGGAGCGCCAGTAGGCCTTGACGATGCCCACCGGGCCCTTCGCCGTTGCCTGGTCGGATGACGCCGCATGCTTCGCGAGATCCTCCTGGGCATCCAGGGTGGCCTGGAACTGGGGGGACTCCTCGATCTTGCTCCGGAAGTAGACCGCGATCAGGCCCAGGGGCCCGGCCACCAGGAACGGAATACGCCAGCCCCACTCCTCCATGGCTGCCTGGCCGAGCGTCAGCTGCAGGACCGAGACCAGGGCGGCCCCGATGGCGAAGCCCATGTAGCTGCCCAGGTCCAGGAAGCTGGCGAAGAACCCGCGGCGCTTGTCCGGGGCGTATTCGCTGACGAACGTGGTGGCACCGGCGTATTCACCGCCGGTGGAGAAGCCCTGGACGATCTTCAGCAGCACCAGCAGGCCTGCGGCCCACAGCCCGATCTGGGCGTAGCCGGGCAGGAGGCCGATGGCGAACGTGCTCGCTGCCATCAGCATCAGCGTGGCGGCGAGGATCTTCTGCCGGCCCATCTTGTCGCCCATCCAGCCGAAGATCACGCCGCCCAGGGGGCGGGCAATGAACGTGGCGGCGAAGGTGCCCAGCAGGAACAGCGTCTGGGTGGTGGGGTCCGACTCCGGCAGGAAGACCGGACCCATGGTGGTGATGAGGTAGCCGAACACGCCGACGTCGTACCATTCCATGGTGTTGCCCACGATGGTGCCGCCGAGGGCTTTCTTCAGCATGGGCTGGTTGACGACGTTGACGTCCGATTCCTTGAGCCGGCGCCGCGCGAGCAGCTTAGGCTTGCGCGGGCTTTTGGTAAGAGCCGACGACGGGGCGCCAGGGGGTGTAGCTGGGTTGGTTCCAGAGGCGCTGTTGACGCCTGCGGAAGAGTCTGTCGTGCTTCGGTCTGTGGGCATTTGGGCAACTCCTGTGGAGGTCATTTGCTTGCGACTTGTAGCTGCGCCGCTCCGGGCAGGCCTTCAATTTTACGCGAATGCCGTAGCGCCTGCGTGGTTTATGCCGTAGGATCACCCGTTTGGCAGCCGTATCCGGCAGGTTTACCCGAATTCTTTTCCCGGCTTTTCCCGCGCCATCACTGGCATGCGGCGGGACCAGGCCCATCGTTACCCAATCTTTTTCGTTTTATGCGCCACACCCCCGTGAATCTGTCCCAAGATGGCGCTGAAAGTGACCGGGACCACGCCGGGCCGGACCTCCCGGGCGCACACCGGGCCGCGGTCCAGGGGCACTTTTGCCGGCCCAGGCGGAGGGGGTTCACAGGTGCCGTGTGCGTCCCTAAGGTTGTTCCATGGAAACACTTTCTTTCAGGTAGGGGACGCCTGCGGCCAAGCCACCGCGGGCCGCTTCGAAAGTTTTTGCCGGGGCCCGGTTTTGGCCACTCTCGATAGCACTTCATCTGTGGAAGGGAAGAACAAATGGCTGACGAAAAGCGTGAATTCCCCATCAATCCGGAGGTTGCGGACCACCTCGCCGCGGCAATGGACACTCCGGACATGCCGGGTGCCGAAGCGCCCCTTGCCCCACTGGGGGGAACCGGGCAGCGCACCTGGCCGGATGGATACGGAAAGCGCCGGCACCCGAAAGAGCGGGATGCAGGCCACGGCCGGATAGGGCAGGGAGCCGCAGTGACGGCGATCCACCGCACCAGCCGGCCGCAGATGCCGCACTCGTCCTAGGCCCGGACACTTTAGGACGCGCATCCTGCCTGGCGACGCGTACATGGCCTGGCGACACCGAAATCCGGTGCGCCAGGCCTTTTGCGTGTCCCGGATCAATCTGGCCTTCTTCGCGAGTGGCCGGCCGGCTCAGCCTTCGCGCACAACCTCCGCCGGGTCCTTGTCCAGCCGCCAGCCCCGCCACACGGGATGCCGCAGCCTCCCGGTTCCCGTCCACTCGCTGTAGGTCACTTCGCCGACAAGTTCGGGGGCAATCCAGTGCGCGTCGGCGGCATCCGGGCGCGGAACGTCCAGGAACGGCGAGGTCTTCCGGGCCAGCCGTTCCACGGTTTGCCGCAGTTCGGCAAGTTCCCTCCCGCTGAAACCGCTGCCCACCCGCCCCGCGTACTGCAGCTTCGTCCCTTCCGGAATGCCCACCAGCAGTGAGCCCACGGTGTCTTCCCGCCCGCCTTTGCCCGGGCGCCAGCCGCCCACCACAACCTCCTGCGTCTGTTCCACCTTCAGCTTGATCCAGGTACGGGTCCGCTGCCCGCTCACGTACCGGCTGTCGGTCCGCTTGGCCATCACCCCTTCGAGGCCCAGCTCCCGGGCACTCTCCAGGATGTGGTCCACCCGGTCCTCGAGGACCGGAGAAAGCCCCGCGGGGCAGCCCGATGCGGTGAAGAAGTCCTCCAGCCGTTGCCGGCGCTCGGCGAGCGGCAGCCTCCGGAGGTCCGTTCCGTCGTCGTGCAGCAGGTCGAAAAGCATCAGCTGCACGGGAATGGCAACCCGGGCCCGTGCGACGTCGGCGGGCCGGGTGAGCTTCATCCTTCCCTGCAGGAGCCCGAAGTCGGGCCTTCCCGCCGCGCCGATGGCCACGATCTCACCATCGGCAACGAACGGCCGGGCCGGCCAGCAGGCCCGGTCCACGAGTTCGGGGTAGGTGCTGGTGACATCGTTGCCGTTGCGGCTGAATATCCGTACCGTCCTTTCGTCTCCCACGAGGATGGCGCGGACCCCGTCCCACTTGAGTTCGAACTGCCAGTTGCTGCCCTGCAGGTCGGCGGCGTCTCCGGAGGTGGCCATCATGGGCCTGTAGTCCCCGGGCCGCACCGCAACGTCTTTATCCCGTGCCTCCTGGCGCAGCTCATCGTGGCGCGGCTCGTGGTGGTTCGGCGCCCCGTGTGGCTCCTCGTGGGCCGACTCCCTAGCCGGAGCCTCCTCCTGTCCTTCCCGCGGCGGTGCGTGCCGCCGTCGTCCGCCAGGCCGCCCGGGCTCCATGAGGTGGATAAGCCACTGGCCCTCGGAATCCCTTCCCTGCCCCCGCCCTGTGTGGATAAGCGCGAACTTCCTGGTCCCGCCCAGCCCTCCTCCTTCCGAACCGGTGAGGGTGGCAATGACTTCCCTGCCGTTGATCCACTTGTCCAGCTCATACGTCCCGTGGTCCCAGATGGTTACCTCGCCGGCGCCGTATTCCCCTTTGGGAATAGTCCCCTCGAAGCCCGCGTAGTCCAGGGGATGGTCCTCGGTCTGCACTGCCAGGTGGTTCTTGCCGCCGGACTCAGGCACCCCCTTCGGCAGTGCCCAGGACACCAGCACTCCTTCATGCTCCAGGCGGAAGTCATAGTGCAGGCGGCTGGCGTGGTGCTCCTGGATCACAAAGGTATTCCCGCTGCCGGCCGTGCCCGTGAAGGGTTCCGGAGTCTTCCCGGGATCACGCATGGAGCGGTACTTCTCCAGCCGGGGGTCGTTGCCGGCGTTATCGACGGCGGCGAACGGGTCCTTGCCTTCCTGCACGCGCCGGATCACCGCCTTATGGTCCAGGTGGCTGAGGCCGGGGGAGCCGAGCTCCTCCCAGGTCCGGGGCGCAGCCACCATGGGGGTGGGGCGGCCACGCAGCGAGTACGGCACGATAGTCGTCTTGGCTGCATTGTTCTGGCTCCAGTCCACCAGGACCTTGCCCTTGCGCAGGCTCTTTTTCATGTCGCTGACGGCCAGGTCCGGGTGGTCGGCCTCAAGGGCCCTGGCAAGTTCGCGGGCGAAGCCGGAGACCTGGTCAGAGGTCTGGCTCCGGTCCAGGGCGGCGTACAGGTGGATGCCCTTGCTGCCGCTGGTCACCGGCACGGGGTCCAGGCCCACGTCCTGGAGGATGGCGCGCGCCAGGAGGGCTACTTCAACGCACGCCTCCAGGCCGGCGCCTTCGCCGGGGTCCAGGTCCAGGACCAGCCGGTCGGGGTTCAGTTGGTTGCCGTGGGAGTCCACCTGCCACTGCGGAACGTGGATTTCCAGGGAATTGATCTGCCCGAACCAGGTAAGGGTGGCGGGGTCGTTGACCATCGGGTAGTAGATGGTGCGGCCCTTGTGGGTGATGGCTGCCCGGGGGAGCCAGCCCGGAGCCGAGTCCTCAAGGTTCTTCTGGAAGAACACCTCGCCGGGCTTATCGGCGGTCCCGACGCCGTTCACCCAACGCTTCCTGGTGGCCGGCCTGTTGTACGCCGCCGGGATCAGGACGTGGGCCACGGCGGCGTAGTAGGCCAGGACGTCCGCCTTGGTGGTGCCCGTCTCCGGATAGATGATCTTGTCCAGATTGGTGAGGGTCAGTTCCCGCCCTGCCACCCTGACACGCTCCTTAGCGGCGGGCACGGGGCTTCACCTCCGGCGTTGCGTGATGTTCACTTGAGGAATGAGAGCCATCTGGAAAGGTGCCATCGCGTTCGGCCTGGTCAACGTGCCCGTGAAGGTCTACAGCGCCACTGAGGATCATGACATCAGTCTGCACCAGGTCCACAACGCCGACGGCGGCCGGATCCGCTACCAGCGGCGGTGCGAGGTCTGCAGCCAGGTCATCGATTATTCGGACATCGAGAAGGCCTACGAGGAGGACGGCCGGACGGTGGTCCTGTCCAAGGACGAACTCAAGGCCATTCCGGCGGAGAACAACCATGAGATCGAAGTGGTGCAGTTCGTCCCGTCCGAGCAGCTTGAGCCCATGATGTTCGAGAAGAGCTACTACCTTGAGCCGGACTCCAAGTCTCCCAAGGCCTACGTGCTGCTGCGCAGTGCGTTGGAAGACACGGACAGGGTGGCCATTGTCCAGTTCGCGCTGCGGGAGAAGACCCGGCTGGGCGCTTTGCGGATTAAGGACGATGTCCTGGTGCTCCAGTCCCTCCTGTGGCCGGACGAGGTGCGGGAAGCGAAATTCCCTTCCCTTGATGCATCCGTCAAGATCTCCCCGCAGGAGCGCGATATGTCCGCGGCCCTGGTGGAGTCCATGGCGGCCGATTTCGATCCCGCTTCCTTCACGGACGACTACCAGGTCCAGCTCCGCCAGCTTATTGAGGCCAAGCTGGAGCAGGGTGAATCGCTGGACACCGAGGAAACCTTCGGCGTGGAGGCCGGCGAGGGCAGCAAGGGTGAAGTCATCGACCTGATGGAGGCGCTGAAGCGAAGCCTGGACCGGAAACGGGGCGGCGGGTCCGATGCCGCGGCAGGACGGGCGGGTGGCGAAGCCGGCGGGGACTCCGGCAGCGACGCCGGCGAAGACGAAGCCGCCAAACCGGCGCGCAAGCGGTCTACCGCGGCTAAGACCAGTGCCGAAAAGACCGGCACCACGGCGAGGTCCGCGGCAGCAAAGTCCACGGGAACGCAGTCCGGCGCAGCCACATCCGGCACGGCCAAGTCCGGCGCAGCCAAATCCGGCACGGCCAAGTCCACCACGGCAAAATCCGCCGCCGCCAAGTCGACAGCGGCCAAGTCCGCCGAAAAACCCGCCGCCAAGGCGTCCACCAGCAAGGCGACGGGCACCCGGGCGCGCAAGCCTGCGTGATGGCCCCTGTGATGGCCAGCCGCCTGCGGATCCTGATCCGGTACCCGATGCCATGTACATGAAACTACTAAGCTTGCTTGCGTTCCGGTAGCGGGGTGCTCTTTACAGCCGGGTCCGGTGCGTCCACAATGAGTCGCATCGCAGCCACCGCTGTGCCCACAGCGTGCTGACACTCCAACGGCCCTGTGAGGAGCGCTGAACATGAACGATCAGACAGATGCAGCCGAGGCGGACCGGGCACTCAAACAGAAACACCGGGCCATGTGGGCATCCGGTGATTATCCGGCCCTCGCTGACGAGATGCTCCTGGACCTCGGCGCCATCCTGGTTGAAGCCTGCGGCATTACCTCCCGCCACAATGTGCTGGATATCGCCGCCGGATCAGGCAACGCGGCCATTCCCGCGGCCATGATGGGAGCCAAGGTGGTGGCCAGCGACCTCACCCCCGAGCTTTTCGAGGCCGGCCGCCGTGAGGCCGCGAACCGGGGAGTCAGCCTGGACTGGAAGGAAGCCGACGCGGAGGCCCTGCCCTTCGCCGACGCCGAGTTCGACGTCGTCATGTCCTGCCTCGGCGTCATGTTTGCCCCCCACCACCAGGCGGCGGCGGACGAACTCCTGAGGGTGTGCAAACCGGGTGGAAACATAGGACTGTTGAGCTGGACCCCGGAGGGGTTCATCGGCAGGATGTTCGACACCATGAAGCCCTTCGCCCCGCCGCCACCGCCGGGAGCACAGCCGGCGCCGCTGTGGGGGAGCGAAGAGCACGTGCGGGAACTGCTGGGGGACAGGATCACGGATACCGCTGCGCGCAAGCAGACCCTGGCCGTGCGGAGCTTCCATCAACCCGGCGACTTCGTCCGCTACTTCAAGTCCCACTACGGCCCCACCATCTCCGTCTACAAATACATCGGGGAGGACGGGGACAAGGTCAAAGCCCTGGACCAGGCCCTGACGGAACTGGCTGATTCCTTCGGCGATGCCCACGGCGACACCCCGTTCCAGATGGAGTGGGAGTACTTGCTGTTCACTGCGAAGAAGGCCAAGGAAAGTGCCTGATTACGTGGCCACGTCCTCGGTCACGGTTGATGCCCCTCCCACCCGCGTGTGGGATGTCATCACGGACCCGGCGGCCACGAAGGAGTTCATGGTTGGCACCGAGCTCTCCACGGACTGGACCGTGGGCGGACCCATCACCTGGAGCGGCAACTGGGACGGCAAGGACTACGAGGACAGGGGCACGATCCTCGAGGTGGTGCCCGCCAGGAAACTGGTCTACACGCATTTCAGCCCCCTCGCCGGGCAGGAAGACAAACCGGAGAACTATCACACCCTCACCTGGACGCTTCAGGACAAGGGCGGCCGGACGCTTTTGACGCTGACCCAGGACAACAACACCACGGCGGAGGCGGCTGACCACTCAAAAGGCATGTGGGACAAGCTCGTGGCGGACGTGAAGAGGATTTCCGAGGGCAGTTAACCCGCCTGGTTGGGATGGGGCGGGGGATTAACGCAAGCGGCCGTCGTCGGGCGTTTCCCTGGGAGGGAAGGCCCGACGACGGCCGTGCGGCTTGGCCGCCGGGGCAGCCTGTCAGCTGCTAGGCGTCGTGGTCCGTTTCCAGGATCTGGACGAGGCGGTCCAGCGCGGTGTCCGCGCCGTCACCTTCGGCGCGAAGGACCACCACGTCGCCGTGCGAGGCGCCCAGGCTCATGAGGGACAGGATGCTGGCAGCGTCCATCGCCTCGTCCACCGGCTCGCCCTCGCGGGCGATGGTGATGTCCAGGTCGTACTCTCCTGCTGCCTCGGCAAAGATGGCGGCGGGGCGGGCGTGCAGGCCCACGCGGCTGGCGACGGTTGCTGTGCGTTCTGGCATTGTTGCTCCTTAGTCTTCCGGCGGCTGGTTGAAATGCCGGGGTAGAGGTAGTGGGTGAGGCAGGTCAGACGGTTGCTGGGACGGTTTCCACCGTAGCAGCGCTCTTGGGGGCGGCCCAGCGCTTGAGGCCGATCACGGCCAGGGCGGTCACGATGGCACCGGCGACGATCGAGAGGACGAACATCAGCACGTTGCCGATCGCGAAGAACACAAAGATGCCGCCATGGGGAGCCTGCGAGGTGACCCCGAAGGCCATGGTCAGTGCGCCGGTCAGCGCGCCGCCCAGCATGCTGGCAGGAATGACGCGGAGCGGATCAGCAGCAGCGAACGGGATAGCGCCTTCGGAGATGAAGGATGCACCCAGCAGCCAGGCAGCCTTGCCGTTTTCGCGCTCAGCCAGGCTGAAGAGCTTGCGGTCCAGGACGGTGGCCAGGGCCATTGCCAGAGGGGGCACCATGCCGGCGGCCATGACCGTTGCCATGATCTGCCACGGCGCCTGGTTGTCCGCGCTGCCGGCGCTGAGTCCCGCAACGGCGAAGGCGTAGGCCACCTTGTTGACGGGACCGCCCAGGTCGAAGCACATCATGAGGCCAAGGATGATGCCCAGGACCACGGCGGAAGCGCCGGTCATGCCGGAGAGCCAGCCGTTAAGGGCGGTGGTGAGGCCGGCGATGGGGCCGCCGAGCAGCAGGAACATGAGTCCGGAAGCCGCGATGGAGGCGAGCAGCGGGATGATGACCACGGGCATGAGGCCGCGCAGCCAGCGGGGAACCTGCCAGGTGCCGATCACGTGGGCAACGTAGCCGGCCAGGAGGCCGCCCACGATGCCGCCGAGGAAGCCGGCACCCATGAAACCGGAGACTGCACCGGCCACGAAGCCGGGGGCGATGCCGGGCCTGTCAGCAATGGCGTAGGCGATGTAGCCGGCCAGCGCCGGGACCAGGAAGCCCATGGACAGGGCGCCGATCTTGAACAGGACTGCGCCCAGGTAAGCGGCGAGTCCGCCCTCGGGAAGGTTGCCGAAGTTGTTCTCCACAACCACCTTGTCCGCGACTTCGGTGATGTCGTAACCACCCAGGAGGAAGCCCAGGGCGATCAGGAGGCCACCGCCGGCCACGAACGGGATCATGTAGCTCACGCCGGTGAGCAGGGCCCTCTTCAGCTTCTGGCCGATGTGCTCGCCCTTTTCGGCGGCGGCCTGCTCAGCCTGTTCCTCGGCACCGAAGTGCGGGACGCGCCGCGCGTTCGGGTCCGAGGCTGCGGCCAGCGCCTCCTGGACCATCTTGGCGGGTTCGTCGATGCCCCGCTTCACAGGGGCGTTGATGACCGGTTTGCCGGCGAAGCGCTCCTTGCCGCGTACGTCCACGTCCACCGCGAAAATTACGGCGTCGGCGGCAGCAATGACGGCGGGATCCAGCGGCTTGGCGCCGGAGGAACCCTGGGTTTCCACCTGCAGGTCGACGCCGGCCTCCTGGGCAGCGGCCACCAGGGAGTCAGCTGCCATGTAGGTGTGCGCGATGCCGGTGGGGCAGGCGGTCACGGCCACGAGGCGCTTGGGACCGGCCGGGGCTGGTCCGGCCGTAGCCGCGCCGGAAGCAGCGGCGCCAGAGCCCGCCGAAGCAGTGCCTGCCGACGCCCCCGCGGACGCGCCGGAAGCAACAGCTTCAGCGGGTACCGCGGCTGCATGGGCTGCAGGCTTGTCGGCCAGCGCACCGTCCACCAGTTCCACGATCTCTTCGCGGGATGAGGCGTTGCGCAGGGCCGTGGTGAAGTCCTTTTTGATCAGGGACCTGGCCAGCTTCGAGAGCAGCTTCAGGTGCTCCTGGTCGGCTCCGTCCGGGGCTGCGATGAAGAAGACCAGGTCCGCCGGGCCGTCCTTGGCTCCGAAGTCCACCTTGGGATTGAGGCGGGCCATGGCCAAGGTGGGTTCCGTGACGGCGGCCGAGCGGCAGTGCGGGATGGCGATGCCGCCCGGAATGCCGGTGGCGGTCTTCTGCTCGCGGGCGAAGGCGTCAGCGAAGAGGCCTTCAACTTCTGTTGCGCGTCCGGCGGCAGCTACTTTGCTTGCCAGGTGCCGGATCACCGCCTCGGGCGCGTTGCCCAGGTTCTGGTCGAGCTCGACCAGGTCCGTGGTGATGAGCTGGGTCACTGTCAATCCTTTCGAAGGGCCGTGATGGTTACGGCATCCGGGGTGGTTTGGTGTACTGCCGGAACCGTTGAACCGGGCAGGGAGGCGGCTGCGGCACCGTGGGCCACAGCCTGGCGAAGGCAGTCGGCCGGGGCGGCGCCCCGGCCATGGGCGAGCAGGTAGCCGGCCAGCGCGGAATCGCCCGCGCCCACCGTACTGACCGCGGCGACCGGCGGATGCGTGGCCAGCCACGCGCCGTCGGCCGTTACCAGGACAGCTCCCTTGGATCCGAGAGTTGCCAGCACAGCACCCACGCCGGAACGTACGACAGCGGCCGCGGCGGCCGCGGCCGCCACCGGATCCGCTTCCAGTTCGTCAGCGGTAGCCGCGGCGAAGCCGGCTGCAGCAGCCAGTTCCGCCAGTTCTTCGGCGTTGGGTTTGAGGAGGTCCGGTTTCCCGGAACCGTTGACGGCCGGTTCAGCACCGGCATCGCCTCCGGACATTGCGGCCGCGAGCGGCGCACCGGAGGAGTCCACGGCAATGAGCGGTGCGCTGCCGTTTCCGGCTGCGCGGATCCGGCGGGCCGCCGTCGCGTAGAAATCAGCAGGGAATCCCGGCGGCAGCGAACCTGCAAGGACCACCCAGCTGGCTCCGCGGGAGCTCTCCAGCAGCAGTTTGATCAGGGCTTCCTGCTGGTCCGCATCCATGACCGGACCGGGCTCATTGATCTTGGTGGTCACGCCACCGGGTTCCGTGAGGGCCACATTGGTGCGGAGCGGTTCGCTGATGGGCAGGGAAACGAACGGCACCGCGCTTTCCCGCAGCCCGGCCAGGACGGGATCGCTGTCCGCGCCGGGGAGGACGGCAACGGAGTCCAGGCCGGAGGCAACCAGTGCACGGGACACGTTGACGCCCTTGCCGCCCGACTCCTGGCTGACGGAAACGGCACGCTGCACTTCGCCCCGAACCAATGGGCCCGGCAGTGCCACGGTCCGGTCAAGGCTGGGGTTGGCGGTGAAAGTGACGATCATGCGATCACCACGTCAACGCCGGCTTCTTCAAGGGCGGCCGCCAGTTCCGGGCCGGGCTCGCTGTCTGTAATCAAGGTGTCCAGATCTTTCAGGGAGGCGAACTGGACCAGGGTTTCCGTGTCCAGCTTGGAGGAATCGGCCAGCACAACAATCCGGCGGGCCGAGTGGACGAAAGCTGCCTTAACCGCGGCTTCCTCGGGGTCGGGCGTGCTCAGCCCAAAGCTTGCGTGGATTCCGTTGGTGCCGATGAAAGCGATGTCCGGCCGCAGTTTGCCGGCGGCCTCCACGGTTGACTGACCCACGGCAACCTGGGTGATTCCGCGGACCCGGCCGCCGAGTATCTCAAGGGCGATGCCGGGAACGCTGGAGAGTTTGCCTGCGATGGGAACGGCGTGGGTGATGGCCACCAGTTCCGCCCGCGGTCCGGTTGGGTCGGAAGGTTCGACGGCGGCGCGCCGCGAGAGCATGTCCGCCAGGACTTCCGTAGTGGTGCCGCCGTCGATCAGGACGCTGCCGGTGGAGTTGCGTGGAATGAGGGCCAGCGCGGCTTCGGCGATCCGGATTTTCTGGTCCGGCCGCTGGATGGCGCGCTCGTTCACGCTTTCCTCGGTGGTGCTGAACCGGTCTGCGGCAACGGCTCCGCCGTGGACGCGGCGGACGGTGCCGGCATTCTCGAGGGCGGCAAGGTCGCGGCGGACGGTTTCGGTGGTGATGCGGAAGCGCTCGGCCAACAGGGTCACGCTGACCCGGCCGCTGCCGGCAACAAGCTCGGCAATCTTTTGCTGGCGCTCCTCGGCGAACACGTACCCTCCGTTGCGTAGGTCTTCTGGTGGTGTGGATTGTTCACTGTGGCTGCCGTTCCTGCGTGACTGGCATCACATGATGTTGAGTTACTTGACTTTATCTTTGCTTGTGTTGGTTTGTCAATGGAAACCCACATGAAACAAAGTGGCACTTTCGGGGACAGCAAAAAGCCGGGCCGGACCATGGATGGTCCGGCCCGGCTCCTCGGGTCAACGTCGTGTCCTGCGCTGCGGCGCGGAACCCGGTGGTGCTACAGCCCGCCGTCGCGGCTTTCGTTCCGCGTAATGCGTTCCCCGGTGTTCGGGTCAACCACGGAGCGGGTCTCGCTGACGCGCCGGCTGCGGCCCGGGGAAGCGAGGATGAGGGAGGCGATGAGTCCGATGACGCCAACCGCCATCAGGATGTAGCCGATGAGCACCTGGTCCACGAAGGGGATGAGGCCCGGAGCGACCGCCCAGGCAAGGATGGCGCCGAGGGCGATAAGGAAGATGGAGGATCCGATTCTCATGCTTTGCTCCTTGTTGTCACGGATGGAAGCCTTCTTGGGCCGCGGACTTTTGGTAAGCATGCTGTCCGTTAAGCGTCACGCTACAGCCCGGGGTGGCTGTATTCAATGGCGGGGGCCGGCGCGTAACCCATTCGTTGTGCTGTGGCGCCTGTGAAGGAAGAGGCTGATGCGACTCGATGACGTTGCCCGCGGACCGGCACGGCTCGGGCATCAAGCCACGCTTGCTGGCTAGGCTGATCCGATGGAAACAGTTGTGTGGTCCAAACCTGAAGGCGAGCGGGCGGGCACCCCACTACTTGTGATGATGCACGGTTATGGCACGGACGAGTCCCGCATGGTGCGCCTTTTTGAGTACCTGCCGCCCGAGTTCACGTGTGCGGCGCTCCGCGCGCCGATGCCGATTGGTGACCATTACGGCTGGTTCATGCTGGACTACTTCCTGGCCAATGACTTCGCGGATGTCATTAAAGCCTCGAGTGCCGTCCAGGCCTGGATCAACAGCGTCAAGGCCCGGCACAGCAGCGTAAGCCTGCTCGGCTACTCGCAAGGCATGGCAATGGCGAGCACTCTGCTGCGCCTCCACCCTAAGGACTATGAGGCGGTGGTGGGACTTTCCGGTTTTGTGCTCCGGAATGAACTGCTGTCCCTCACGGAATCCTTCGACACCAGGCCGCCCTTCTTCTGGGGCCGGGACAAGGCAGACCTGGTCATCAACGAGGACGCGATCGCCTACACCGAGGAATGGCTCCAGCAGAACACGCTCCTGACCGCCAGGACCTACCCCGGCATGGGCCATGCGATGTCGAAGACGGAGATGGTGGACGTGAGCGTCTTCCTGCGACACTATGTGCTCCGCCCGGACGGGTCCGGAAAAATCGACGCGTGACGCTCTCCCGTGCTGAGACGTGCCTCACGCAAGGCCCGCTAGAAAAAACAGTTGCCAGCTAAATTTGTAAGCGCTTACACTCATCTTCGGCCGTTATCGCGGCCCTGAACTGGGCGGACAAGGAGATCAGCGCGGTGTCGAGGGTTTACTGCAGCCGGATACTGTCCCATGCCCTTTATCCGGCCAGCGATACTGGAGGTGCCGCCGGTTTGTCCGACGACGGGCGCCGCGTCCATCATGGTAGGGATACACCGATCAGCAATGCCAGAGCCGAGGCGCTCCCCATACAGACCGCCGCCCGTGGCCGCAGATCGTTCGGGCACCGATGCCTCCCCAACTCCAAGCATCCAGCCTTCAAGGCTGCCCGCCGTCCTGAAAGGACAACGCACCGCTGATGACTGAAAACACCGCAGCAGACAACGCAGCAGCCGAGGTGTCCGCCTGGGCTGGTGCCTCTGCCATCCTTTTCGACCTGGACGGGGTGCTGACCCCCACGGCAACCGTCCATGAGCGGGCATGGCAGGAACTGTTCGAGGACTACCTGGCGGCGCAGCCCCAGGTTCCCGGATACAGCGAGAGTGACTACTTCGACCACATCGACGGCAAGCCGCGCTTCGACGGTGTCCGCGATTTCCTGGCCTCGCGGGGGATTGTGCTCCCCGAGGGCCCCACTGACGACGACCCCGCCAACACCACCGTGCAGGGCCTGGGCAACCGGAAGAACAGGATTTTCAACGACATCGTGAGCGCGGGGGTGGAGCCCTTCCCCGGGTCGGTGCGCTTCCTCGAAGCCGCGCTGGAACGCGGACTGAAGGTCGCCGTCGTCTCTTCCTCCCGAAACGCTCCGGCCGTCCTGGCGGCAGCCGGACTCAGCGCCCGTTTCCCGGTGGTGGTGGATGGCGTGGTCGCGGCAAGCGAAGGCCTGCCCGGCAAGCCCAGTCCCGCCACTTACGAGTACGCCGCCCGCCTGCTGGGCCTCCCCAGCGGGGAGTGCGTGGTGGTGGAGGATGCCGTGTCCGGCGTCCAGGCCGGCGAGGCCGGAACCTTCTACTCGGTCATCGGCGTGGACCGCGGCGCCGGGCGGCAAACGTTGCTCGACGCCGGAGCCACCCTGGTGGTCAATGACCTCAAGGAACTTCTGCCCTAGAGACGGCAGCCTTCCCCGAGGCCGCCCGCTGCTACCCCCGGCAGCTCCCGTCAGTACGCATTACCCCTGAACGCAGCACCCCCCCCGAAAAGTATCCCCAGGCCGGCAGCAAACCGGTTGCCCGGCCAAACGCCTAAGGACCCAACACCATGGCCCTGATCTCAGCGGACCGCGAAAGATTTCCCAACACACCCTGGCAGCTCGTGGAAACACGCCACGAAGCGGGCAGTGAAGGGACGCTGGAAACACTCTTTGCCCTCGGCAACGGACATCTGGGGATCCGCGGCGCCCACTGGGCCGCCGCCGACTCCGACCTGCCCGGCAGTTTCATCAACGGGCTGCACGAAATCTGGGACATCAAGCATGCGGAAAACGCCTTCGGGTTTGCCCGGACCGGCCAGCGCATCCTCTACATTCCAGATGCCAACAACTTCACCGTGGTTATCGACGGCGAGTCCCTCAGCCTGGCCGAGTCCGAGGTGCTGGATTACCGGCGCTCCGTGGACTTCTCCACCGGAGTGTACGAATGCCGCGTCACCTGGCAGTGCCGCTCCGGCGCCGTCGTCACCACAACCGAACGCCGCGCCGTAGGTTTCGCCTCCCGCGGAGCCTTGGGGATCTCCCTGGATGTGGTGACGGACCGTGAGGTTTCCGTGGATGTCACCTCGTCGGTGATTAACCGCCAGGACCAGCCCGTTGAGGACCACTCTGTCCACGATCCCCGGCGGGCGGGCCGGCACGCCGGACGCGTGCTGCTGCCCCTGCGCCTCGAAGGCGGCGACGGATCACTCCGGCTGGCGTGGGAGGCTGCCGAATCCAAGCAGCGCGTGGGCGTTGCGGTTGACCACTGGACCTCCGCAGGGCACCAGCCGTTCGACACGCTGGTGGACCAGGACGACAGCAGCGTGCGCTACGTCCTGGCCGTCAGCCCGGGAGAGCCGTTCCGCCTCGAAAAGAGCGTCAGCTACGCGGCAGGCCCGGCGATCCAGGACCCTTCGCTCGACCCCGCCGCGGCCGCGGAGGAAGGCCTCCGCCCGGTGGAGGACATCTTTGCCGAGAGCGAAGCGCACTACCGCGACTACTGGGCCACCTCCGACATTGTGGTTGACAGCCAGTCCGTGCTGCAGCAGGCCATCCGCTGGAACCTGTTCCAGCTCGCCCAGGCGACGGCGCGTGCCGGCGTCGCCGGCATCCCCGCCAAGGGCGTGACGGGATCCGGCTACGAAGGCCACTACTTCTGGGACCAGGAGGTGTACCTCCTGCCGTACTTGACGTACACAAACCCCGCCGGTGCCCGGCAGGTCCTCGAATTCCGCCATGGCATGCTCCCCGTGGCCAAGATCCGGGCCAAGGAACTGAGCGTTGACGGCGCCCTGTTCCCGTGGCGCACCATCAACGGGCTCGAAGCCAGCGCGTACTACGCCGCCGGCACGGCACAGTTCCACATCGCCGCTGCCATCGCCTTTGCCACCAACCGGTATTTCTGGGCCACCGGGGACACCGCGTTCCGCGACGGGTTGGGCGCCGAACTGCTGATTGAAACGGCGCGGATGTGGATCTCGCTGGGCTTCTTCGGCAAGGACGGGCTCTTCCACATCCACGGCGTCACAGGTCCCGACGAGTACACCGCCGTGGTCAACGACAACCTCTACACCAACGTGATGGCCCGCTTTAACCTGCGTGCTGCCGCGGCTCTGGAGCATGCGGGCATCATGCAGGAAGAGCGGGAGCTGTGGGAGGCGGCCGCCAACCGGATGCAGCTGCCGTTCGATGAGCGCATGCAGGTGCATTCGCAGGACAACGACTTCATGCACCTGGAACCGTGGGACTGGACCACGCCCCGGTCCAAGTACCCCCTGCTCCTGCATTTCCACCCGCTGGTGATCTACCGCCACCAGGTCCTGAAGCAGGCAGACACCGTCCTGGCAATGTTCCTGCAGTGGCAGGATTTCACGCCTGAGGAAAAACACCGCGCCTTCGACTTCTACGACCCCCTGACAACGGGCGATTCAACCCTTTCGGCCTGCGTCCAGGGCATCATGGCCGCCGAGGTGGGGTACTCACGGCAAGCGCTGGACCACTTCACCAACGCCTTGTTCATCGACCTCGATGACACGCACGGCAACACCATCGACGGCGTGCACATCGCCTCCACCGGCGGGGTGTGGAGCTCCCTGGTCTGCGGTTTTGCCGGGTTGCGTGACCAGGGCCCCATTCCGTACTTCGACCCGCGGCTGCCGTCGGAGTGGGACGGGCTCACTTTCCACCTGAAGATCCAGGGGCGCCTGTTGCTGGTTGAACTCCGTGCAGGGGCCATCACCCTCACGGTCCGTGAAGGGGAAGCCCTGGCCGTGGACGTCCGCGGCCAGCTGGTCACCGTAGGTGCCGAGCCCGTCCAGGTGGCGCTCGAACCGGTGCCGGAACCGGAGCCCACGGTTTTCCCCAGCGGACATCCGACGGCGAGTATCCCCGTGGTGCGTGCCAACAGCTGAGTGAGGTGCGGCGGTGGGAGCCTAGTCTCCTGCCGCCGTCGTGCGCTCCGCCTCGGGTAACCGGTCCAGCGGGTGGGCCAGTTCGTCGTCGGGCATGCGCGCAGCGGCCATGGCAATCACTGCCATGACGGGGCATACGCCGCCGGCCACCAGGAAGATCAGCCAGACAGGCAGGACCTCGGCGGCCGGACCGGCCAGCGCCATTGAGACAGGCATCAGGGCGAGCGAAACGAAGAAGTCCAGGCTGGACACCCGGCCCAGCAGGTGCGGCGGGACGCGCCGCTGGAGCAGGGTGCCCCAGATGACCATGCCCACGCTGCCGGTGGCGCCGAAAACGAACAGCGCGGCGGCGATGGCCCAGAAGCTGTCCATGACGCCGACTGCGGCCAGGGGCAGGCTGCCGGCACCCCAGGACACCATCATCACCGTCAGGTAGCGGCGCGGCAGCCGGAAGGACGCCGTGAACAGCGAGCCAAGGGCGGCACCCACCCCCATGACGGCCAGGAGGAAGCCGAACATGCGGGAGTCGCCGGCAAGCTGGTCGCGCACCACGAACGGCAGGAGTACCTCGATGGGCCCGATCAGGAACAGCACGGAGATGCACGCCCAGATAAGGGTCCACAGCAGCCAAGGTGTTTGCCGGGTGTAGCGGACTCCCTCGCGCAGGTCGTGGAGGAAGGATGTCCCGGGGGCCCCGGCGCCTTCGCCGGCCGCCGCCCCGCGTCCGTCCCGCTCCGCCCCGTTGGTGGGCGCGGCCTGTGCATGCTGGCCCAGGAAGTTCAGGACGATGAAGGCCAGCAGGTGGCAGGCGGCCACTGCCGTGACAGCGTGCGACGGCGACAGGGCAGCCACCACCATGCCCGCCACCGCAGGGCCCGCCGCCTGCTGGAGCACGGGCCGCATGGAACCTTCCATCCCGTTCGCCGCCAGCAGGTCCTGCGCGGGGAGGATGCGCGGCAGGATTGCGGAGTAGGCGGGAAAGAAGAACGCCGCGCCGACGCCGAGGACAAAGGAACCCGCTGCGACGTGCCACAGCTGGAGCAGGCCCGTCATGGCGAGTCCGCTGACGGTGGCTATCACCGCAAGGTTGGCGCCCTCCACGGCAAGGATCAGCCGGCGCTGGGGGACCCGGTCCGCTGCGATGCCGCCGGCCAGGACGAACGCCACCAGGCCGGCGCTGCCCGCGGCCGCCACCAGGGAGAGTTCCAGCGGGCCGCCGCCCAACTGGATCACCTGGTACACCATGGCCACGGCCCACATGCCGGAACCGAAAATCGAGATGGCCAACGCTGCGATGAGCACCCGGTACTCGCGGTGCGCAAAGGGCCGCAGGGCTTTTGGGGTGGGCATAGGGTAAGTCTAGGCTTTGGGCGTATGCCGGGGAGCCAGCCCAAACCGCCCTCCCGGCCGCGGCAGGTGGGGATGGCACTGGCGGTAGCCTAATGTTAAGCAACCTTAGTATTAGCGATTCCGGCATCGGCCCGCCGGCGAGACAAACAGAGGTGACCATGGCTACGCGCAGCAACCCCGCAGTACGAATCGCGCAGGAAACTGCCCACAACGCGGTATTCGATGCCGACGGCAAGCCCAAGCCCGGTGTCCACAACATGCTCCTCAGGGCGGTGGAGATCCAGCGCCCCCTGGTGGTGGCGTACATCCGCCGGCTGCAGAGGAAGCACCCCCGGGCCACGGCCGCGCAGCTGGCTGACATCCTGGAGCGCGACTACCTCCGCGCCGTCACCGGCGGCGGCGCGCTGGTGGGCGCAACCGCCGTGGTGCCCGGTGTCGGGACGGTGGCGTCCCTTGGGCTCTCTGCCGCCGCCACCGTGGGGTTCCTGGAGGCGACGGCCCTCTACTCCACCTCCCTTGCGGAACTGCACGGGATCCGGCTGACCAACCCCGAGAAGGCCAGCACCATGGTCATGGCCATCATGTTGGGCGAGGAGGGGACTGCCCTGCTTGGGACGCTCAGCGGCCAGGCGGCCGGAAGGGAAATGAACGCCAACAAGGCCTGGGGCAATGTCCTTTCCAAGTCGATGGCAGTGCCGGGCTTCGGCAGCATCCGGAGCAGGATCCAAAAGGCTTTCCTCAAGAACCTCCTCAAGCGCCAGGGGTCCGCGCTCTTCGGCCGGGCCCTGCCGTTTGGCATAGGTGCTGTGGTGGGCGGAGCCGGTAACCTCATCATGGGGCGCGCTGTGGTGGCCAACGCCAAGGAGGCGTTTGGCCCCATGCCGGACACCATCCCCGGAGAGCTCACCGCTGCGGCCGCGGCACAGGACAACAAAAAGCTGGAAGGCAACACTTTTGGATCTCAACGCTGACCTTGGCGAATCGTTCGGTTCATGGAAGATGGGGGACGACGCCTCCATGTTCCAGCTGGTCACCAGCGCCAATGTGGCCTGCGGTTTCCACGCCGGAGACCCCGTCACCATGCTGGACAGCTGCAGGGCTGCCTACGAACTGGATGTCACGGTCGGCGCGCACGTGGGGTACCGGGATCTGGCAGGCTTCGGCCGCCGCTCGCTGGACATGAGCTTCGACGAGCTGTTCGGCGACGTCCTGTACCAGTTGGGGGCGCTCGACGGCGTTGCCCACGCCGTGGGTGCGTCCGTGGACTATGTGAAGCCGCACGGAGCGCTGTACAACCGGCTGGTGCGCGACGCGGAACAGGCTTCCGCTGTTGTGGCCGCCGTGAACGCCTACGATCCCGGCCTTCCCATCCTTGGGCTGCCGGGATCTGAGCTGCTGAAGCAGGCGAAGGAGGCCGGCCACCCGGTGTTTGTCGAGGCCTTTGCGGACCGAGCCTACCTTGCCGACGGAACGCTGGTGCCGCGCTCACAGGAAGGTGCCGTGCTGCACGACGTCGACGCGATCGTCGAGCGGGCCGTGCGCCTTGCGACCAAGGGGGAAGTAGTGGCCCTGGATGGCAGCGTTGTGCAGGTCCGGCCGGATTCCCTGTGCATTCACGGTGATACTCCGGGAGCCGTTGGGATGGCTGCCGCAGTCCGGGCCGGGCTTGAAGCGGCCGGCGTGGAGCTGGAGTCGTTCGCCTAGCCTGCGTCCTAAAAGCAACGCGGGGTCACTTTTGGCCGGTGCGGGGCCGTTTATCGGGTACTAAGTGACCTCGCGTTGCTTCGAAACGGTCTGTGGCCTACCCAAATATCAGGTGCGCCACAGTAAAAATTGCCAGCCCGGCCAGCGACCCCACCACGGTGCCGTTGATCCGGATGAACTGCAGGTCCTTGCCCACCTGGAGTTCGATCTTTTGCGAGGTTTCCTCCGCATCCCAGCGGGCCACGGTATCGGTAATCACTCCGGCGATGTCGGAGCGGTACGTCCGCACGAGGTAGCCGGCGGCGTCGCCGATCCAGGTGTTCACCTTCCCGGCGAGCTCGGGGTCGCTGACCAGCCGGGAGCCGAAGTCGCGGACCGCAGCCTTGAACTTGATGGTCAGTTCGCTGTCGGGATCATCCACCGCACCCAGGAGGGCGCTCTTCACGGTGCCCCACGTGCGGGAGGCGAGTTCGCGCACCTCGGGATCGCCCAGGACCTGGGCCTTGATGTCCTCGGCGCGGGCAATCATTGCCGGATCGTGCTGCAGGTCCTGCGCGAGGTCGTTGAGGTACTTGTCGATGGACTGCCTTACCTGGTGGTTCGGGTCGGCCTGCACCGCGCGCACGAACTTCAGGATCTCCACGTAGACCTTGTCGCCCACCAGTCCGTCCACGAACTGCGGCACCCATGTGGGGGAGCGGTCAGACACCAGGTGGGTGACAGTATCGTGGTTGTCATCCACCCAGTCGGCGGCCCGGTCCACCAGCAGGTCCACCAGCTTGTGGTGGTGCCCGTCGTGGAAAATCCGCTCCGCCATCTTCCCCACGGGAGGTCCCCACGGCGGAGCCAGCAGGTGCTTGCGCACCATTCCCTCGATGACCGCCTGGACGTCGTCGTCGTTCAAAACCTTGAAAATACCCCGGATCAGGGCGGCGCCCTCCTTGGCTACCCTGTCTGCGCCGGCCGGCGTGGCAAGCCATTCCCCGGCCCGGCGGGCAATGTTGACGCTGGCCAGCTTCTCCTGGACCACCTGCTCGGAGAGGAAGTTAGTCTCCACGAATTCGCCCAGCGAGGCGCCGATCTGGTCCTTCCGGCGCGGGATGATGGCGGTGTGCGGGATCTTGATGCCCATGGGGTACTTGAACAGTGCGGTAACGGCGAACCAGTCAGCCAGCGCGCCCACCATGCCGCCCTCGGCTGCGGCCCGCACGTACTGCAGCCACGGATACTCCTTCTGCAGCGCGAAAGCGAAGACAAAAATCACCGCCATCACCACCAGCAGCCCGAGCGCCACCAGCTTCATCCTCCGCAGCGCTGCCGCCTTTTCGGCGTCGCCAGGGCTGAGGTGATGGACGACGGCGGCGCGCACCTTCGGGCGGCCGTTCGGGTCGGGCGCGGCGGAAGGCGCTGGCCCGGTGGGTGCTTCCCGGGTAGTTGGCTCAGAGTTCACCTGCATGTGCCAAGCCTAGCCCCGCGGTTCGCGCCGGGTCGGCTACCGTGTCTCCATGACCAGTGACGAGTCCGGGCCGCAGCGGCCCACGGTCTTTGCCCACCGCGGTTCCAGCGCCGCCTTCGCCGAACACACCCGTGCCGCCTATCTGCAGGCGCTGGCAGACGGCGCCGACGGCGTGGAGTGCGATGTCCACCTCACGCGTGACCAGCACGTTGTCCTCCTGCACGACGCCAACCTGGACCGCACCTCGGACGGAACCGGGCCCGTCGCCGAACGCACGCTGCGGGAACTGAGGCACCTGGATTTCTCGTCATGGAAGGGCGTGCGTATTCCCGAAACGTACGGGGCGCTGTCCGAGCAGTTCCTGACCCTGCCCGAACTGCTGGAGATCCTCCGGGGCGCCGGCCGGCCGGTGAAGCTGGCCATCGAACTCAAGCACCCCAGCCCGTACCAGCTCAAGCTCGAGGACCGGGTCCTGGAGGTACTGCGGGACGAGGGCTGGGATCCACTGACCTCTTCGCTGGACAACGTGTCAGTGACGTTCATGAGTTTCAGCCCGGACTCAGTGCGGCAGTTGCTCCACTCGGTTCCCCCTGAATTCGTCTGCCAGCTGGTGGACGATGTGGACATCCGGGTAATCCGCGCGGGTCTGGGCTTCGGCGTGATAACCGGCGGTGCAATTGCCAACCTGATGAAGGCCGCCCAGCTGGAAGGTGAGCGGATCCTGGACCTTGGCGAGGTGGGTATGGCCGGGCCCGGAATCGAGTACGTGCGCCGGCACCCGGCGTCCGTCCAACGCTGGCTCGCCGCCGGCCGGCGCTTCCGGGTATGGACGGTGGACACGGAACAGGATGTGGCGCTGTGCACAGGACTGGGCATCCAGGAGATCACCACCAATGTGCCCGCCCGTGTCCTCAGCCAGCTGGAGCTTGCCTCGCCCCAGGGCAGGTAAGTTCCCGGCCGCAGGGATGGTTTCGGCGCTTCCGGCGGTGCTGTGATTGAGTTGAACCATGCCTCTTCCCCGCTCCGGCCGGGCCGCCCAACACCTTTCTGCTGCAGCCATGAGCGCACTGCTCCTGGCCAGCGCCATGAAGCACTTCCGCGACCCCGGCTTCTACCGCCAGGTGGTGCCCGATTACCTGTGCCGTGACGACGGCGCTGCGCCCTCGCGGCCCTTCGCCCTCCTTTCGAGGGAGGAATGGATCGCGGTGAGCGGCCTGCTGGAGCTGGCAGCCGCCGTCGGAATCCTGGTCCCTGGAACACGAAAGGCAACCGCCACAGCCACCACCATGATGTTCGCTGCGTTCCTCGCGGGGCATGTCGACGCCCTCCGCCGGGCTTACGGGCCGCGGGGAACCCGGGCGCAGCGGAAGGTGCACAGTGTGCGGCTTCCGCTCCAGGCGCCGCTCATTTCGTGGGCTTGGAGCCTGCGGAAGCCCGCCGTGGGGGCGGGCCTGTGACGCTGCTGGCATCCCCGGCAGTGCGGATGGGCATCTCCATCAGTATCGCCACCGGCCTGTACGGCGTTTCCTTCGGCGCGCTCTCGGTCACGTCAGGGCTCAACTTCTGGCAAACCATGGCCTTGAGCCTGCTGCTGTTCAGCGGCGGCTCGCAGTTCGCTTTCATCGGTGTGGTGGCGGGCGGCGGCTCCGGCATCGCGGCCATGAGCGCTGCCACGCTCCTGGGAATGCGCAACGGGATCTACGGCATGCAGTTGAACGCCCTCCTGCACCCCACGGGCTGGCGCAAGTATGTGGCCGCCCAGTTGACCATCGATGAATCCACGGCCACAAGCTCCGGCCAGGCGGACCCCGCTGAACAGCGCCGCGGGTTCTGGGCTGCGGGCATCGGAATCTACGTGCTGTGGAACCTGTTCACCGCCGTCGGCGCGCTCGCCGGCAGCGGCCTGGGCGATCCAAAACAGTGGGGACTGGACGGCGCAGCGGTGGCTGCATTCCTTGGCCTGCTGTGGCCGCGGCTCAAGGGACGCGAGCCCGTTGCCATCGCCGTTGTGTGCGCCGTGGCCACCGTGATCGCCGTTCCCTTTGTCCCTGCGGGCGTCCCAATCCTCGTGGCGGCGGTGGTGGCTGCCGTGATCGGCTGGTTCAGCCACGGCCGCAGTGATGAAGGCCTGGAGCCGGATGTCGACCCCTACCGGGAACGCCACCGGCATGGCGGCAGGGGCGGCAGCCCCCTCGCGGGCCCGCATGAAGGCCGGGCCCGCGCGAAGGAGACAGGACAGGGGACAGCCGAATGAGTCTCTGGATCTGGCTCCTGATTGCGTGCGCCCTGGCCTACGCCTGGAAGCTGGTGGGCTACTTTGTCCCGGCCCGGCTGCTCGAAGATCCGAGGATGTCCCGTGTGGCCGGCACCATGACCATCGGATTGCTGGCATCCCTGACCGTGGTGAATACTTTCGCAACCGGCCAGTCGCTGGTTGCTGACGCAAGGCTGGGAGCACTCGCGGCTGCCGCCGTAGCCCTGGCGCTTCGGGCGCCGTTCCTGGTGGTGGTGCTGGCCGGAGCGGGCACGGCTGCGCTCTTGAGGATCCTCGGCTGGAATTGAGCGGGTGCCCCCGCCGGAAGCCCATGTTGCGATGTGGTGAAGATCAGTCACGTTGTGCTTTCCCGGTTGTACTATAAAAGCGGCTATGCAGTTGGCCATGGGATCTTCAGATGAATGGCGGCCATGGAAAATCAGCTGCACGCGGCCGGGGAAAGAGCCGGGCGTCCTCACCAGACAAACGTTCGACGACGGGCTGGACTGCCTGCCAAACGCTTCTTTACGCGCTTTTCCGGCCTGGCGGATGTTCCGGCCGAGGACCTGGAGTCCCTCTCCCGGAGCCTGTGGAAGTCATTTGAGCTTGATCCCGCATCCCAAATTCCGGCACTGCAGGCACTGGTGCGCCAGGAGCTTCGGGGCAGGGGGGATCCCGGCGAATAGCAGGCCGTGATCCCTGGGGCCTGTCTATGGTGGACTGGAACCAGGCCGCATTCCACTGCGGCGGCCATGAAGGAGGAACCGACATGAATGACGACATGAACGATCAGTCACGTCCGGAGCAGCCGGAGCATGGCCAAGGTGCTGACGGCGGCGCAGCCCGGGACACTGATTCCCGGGAGGCCGATGCCCGGGAGGCCGCGAAGAAGACGGCCGCAAAACCAGGACCCGACGTGCACGCACCGGAGCGGCACGGGAAGCCGCGGCAGGGCTACCTTGATCCAAGCGGTTCCGAAGGTTCCAGGGAGATGCGCGATACTGCACGGCGCCGCAGGGACGCGGAGGAAAAGCTGCAGCAGCACCTGATGGAAGCCAAGGACCATGTTCCCAACGAACACCACGGGCACCACTAAGGCATAGGGTCAGGCCACCCCGTGGGCTTCGCCGTCAGGCGAGCCGGCCCTGCGGCTGCATTCTTCGACAGCCATCTCATACCAGGTCTCCACACCAAATTCGGGCTCGGGCGTGTCCAGGTTCTGGTAGAGGGCATCCAGCAGGTGTGCCAGTTCTTCCGCGGTCATCGTGGGGAGGATTTCCTCCGGCCCGCGGGGATCATTGAGGTAAAGGTTCAGCTTTGAGCTGTTCATCTTAGTGCGGCCGTTGCCCGGGGGAGGTACTTGGATTGCTGCATGCGTCACTCCAAAATCAAGACACAGAGGGCTGGCTGCGTAACCCTTTCTGAAGTCTAGTGGCACCCTCAGGACGCCCACAATGGGGTTGCCGTTCAGTGGACTGCTAGCCCGGCTGGGTCTCCGCCAGGGGAGACGGCGGGACTGGCACATGCGCCGGAAGCGGCCGGGACGGCCGGGACGTGCGGATGGCATCCTCGATCAGGGCCAGCGGCCGGCGCCAGGCGTCGGACCCTGGCTCCATGGTGTCCACTACGCCAATGAGCATTGCGAGCAGCCGGAACATGTCGGTCATGGAGATGTCCGCACGCAGGCTTCCCTGGCCCTGCCCGCGCACCAGCAACACGCTGATTGATTCCATGAGTGAGCCCGTAATGCCGGTCAGGAGCTCACGACGGCCCGCGACGGCGCCCAGCAGGTTGGCATCAGCGCTGGCAGCAGCCATCAGGGCCTCGAGGACCCGCAGCAGTCCGGCGGTCGCGTCGATATTGGCCAGGGCGTCGTCGATCACGGGGTCCACTGTCAGGCGCAGCTGCCGGTTGAGCGCGGCGAGGACCAGCTCTTCCTTGTCAGCGAAGTTCCGGAAGAGGGTGGCCGGGCCCACTCCCGCCGTTGCCGCGATGGTCTGCAGCGGTACTTCGGGGCCATACTCGCGGAAGCACTGGCGCGCCGCTGTGATGATCTTGTCCACGTTCCGCGCTGCGTCGGCGCGGAGCGGCTTGCGGACGACTGCGAGGCTCATGCGAAAAGGTTAGCAATGGAGCTTTCGGCGTTCACTGTTACTGGAGGGTAGTGGGTTATGTGACGCGCCAGGCCACCCGTTTCCCCCTGCAACCCTGCAGGATGCATGGCACACTGGCACCATGTTGCTTGCGTTTTCTGTTGCCCCCTCCGGCGCGCCCAGCGAAGGTTCCCGTCCCTCCGATGCTTCAGTGCACGACGCCGTTGCGGCCGCCGTCAGGATCGTCCGGGAATCGGGGCTTCCCAACAAGACGGATTCGATGTTCACCACCATCGAAGGCGAATGGGACGAAGTTTTTGACGTAGTGAAGCGGGCCACCGAGGCAGTGGGACGGTACGGAAGCAGGGTGTCCCTGGTCATCAAGGCCGATATCCGGCCCGGCTACACCGGTGAGCTGACGGCAAAAGTGGACCGACTGGAAGAAGCGCTCGCTGACGGTTCCTGACCCGCGGCGGCCGCATCCGCCGTCGGCCTTTTGCTCTGGACCCCGACGCGGGCCCGTGCCAGACTGTGGCAATGTTCGAGCACAAGCCCCGGCCAGAGTGGATTGCGGCTGAAGAATACCTGTCCGACGTCGTCGTCCGTCCGGATTCCGCCCTGCAGCAGGCCATTCGCTCCGCCGAAGAGGCCGGCATGCCCGCCATCGAAGTGGCTCCCAACGCCGGAAAGCTGCTCAAGCTCCTGGTCCAGATCTCCGGCGCCCGCCGCGTGCTCGAAATCGGCACCCTCGCCGGCTACAGCACGATTTGGATGGGGCGGGGCCTTCCCGACGGCGGCAGCCTGGTCACCTGCGAGTTCCTGCCCAAGCATGCAGAGGTTGCCTGGGCCAACATCGACGCCGCCGGCTTGGGGGAAAAGGTCGAAATCCGGCTGGGACCCGCGCTGGAAACGCTGGCCGCACTTGAGGAAGAAGCCCGGGAACCATTCGATTTCATCTTCATCGATGCGGACAAGGAGAACAACAGCGGTTACCTGGACTGGGCCGTCCGGCTGGGCCGGCCCGGGTCGACGGTGGTGCTGGACAATACCGTGTGGGAGGGAGCCATTCTTGACCCCGGGATGGACCCGGTCAACGCGCCGGGAATCATCGACGCGCTGAAACTCCTCGGCGAGCATCCCCGGCTCGATGCCACTGTTATCCAGACGGTGGGCTCGAAAGGCTGGGACGGATTCGCGCTGGCCCGCATCCGGTAGCGCTGTGCTCATGTTGCCGCGCTCGATGCTGGAACTGCTAAGTATGCTTAGAATGAATTTTCGGCTGGAGTGCGGCCGGACAGAGAGCAGCAGCGGAGGAAACTGATGAAAGCGTCACCCACCCTGGCCGGCAATCTGCAGACGGTGCTTACCGATCTCATAGAACTGCACCTGCAGGGAAAGCAAGCCCACTGGAACGTTGTGGGCACGAATTTCCGTGACCTGCACCTGCAGCTTGACGAGATTATTGCCGCTGCCCGGCTCTTCGCCGACCAGGCTGCTGAACGCATGCGCGCCCTGCACGCCCTTCCGGATGGCCGCAGCGGCACTGTCGCGGCCGGCAGCCGGCTGGACGAATTTCCCGCAGGGCTGACCTCCACGAAAGAGACGGTCAAGCTCATTACGGCCAGGCTGGAGCGTACGGTCCAGACTATGCGGGATGTCCATGATGAAGTGGATGAGGAGGATCCCACCAGCGCGGACCTGCTCCACGCGGCCATCGAGCGGCTGGAGCAGCTTGCGTGGATGGTCAACGCCGAGACCATGGCGGCCACGGCATCCGTCACCGAGCCGGCAGGCAAGTAGGCGCCGCCGCCCCGATGCCGGAACTCTCCGAAGAACACAGCCCATCACCGGCCGGTAACGCGCCGGCCAGCCCACACACACTGGTCCGGCTGTCCGCGAACGGGGTACGGCCTGGCGGCGTGGATGCCTTGTTCCAGGCCGTCTCCTCGGCCGTCGGCGACGCCCCCGCGTTGCTTGCATTGGCCCGCGACGCCGGGAAGGAGTGGCCGCGGCCCGGCGAAGGCAATACCGGGCTTCTCTGGGAGCTCCTGGCAACGGTGGCCGCGATTGACGTCGCTGCTGCCCGCGTCTTCGAGCCGCACCTGGATGCCCTGGCCATCCTTGCGCAGGCGGGCCATGATCCTGCCCATGCCACGGGGACGTGGGGTGTATTCGCCGCGGAAGGTCAAGGCTTCCGGCTCAAGGCGGAAGCCAAGGGTTCCTCGGTTTTCCTCACCGGGTCCAAGCCCTGGTGCTCCCTGGCCCCGCTGCTTGACCACGCGGTGGTCACGGCCCACACGGACGACGGCGGCCGGGCGGCCTTTGCAGTGGACCTGCGCCACCCCGGCGTGACCTGCGGGGAACCGGCGTGGGTGGCACGGGGTTTGCGGGAAATTCCCAGCGGGCCGGTGCGGTTCGACAGGGTCCCCGCTGAGCCGTTGCAGGGAACCAACTGGTATTTCAGCAGGCCCGGGTTTGCCTGGGGCGGCATGGGGGTGGCCGCGTGCTGGCTTGGCGGAGCTGTGGGCATTGCCCGGGATTACCGGGATTCCCTGCATGCCGGAATTCTTTCAGGCCGGGAGCCTGACCAGATTGCGCTTGCCTCACTCGGCGAACTGGACCGCCTCCTTACCTCCACACTGCAGTATTTGGCAGGAACGGCGGAGCGCATTGACCGCCGGGAACGGGACTCCCTGGAACAGGGAACTGCCGGGCAGGGTGCTGCCGGGCAGGGGACCGCCGGGCAGGCATCGGCGTGGAGCGATGCGCTGCGGGTGCGCGGAACCTGTGCCGGCGCCGTCGAACGCGTCCTGTCGGTGGTCGGCAGCAACCGGGGCCCGGCCCCGCTGGCCTTCGACGAGAAGTATGCCAAACGGACGGCCGACCTGGCCCTGTACGTCCGCCAGCACCATGGCATGCGCGACGACGCCCAGCTGGGCGCCCTGGCCCTGAAGGGTGACGCGTGGTGGTGACCTTCCTGCACACGGACGAGGGGACTGACGAGTCCGCCTGGGCGGGAGGGGGACTCGCAGTCCTTCCGGAACTTCCGCTGGGTCCGCAGGAGCTCGCCGCCATGAAGTTCCTGGTCCTGGCCGCCCACCCGGACGACGAGACGCTCGGAGCGGGCGGCCTGCTGGCACGGCTTCAAACACTCGGCGCAGAGGTGGAGGTGCTGTTGTTCACGGCAGGGGAGGCCTCACACCCCGCCTCCACCACCGTCTCCCGGGAAGAGCTGACCGCCATCCGCCTGGCAGAGTTCGCAGCTGCCCTCGAATCCCTGGGGCTCAAAGACCGCTGGCGCTACCATGGCCTGCCGGACAGCGGCCTGGCGGAGCACGCCGGGGCCATCACCCGCTGTGTCAGTGAGGCCGCGGCGGGGCTGGCCGGCCCTGCGGGCCGGCTCGCCATTGTTGCGCCCTACCGGGCCGACGGGCACGGAGACCACGATGCCCTGGGCGCCGCCGCCGCTGCTGTTGCTGCCGACGGCGGTTATGCCCTGCTGGAGTACCCCATCTGGTACTGGCACTGGGCCGGGCCCGGGCACTCCGACTGGCAGTCCTGGGTACGGCTGCCATTAGAACCAGGCGAAGAGTCCTTAAAGGCGCAGGCCTTGCAGGAGCACACCAGCCAGACGCGGCCCCTTTCGCCGCACCCCGGCGACGAAGTCCTCCTGGATGAGTCCTTCCTGCGCCATTTCTCCCGGCCCTTTGAAACTTTCGCCTGGACTGCTCCGCAGGAGTTTCCGGCCGGAAAGCAGGATGCCGCCGGCAAGGCGCCCCATACCAGCAAGGACGCCCGGCGCATCTTTGACGGTGTCCACTCCAGGGAACCGGACCCCTGGCACTACACCACCAGCTGGTACGAGCGGCGGAAGCGCGCGCTGACGTTGGCAGCGCTGCCCGCCGAACACTATGCCTCCGGGCTGGAGCTCGGCTGCTCCATCGGGATGCTGACAGCCGATCTTGCTGCACGGTGCACGAACCTGCTGGCCGTCGATGCCAGCGGCGCCGCCCTGGAACAGGCAGCCGAACGCCTGGCCCCTTTCCCGGGAGTAGCAGCCAGGCAACTGACGCTTCCCGGTGAGTGGCCCGACGGAAGCTACGACCTTGTGGTGATGTCCGAGGTGGGGTATTACCTCGCCGCCGATGAGCTCGATGTGTTGCTCGAAAGGATCAGGGAATCCGTTGTGCCGGGCGCCGCCCTGGTGCTGTGCCACTGGCGGCATCCCATCTCGGGCTGGGCGCTCGACGGCGAAAGGGTCCACACGCGGGCACGGGACCGTTTGGCGTGGCCCACTGCCGGCCTGTACCGGGAACGCGACTTCCTGCTTGAAACCCTGATAGCGCCCAACGCCTCGGTGCCTGCCCCTTGACGCCGGTTGAGAGGGTGGCCGTGGTAATCCCGGTTCACAATGAGGAAGACCACCTGGACGCCGCCCTCACCGGCGTTACGGCCGCCGCTTCGAGACTGCAGCTGGCCCAGCCTGGAATTGGCGTGCGGGTACTTGTGGTCCTTGACTCCTGCACCGATGGTTCTGCTGCCATTGCAGCCACCTTCACTGCCAGGAACAGCTGTTTTTCTGCCGTGCCGGTCGCCTTCCGCAGCGTCGGGCGGAGCAGGCGTGCCGGGATCTGGCAGGTGCTCGGCGCTTTAAGCGACGACGGTCCTGAGGCCGCGGCAGGACTGTGGCTGGCCAACACTGACGCCGATTCGGTTGTTCCGGACAACTGGCTCGTGGGTCAACTGGAGATAGCTGCAGCGGGGGCCGATGCGGTCCTCGGGTCCGTGGAAGTGGATCCTGCGGGTGTCACGCCGGACTTGCTAAGCCGTTGGGAGTCCATGCACCCGTTCGCGGAAGACCATCCGCATGTGTTCGGAGCAAATTTCGGCATCCGCGGCTCGGCATACCTTCAGGCCGGCGGGTTCCCGCGCCACCTCGCACATGAGGACCGGGTGCTGGCGGCGCGGCTGCGGGAAAAGGGGTTTGACGTAAGGGCCACTGACACCGTCAGGGTGCGGACCTCGGGCCGGACACAGGCGCGGGCCCCGCAGGGGTTCGGCGCCTACCTGCGCACGCTCGGCATGGACATCGCACTGGCGCCGGAGAATTAGGCCAGCGCGGGACTGGACGGCTTAAACGGAAAGGGTCCGCTGCGTTTCCGCAGCGGACCATTTCCAGGAGGACTAGTCCTTTCGGAATGCGTCCTTGACCTTTTCGCCGGCCTGCTTCAGGTCAGCTTTGGTCTGGTCCATCTGGCCCTCAGTCCGGAGGCTTTCGTCATCAGTTGCCTTACCGGCCGCTTCCTTTGCTTTGCCGCCCATCTTCTCGGCGGCATTGTCAATCTTGTCGTCCAAACCCATGGCATTTCTCCCTTCGGCTTGTGGCCTGCGGCAATGCGCATGCCGTTCTCCCATGCTAGCCAGCCTGGGGTGTTGTTCAACAGGTCGCTGGCTGGATCCGCCAGGCAGTTGGCCGCAAAGCCGGGGGATGCTCAGACCAGGTCAGGGGCGCTGGCCACGATGTAGTCCGCGGCCGCGGGTCCGGTCATCGACAGGTTGTTGCTGTCCGGGTTGATTTCGTGTGTCTGCAACGCCGCCCACAGTGCTTCCGGCGGCTGGAGCGAAGCCTTGTGGAGAAGGCACCAACTGGTGTAGAGACCGTACAGCTCATCGCGTCCGAGGCCAAGGCCCGGTTCCCTGTCCGCGACAACTGCTTCGGCAAGAAATTCTTCAAAATGTGTAGCAGGCATGTTCGCTCATTCGGGTTCGACCGTGATGCCGCCGTTTCTGCTTCAGCGGCCCTGCCCGGCCCAGAAAGGCCTTGCAGAATAATCATGAAGGTATGGCAGGCGGCACACTTTGTCCAGTTAGGCCGTCCACCCAGGCCAGGGATTCCGTCCTGAATCGAGGGGGCCGACGGCGACTGGGGGGACTGGCCTCGGTCTCAGAAGAGGCCATCTCGCCGCCGGCCCCGCCTACACCCGGGCCACCATGCCAAACCCGGGAAGATAACAGGACCTCCGCTATCAATTTTCCCCTATCTTGGAAGTCCTGCCTAGCCCCCGGCGGCGGGCCCCGGCAGCGCTCCTGCCGGGGCCCGGTTGCCGTTAGTTCTTCTCGGTGCTTTCTCCGCCGTGGGCGCGGTCCCGGACTTTGTCCCGGACCCTTTCCCGGTGCGGCTCTGTAGGCTGGGCATCGTTCTTGCCGCCGACGTCATTCCCACCGGAAGCCTCATCCTGGCCGTTGGCGGCGCTGTATTTCTCGCGGAGCTCGCGGCCGTGCCTGATGTCTTCCTCTTCCTGTTTCTGCAACTTTTCGCTCTTCTTCGTGTCCCGCGGCGGCAGCTGAATGGTTTCCTCCGCCTCAATGCCGGCCTGCAGCTGCCTTCCCCGCTCCATCTCGGCGTCGAACTCCGCGCCGAATAGCAGGGACATGTTCAGGATCCACAGCCACAGGAGCATGACGATGACGCCGCCAAGGGCGCCATAGGTCTTGTTGTAGTTTCCAAAGTTGCCCACGTAGAACCCGAAGCCAAGGGAGGCCAGCAGGAAGACGAACAGTGCGATGCCGGAGCCCATGCTCATCCACTTGAACTTGGGCTGCTTGACGTTGGGTGTTGCGTAGTACAGTACGGCGATGATGGCGACGATAAGCGCGATCATCACCGGCCACTTGGCAATGTTCCATACGGTCAGGAAAACGCCACTGAGGCCGATCAGGCCGCCCACGGCCTCTGCCACCGGGCCGCTGAGCACCAGCATGCCGGCCAGGACGGCAACAATAACCACAGCCAGGAGCGTGACCACCAGCATTGTGCCGCGCAGCTTGATGAAGGGCCTGCCTTCATCCACCTCGTAGACCCGGTTCATTGCCCGGCCAAAAGCGCCCACGTACCCGGAAGCCGACCACAGTGCGGTGGCAAGGCCGATGCCCAGGGTGAATCCTGCCGCTGGGGCGTTTGCCAGGTCTTGCACCACCCCGCCTACCGTGTCAACAGTCTCGGCCGGGACAAAACCGCTGACGATTTGCAGGAGCGCATTGGTGGTCTTCTGCGGGTCGCCAAAGAGCCCTATCAGGGACACAAGCGCCAGGATGGCCGGAAACAGCGACAAGACCGCGTAGTAGGTCAGGGCTGCGGCGAGGTCAGGGCACTGGTCCTTGGTGAACTCGCGCAGCGTCTTCCTGGCGATGTATTTCCAGTTTGGCTTGTCTAATTCCTTGGGGCTATCCGGCTTCCTGGAGTCGTCCGGATCCGGTGCCTGGCCCGCCTTGGCGGTGCTGGTTTCGGAAGAGTCGTGAGTGGCCATGGGGTGTCCTCTCGATTGGGGCCTGAACCTGACAGGCCGGCTCCGCGGGTTGGCGGGGCCGGCCTGTCAGTGGTGCTTATGTGCCTTTGCGGCGCGCCTATTGCCATGCGGGTGCCACGGCGGGCCGTTGGGTGTTTGGCCTAGGTGTTTTTGACGTTGGAGGTGGCGTCGGTGGCGCGGTCTTTGACGTCGGTGGCGGCGTGTTGGCCTTCGGTTTTGACGTTTTGGGCGGCGTCGGTGGCGGTGGCTTTGACGTTTTCCATGGCTTGCTGGGCGGGTTCCTTGAGGTCCTGGGCCATGTCCTTGGCGGCGTCGGTGACCTGGGTGGCGAGGGGCTCGGCGGCGGTCTTGAGCTGCTGGGCTGCCTCGCGTTCCTTGTCGCTGGCGGGGATCAGGGAGGAGATGAGCATCCCGGCGCCGAACGCGATCAGGCCCGCGGCCAGGGGGTTGCCCTGGGTTTTGGCTTTGACCTGGTCCGGGGCGTTGGAGATCGCGGTGCCGGCGTCGGACAGCGTGGAGGCCACGTTGTCCCTGGCCCCGTGCAGGGTGTCCCCGGTGGAGTGCATCGCGTTGCTGGTGTGCCCGGCGCCGGAGTGCATCCGGTCGTTGACGGTGTTGGTGGCTGAGTCTGCTGTGCCCATGATTTTCTCCTTCACGCCGGTGACCGCGTCTTTTACTTTGTCGGTTTGGCGGTGGACGATGTTGGACGGGGTGACTTTGTCGGCGACCGCGTCAACGTTGGTGCCCAGGCGGGCGCGGGTGGCTTCTATGTCTGAACGGATTGCGTCCGGGTTATCGCTCATCGGTTTACCTCACCTGGTTTTAGGGTTGGGGGAATTTCGGACAGGGTCTCGCCGGTCTGGGGCAGGCCCTTGATCTGTTTGAGTTCCTTGCGCCCGATCGAGGCCAGGACCGCGGCGGTGATGCCCCAGACCACGGCGACGATCAGGGCGGCCCAGCCCAGGGGCATCAGGGCGCCGAGGGCGAACATCAGGGCCAGGGACAGGAAGACGAGCACGAAGTGCCCGGCCACGCCTGCGCCGGCGAGCATGCCCGAGCCCTTGCCGGCCTTGGTCGCGGATTGTTTGAGTTCGGCCTTGGCGAGTTCCACTTCCTGGCGCATCAGCGTGGACAGGTCGCGGGTCACGTCCCCGAGCAGCTCACCCAGCGAGGCGTTATCAGCCTTCAGGTGCGCCTCACTCGGCGGCATCTCCGGAATAGAACTACTCACAGCTGGCGTCCTTCCGTCGAACGGTAAGTGCCGTCGGCAGCGCTGTAGCTGCCGTCCTCATCGCGGTAGGGGTCATCCTCGTACCGCAGGGGGCTGTCTACTGCAGTCCCCCCGGGGAGGGTTGAGGTGGACACCGGAGCCCTCGTGCCTACTGCCGGCTCGTCAAAGAGGTCGTCAGTGCCGGCGGCATAGACAGTCTCCGGTTGAAGGGGCGCAACCGGCTGGGGCTGAACCGACCGCTGCGGGGAAACGCCCTGGACTGCCGCCTGTGCCTCGGGTGCTCCCGCCGTGAGGCCGCGGGTGAGCCGTCCGGCCAGGACGCCTGCGCCGGCTGCGACCAGCAGGAACGTGCCGGGGCGGTTGCGGGCGAACCTCTGGACTTCGCCGAGTAGGTCGCCCGGCTGCTTGGTCTCAAGCCAGGAGGCTACCGTTTCGGTGGTGCTGGCAGCCTGGCGGATCAGGTCGCTGGCCACGCCCTGCTGGTCCGGTGCAGCGGCCATGCTCTGCAGCTGGCTGGAAATGGAGCGGATGCCTTCCGCTGCCTTCTGCTGCTGCGTTCCCGCCTGGCTTGTCAGGCCCGACTTCGCCTGGTGCAGAAGATCCTGCGCACTGGTCTTCGCCTCGGAGGCCACATGCGCGGCTTCCTCCTTGGCGGTCTGGGCAACGCCCTGGGCTGCGGAGGCGGCCTGGTCGGCAACCTGCGAAGCTTCTTCCTTTGCCGCCTGGCTCTTGGAGCCTCCGGCGGGGGAGGTGCCGTAGCGTTCTTCAGCGCCTGTGTCCGGTGCACCGAAAGTATCGGTGGTAGCAGGGCTGGATGTCTGGGGCCATTGGTTCTCTGTCATCGGGCTCTCTTTCATGAAGGGTCAGCTGGCGATCAAGAACCAGCAGTGCTGGCTAGTAGTAAGCATGGTTACTAATTAGATACTAAGCACACTTCCCTTTTGATACGCAAGGGCTGCCGAATATATGGCTGCCGGGCAGGGTCTTTGGCCGCAGTGATAGTAAGCCTACTTGCGAATCTGATGCTAAGCATGCTTATTGTAGAGAATGTAGCGACGCAAGAAGAGGTGATCACACCCTGCACTTCGCCACCCACAGGAAGGCCACGGCCCGATGACCAGCAACCTTGATCCAGATGCCCGGACCAGCTATCGCCTGATTACGTTGGCAGCCCGGCTGGTGCAAAGGCGGCAGGACGATGCCTTGGCGCACTTGGGCCTGACACGGGCTGCCGTCATAGCTTTGGAAAATTTGGCCGCCGGGCCCCTTAACCAGGAGCAGCTCGCGGAGGCCATCCGCGTCCAGAGCCAGACCTTGGGACGCGTATTAATCCGGCTGGAGGGCGCCGGGCATATCACCAGGACCCGCCAGTCCACCGACCGCAGGCAGTTCAAAGTTGAATTAACGGAATCCGGCGCCGCGGCCCTGGAAGCTGCGCGCCGGGCGGAAATCAACGCATATCCGGATGATCCAGGTATTGGCTGGAAGGTCCTCAGCGAGGAACTGGCAAAGTTTGTGAGTGCCTTGCCTGCGGACCGGGAGCATGGCGTAGTCCCGTTTGCCGCCACTGAACACCGCACGGTGAGGCGCCCCCAAGGCGGCCGCGGCAGCGGCCTCCGCGGCGTGGACCAGCCCCGCCCCTGAGGTGCGGCCCGACCGCCCCAGAGGCTTGTCCGACGCCGGGCGGGCTGCCAGGCAGCGCAGCTAAGCCGCGCAGGCGTCCTTGAGTGCCTGGACGGACTCGCCCGGCACTTCGTCTCCGGCCGCGGCGATCTGGCCTAACGGCGTCGTGATCTCTGCGGGTACTCCGGCTGTACGTGCGGCGGAGACCAGGCCGGCCAGCGCCTGCTTGTCCTCCACGCTGACCAGGCCGTCCTGCACCACCGCGCAGGCCTGCCGTTTCACTTCGGCAGCGCCTGCGGCGGCCACCTTGGAGGCGGCGTCGCTGGCGGCATTGCCAGCAGCCTCCTCAACGGCACCACAGCCGGCGAGGAGCAGGAACAGGGGAGCGGCGGACAGGGCGGCAAGGCGGCGTTTCATCAGCCCAGCCTATCGGTCCGAGGCAAACGCGTGCCGGAACAGGGCATCCCGGCAGGACCCCTGCTCAATTCCTGCTGATTAGCGCCTGCTCGCCGCCGGAACGCCGAGGATGCTGTCCAGCAGCGCGTTCCGGAACTTCCCGTCAGGATCGTGGGCCGATGCCAGCGAGCGGAAGTCGGCGAAACGCGGGTAGAGCGACTCCCAGTCATGGCCGGCCGGGGAGAACAGTTTGCCCCAGTGCGGTCGGGTTCCGAAGGGCCGAAGTACCTCCTCAAGTTCCGGCAGGACCGCCTCCACCTCAGGCTGCAGCGGCTTCCACGTGAAGTGGAGGGCCACGCTCTGCTGCCGGTAGAAGGGGCTGAGCCAAAATTCATCGGCAGCACCGGTGCGGATCTCGGAGACAAACAGCAGCGGCGCGAGCTTGGGCGCGAGCCCCCGCACCGCCTCGATGGCGGCCGGGGCGTGCTCCAAGGGCAGGATGAATTCGCTTTGCAGTTCCTCACCCTTGCTGGGTGTGAACTCATGGCGGAAATGGGGCAGGCGGTCCAGCCACTGGCCCGGCTCGTCCATCTGGAGCGTGCAATTCTCGGCGGACATGTCCGGCAGCGGGTGCCTGGGGGTGCGGGCGGCTGTGGCACCGAACAGCTCACCCAGCGGCGGCTCCGAATCCAGTGCCTTGAGCCACACCTGGCTGATGGAACCGCCGGCGTAGTCCGTGAAGAGGCTGACGCTGTAGGCGCTGGACACGATTTCCGGAAAGTTGGCCAGCGCGCGGTCCCAGGGCAGGTTCTCCAGGACGCGCTGGCGCATGCGGAAGCTCGGCCGGACGCTGAGTTCCAGGCCGGTGATGATGCCCAGGGCGCCGAGACCCACCACGCCGGCCAGGAATTCGTCGCCGTCCACGCGGGAGAGGGACGCCTGTTCACCGGAGGGCCGCACCAGGTGGATCGCTTCGACGGCGCCGGCCAGGGACTGGTTGTCCACCCCGGATCCGTGCGTTCCCGTCTGGACCGCACCCGCCACGGAGATATGCGGAAGGGACGCCAGGTTGTGGATGGCCACCCCGGACTGTTCCAGCGAGCGGCACAGCGTTCCGTAGCTGACCCCGCCGCTGACACGGACGGTCCGGCGCTCCGGGTCCAGTTCGATCTCCCGGGGCAGACCGTCCAGGAGCACGTGGACGCCGTCGGTGTCACCCACCCGGTTAAACGAGTGGCGGGATCCCAGGGCTTTGACCCGGCGGGCCCCGGCCACGATGTCTGACAGTTCTTCCACTGACGACGGCTGCCGGACCTCCGATGAGGCGTACTCGAGGTTCCCTGCCCAGTTCTTCATTGAGTCGGCTTTCCGGTCGGTGGTGGAAATGGCTCCCTCAACTGTCAGCGCTAACAATCAGGCTGTCAAGGCGCGTCCGTTCCCTTCCTGCCGGGCGGCGGAGCTGGTGCGCGGCGGCGGGACCCGACGGCGGCCGGTGGCTTCGAAAGCGGCTGCAAGCTGCAGCAGGCAGGTGTCACTATAGGCCCTGCCTGCAAAGGTCAGTCCCACCGGCATGACGATGTCCGCAGCCAGTCCCATCGGGACCGTTACCGTGGGGATGCCCAGATGCCGGGGGACCAGGTTGCCGTTGGACACCCAGACGCCGTTGCGCCAGGCCTGCTCTGCTGAGTGCTCGTTGCGGTCGGCGTCGGCAGGCCCGACATCCGCGGCGGCCGGGAACACCACCGCATCAAGGACCAGGCCGTCCATCCATTCTTCCAGGTCAATCCGGCGAGTTTTCTCCAGGCCGCGCAGCCCTTCGGCCAGATGGGGAATCCCGGACAGGACCGGCACCCCGTTGTCCCGTATCCACGCCGGGTAATCGCTGATGTCGTCCTCAAACCCGTGGTACCGGTCCGGCAGCGAACCGTCCGGGGCAGGGAAGATGCTGGCGCCGTCGACGTCGGACAGCCGGGAGAGGTTCGGGTCACCGTTGGCGTCCAGGAAGTCGTGCCAGGCCCAGGCCGCCAGGTCCACGATCTCCCTGCGGAGGTATTCGGGTGGCACCAGGCCCCTCGTAGCAATGCTGGGCGCGCCCGGCCGGTCGCCTTCATAGTTGGAGACCACCGGGAAATCCACCTCCACCACTTCCGCCCCGGCCGCCTCGAGCGCGCGGCGGGCAGCATCCCACAGATCCATGATGGAAGCCCTGGTCCGGATGCGCAGCCCGGTGGGCCCGCCAATCCCCGGGGCGGGAGCCGTGCCGGCCTCGGCATCGGCATTGATGTACATCCGCGGGACCCCCAGGCGCTTGCCGGCCAGGACGTTCGCCGCAGCTGCGGGGTCCGTGACGGCCAGCTCCAGATAGGAGGCGGGGCGCACCTCGGACGCCTTCGGCACGTCAACCCATGGCTGCATCCGCCAGAAGTCGCCGCGGGTTTCGGCGTCGTCGGCCACCACCACGTCCAGCACCTCCAGGAGGTCATCCATGGTGCGGGTATGCGGAACCACCACGTCCATGGTGGGAACCAGCGGCCAGTTGCCGCGGACCGAGATCACGCCGCGCGAGGGGGTATAGGCGCAGAGTGCATTGTTCGACGCCGGCGCCCGGCCGGAAGACCAGGTCTCCTCCGCGAGGCCGAAGGCGGCGAAGCTGGCAGCCGTGGCGGTTCCGGAGCCGTTCGAGGATCCGGAGGCAAACGCCGCGGTCAGGTATTCCGCGTTGTAGGGGCTTTCCGCCCGGCCGTACACGCCGCGCTGCATGCCGCCGTTGGCCATGGGCGGCATGTTGGTGAGGCCGATCAGGACCGCCCCGCCGGACCGCAGCCGCTCGATGGTGAAGGCATCGCGCCGGGCCACCAGGTCCTTGAAGGCCGGTGATCCGGCCGCTACCGTCAGTCCCGCCACCTGGTAACTGTCCTTGGCGGTATAGGGAATACCGTCAAGGGGGCCCAGGGCGGAGTTCCGCGCCCGCCGTTCGTCGGAGGCCCTCGCCTCCGCAATGGCCGCGGGGTTCAGTACCACCACCGAGTTCAGGCGGATGCCGGACCTGTCGTAGGCCTCGATCCGCTGCAGGTACTCGCGGACCAGCTCCTCGCTCGAGACCCGACCCGCTTCCAGTGCTTCGCGGAGTTGCCTGATACCTGCTTCCACCACGGTGAACGGGCTCACGCTGCCGCCTCCTGTCGCCCGGCCGGCACCGGCTGCTGCTGGGTGATGCAATGGATGCCGCCGCCAAAGGCGAAGATGTCCCGCGCGTCCACCAGTTCTATGGCGCGGCCCGGATAGGCGCGTCCGAGTATTCCTGCGGCAACGGCGTCGTTCGGGTCATCGAAGCTGCAGAGGACTACTGCGTTGTTGGCCACGTAATGGTTGATGTAGGACCAGTCCACGAACCCCTCGTCGTCTTCAAGGGCGGCAGGGGCGGGCACATCGATGATGCGCAGCGGCCGGCCCTGGGCGTCGGTCTGCCCGGCCAGGGCGGAATGGAGTTCCTGGTAGACCTCATGGTCGGGGTGGGCGGGATTGTCCTGGCGGTGCAGCAGGACAGTGCCCGGGCCGGCGAAGGCAGCTACGATGTCCACGTGCCCGCGGGTGCCGAATTCACCGTAATCACGGGTGAGTCCGCGGGGCAGCCAGATGGCCTTGGTGGTTCCCAAGGCCTCGTGGATCGCGTCTTCCACCGATTCCTTGGTGGCGCCCGGGTTTCGCTGGGGATCCAGCTGCACCGTTTCGGTGAGAAGGACCGTTCCCTCGCCGTCCACGTGGAAGCCGCCGCCCTCGTTGACCAGGGAACTCGGATTGACCGGTACCCCTGCGTGCGCCGCCAGCACCCGGCCCACGCTCCGGTCCTTGCCCCATTGCGCCCACTGCTGGGCGCCCCAGCCGTTGAACACCCAGTCGACGGCGGCCACGGTACCGTCCGGACGGCGGGTGAAGGTTGGCCCGCTGTCACGCAGCCAGGCGTCATCGAGCGGAACCCCAAGGACGGTGATGCCCTCCCCGAGCCACTCCCTGGCGGCCGTCGTGTCACGGGGGTCAGCCAGCACGGTCACCGGTTCATAGCGGCTGATGGTGCGCGCAACGCGCGCCCAGGCCCCACGGGCGCGGTCAAGGGTGGGGCTCCCGGATGGGCCGAAGGTGTGGTTGGGCGGCGGGAAGGCCATCCAGGTGCCCTGGTGGGTTTCCCATTCGGCGGGCATGCGGGCGGGGGCTGCGTCGAGCGTCAATGCTGGGGCGGCAGGCGGAAAAGCGGATGAATAAATGAATGGCATTCATTTATTATGGAGACGGCGCTGCTGCCGCGCAAGGGGTTGGGAAGAAACTCCTGAATGATGGGCTAAGCAAGGTGCAGCCGTTACTGGCTCGCGTCGTCGCCCTTCCGGTCAACGGCTGCGAGGATCACCCGTGCCAGTTCCGCCGGCTTGGTGAACTGGGGCCAGTGTCCCGTGGGAAGGTCCACGAACTCCACGTCGCGGACCCGCGCCAGTTCGGCGACATAGGGGTGGCCGGCGTCGATCCATTCGCGGAGCAGCGAGGAGGGGAATTCGCACGCAATCACGGTGGCCGGGACGTCATAGCGGCGGGTATCGTGCAGGTGCTGCCTGCCGTAGGCCACTCCCTTGGGTTGCGGGATGGCACGTGCGCGGAATGCTTCCCGCAGTCCGTCGTCGAGGTCAATGAGGTCGGCATCGTCGAAGCCTTCCCACGGCGGCAGCGGAATGTCGTCGCCGTCGGCCGGCAGTTCGTTGTTGATCACGTCGCCTTCACCCAGAGGACCGCTGTCCACGTAAATGGCTCGTTCCACCCGGTCCGGGCGCGCGTCCAGCGCGCCGTGGATGACGGCGCCGCCCCCCGAGTGGCCCACCAGGACCACCTTGCCCTCGAGAGCGTCAATGGCGGCAACCACAAAGTCGATGTGGTCCTGGAGGCTGATGCCTGACCGGTCCGCGTCAAGGGATTCAAGGCCGGGCAGCGTGAGTGGATGCGGCCGGTGTCCCGCGGCCTCCAGTGCCGGGACCACCTCCTGCCACGAAGAGGCATCCAACCAGAAACCGGGTACCAGGATGATGTCCATGCTGGAACCCTAACTTGTTGCGGCAGGCGTGGGTAGCGTCAGGGGAGCTTGTGCAGCGGCAATTGGCGGGCCGGTGACAGGGGCGTGTAGTCCAGTGATTTAAGCGGGAGCGGCCCCTTGTCCGTGACCGTTTTGATGGCGTGCTGTTCCGAGCGCGGGAAGACGAGCGACGTCAGTGTTTGCTCGCCGTCGTTGACGAACACTTCGACGGAAGAGTAGTCAACGAAGACAGTCAGCTTCACAAGGCCGTCTTTCGCCGGGGCTGTTGCAGCCCGCCGCTGGGTGAAGAGCGGGCCCAGGTCTCTGTCGGCGGGGTGCTGCCGGTCCAGGAACACGGTGCCGTCCTGGAAGTTGTAACCGATGGCTGCAAACGCAGAGCCGCCGCTTTCCATGGAAATCCGTGCCTCGGATCCGTCATGGGGTCCGGGCCGCTCAAGCGTCACGTCCAGCCGGTACGCCCCTCCCTGGGAGGACGGAAGCTTCTTGATGCCGTCGGGTGTGGACCCTTGGAGATCCAACGTCTGGCCCCCGAGCCGGCCCAAGGTTTTCGCAGGAGCAGAGACAAGGGTCGGGCGGTCCTGGACGGTTTTGAGGCGGATGTCCCGGATGAGGGTGTCCATGCCGCCGTGCCAGTCCGCGGTTGGGAGCTTCCGGGCATAGTCCCAGTTGTTCATCCACCCGATTGCCTGCCGGGACTGCATTTTCTGGCCTTCGGTGAGCCGGGGGTCGTCCCAGGTCACGGCTGCGTAGAAGTCGGATCCGGCGTCCAGCCACTGATGGTCCTCGTCCCGGGGCGTGAAGCGGGTTCCGTCCCAGCTTCCGGTCCAATAGGCGACGCCGGTGGTTCTTCCCTCTTCTGTTCCATTGGCGCTTGCCGCGAGCACCCAGGTTCTCTTGGCAGGATCCCCGTCCAGATCCAGCTGGAACAGGTCGGGACATTCCAGTGTCCCCAGGCCGGTCCGCTCGAAACCTGAAACGTAGCGCCAATCCTTGAGGTTGGAGGAGGTATACATGCCGATCTTGTGTCCCTCGGCAAGGACCATGAGCCACTGGCTGCGTTCCCCGTCCCAGACAATTTTCGGGTCCCGCCAGTGCTCCGCTCCGGGGTTGTCCATCACGGGATTGCCCTCGTACGCGTTGAAGGTGTATCCGCCGTCGGTTGAGTAGAACAGGGACTGGCGCTGGACGCCCTGGTCCTGCTGCGTCAGTACTGAGATGACGGCGCCGTGCCCAAATCCGGCAGTGTTTTCGTAGTCCACCACCGCGCTGCCGGTTTCAATGTCCCCCAGCCCGTTTTTGTACTTCTCAATGGCCACCCCTTCGTCCTTCCAGGTCAGCAGGTCTTCACTGGTGAGGTGGTACCACTCGGTTCCGTTTCCCTCCGGATAGTCGGAGTTGTACAGGTAGTAGTAGTGCCAGAGCCCATTGAGGAAAAAGGGCCGCTGCGGATCATTCATCCAGTTGCGTTCGGGAGTGATGTGGTAGTTCGGGCGGTACTTCGATGAGTCCTGCGGCCGGTCGGCGATTGACCCGGGCTCCGCTGGCTGTTCCTGCAGGCCAACGTCGGAAAGCATTCGCCGGAGGGCTTCATCAGTGACGCAGCCGGGCCGGCGGATTTCCCCGGCTCCTGCCGCAACAGCGCCTTCCTCGAGGTTTGACCGCACGTAGATTTCGCCGTCAACCCGGGCTGCTGCTACCCAGCCGTCGTCGCAACTGATGCTCCTGAGGTCCGCTACCCCTTCCGCCTGGACCGGATGGGCGGCAGAGAGGCTGTGGTCACCGCCAGTCAGCCAATAGGAGGCATAAACGCCCGCCGCATCCTTGGATGCAGACTGTGCTGTCGCAACACTCCGAAGGGCCTCTTCTGCCCTCACTTTGGCGCTCGACCCCTCGATCCGGACAACGGTGGAGACAAGGGCAGCCAGGATTGCGAGGGCTGCCGCTATTGCCCAGGCGGTGCGCCGGCTGGCGGGAGTACGGAGATCAGGTTTTTCCGACATGGTGACCATTTCAGTTGGGGCTGCTTGTCCGGGCGCCGGTGCGCCACGGCAACGGAGCGGGACGCCTGGGATGGCGCCCCGCTCCGCACTGGTGCCGGCTACCGCACCGGCAGGGAACTGCCGGTGCGCCGCCTGCAAGCAGGATGTGTCGTCGAGGTGGCCTCGAGGTGTTGGTTACTTGTAGAGTCCCTCGCCGCCGACACGGACGTTGGTGGGCAGGTAGCCGAACGGGCCAAGGCCGTTCTCGCCGAAGCTGCGGTCAACCTGCGTGACGCCGTTCTTGAAGTTGATCTTCACGGTCGGGGACAGGGAGCCGCCGCGGACGCCGTTGACGTTGTCGATGAACGACTGCACGAGTCCATTGGGCTGCACGTAGTGCGAGTAGGCCTGGAACTGCCGGCCGTTCTGCTGGCCCGAGATGGTGCCGCTCGGGTTGTTGGCCGGCAGGTTCAGGTCGGTGGGCGAACCGAGTGCCAGGCCGGAGTTGTTGACGGGCTGGTAGTCGGAGCGCACGCCGTCGCCCACGAAGCCGTAGACGCCGTCGGGGCCGCGCATGCCGGCCGCGTACGTGAACTGGTGACTGATCGTGTACAGGTAGTACTTGTTCTTGCCGTCCTCGTTCTGGATGAAGATCTGGGGACGTTCAGTCTGGTCGTTGACGCAGTTCGCGGAGAGGATCGGAGGCAGGAAGGACCACTTGGTCAGGTCCTTGTTGTCAGCCACGGCGAGGCCCACATTGCCGGTCTGGTAGAAGGCGCCGCTGCTGTTCACTTCGTCGAGGGATTCTGCGTTGGCATCGCCCTCACGGTAGCCGAGGTCTTCCTCGGTGCACTGGTACTCGCCGCGGTTGCCGGCCGTATTGCCTTCGAAGACCATGAAGGTCTTGCCGGGGTGCGCCGGGTCGGCGAAGGTGAACGGGTCGCGGAATGCAAAGCCCGGGTTCTGCTCCTTGGTCTGGTACATCTTGCCGTCCGGCTCGAGCAGCTTGGTGTGCTCGAAGCCGTCGAACCAGACGCGTTCCTCGTTGGCATGGATGTTGCCGAGGGCCTTGGCAATTGCCGCGTCCGGGGCGATGCCGCCGCCGCCGGCATTCCGCTCAGCCACGTCGTGGAAAGTGGTGGCCGTGTAGAAAACGTTCACATGGTTGCCCTGCATCAGGCGGGTGGAGCCGGACCACTCGGTGTTGCCGATGGAAGATCCGTCGACGAAGAGGTGCCCGCCGTAGTTCCACTTGTCCTTGGCCGGGTCCGCATTGGTCTTGCGGAAGAAGAAGCCGATGCGGGCGTTCCAGTGGCGCTGGTCGAAGTTGTAGCCGGCGTGGCGGTCAGCGACGAGCGAGAAGATGACGTCGTAGCCCTTGTAGCTGATCTGGTTGGCATTCTCGTCCGTCAGGGACCAGGTGTCCCAGACCCAGACGTCCTCATTCATGGTGGGGAAATCCTCGGGGATTTCCGGCATGGTGACGTCCGGGCTCATGGAGTTCTGTCCGGGAGCCACCGTGGTGTCGCTCTGCGCCATGATCTGGCTGGCATCGGCGCGGGTCCACTTGGAGGTGAAGTCCGACGCCGGGTCGAAGGCTTCCTGGGTGTGTTCCGTGGGGAGCGGGAAACCGGGGGTCGGCGCCGGCATCTGCTCTGCGGCCGGCGGATCGGCAGGCTCGTTGGCCTGCGCCGACGGCACGGCAAGGAAGGTCGAGGCAGCCACGGCTGTTGCCAGTGCCGCGGCGGCGGACCGCCACCGCGGCATCCGGGGGGTTTGGGGGTGCTTGTGCATTATTGCTCTTCTCGCGGAGTTGTAACTGTTCGTGGAAGACGGGCATCTGCCCTCATTTCCCGATACTCCGGCGGCCCCGATTCCGCAGGCGTCATCAGGGACGCCGTTGTTCGGAGGCGAACCGGCGTAGGACCGCCGGTTCAAAGGCCAGGAGACTTTGTGGGCTCCCGGCCGCACCCACCGTAGGGAGAGGCGGGAACCAGGCGCAAGTATGTTTCCATGCACCCCAAAGCCAGTTCGCGGGACACATGTAAGCGCTTACATCTGAATACGCGCGCGTAAAGGGTCCGGCCATCCAAGTCAAATGTTTCTTCCGGAACAGATTCCCGCCCGGCCCACGCAGACCGGGGACAAGTCCCCTTACGGTCATGCGGCCGCCCCTGGCAGCCTGCGCGGACGGGGGTGGGAAACGCCCGTCCGCGCGCATCCCGCCTAGGGGAAACTGGGGACGTAGCTGGGTATCCCGACGGCGTCCGTCGACACGGGTGCGCCGGTGTCGTTGATGACGTGGTCCAGGGTGCCGGCACCCAGGTTGACGGTCAGCAGGCTGTGCAGTGTCACGCCGGGTGTCACCGGTACCTCGAAGCCGCGGGTGGCGTGGATGGTGGGGTCCACGTTGTTGTAGACGTAACTGCCGCCGCCCCAGAGTTCGTGGGTCTTGACCGAATCGGCGACTTTGTAGCCCGCCCAGCCGAGGACCCCGTCGTGCTGCCAGGCGGCCTGGTTCGGCGCGTCATAGGGCAGCTCGTTCTGGAAGAAGACGGTCCTGCCGTTTTCGCCGTTCCAGATGACGTTGTACTCCTGGTAGTGCTCGACAAACAGGCCGGTGGCGGTGACGTTGTTACCGTTGATGATCACGCCGTTCCTGCCGGTGTTGGTGGTCCAGCCCACCCCGTTGCCGTGGTCGGCGCGCCAGGCCCAGATGTGGTCCAGGAGAACGTTGTCGCTTTTGACCTCCAGGCTGACCGAGGCTTTGCCCACGTGAGGACCGCCGATGCGGAAGAACACGTCATGGAGCACGGTGGGGTTGCCGGGGTCCGTGCGGACAGCCGGGTTGGCGGCGCCGCCGCCGCCGTGCGTGGCCTTCCCGATCCGCATGAGTGCCGGTGAATTCACCTCGCCGGCATCAATCGTGACGGCGGCAATGTCCACGCCGGGCACATCCGCGACGGTCAGCGGGACGGCGCCGTTGATGGCGGTGAGGGTGGCGATCCCCAGCCCCAGGACGATGGTGTTGGCCCTCTTGACCTCGATGCTCTCATCAATGCCGTAGACCCCCGGGGTGAACAGGAGGTTCTTGCCGCGTGCCAGCTGGGAATTGATGGTCTTGACCGAATCCGAGGGGCGGGCCACATAGAAATCTGACAGCGGGATGCTGCGCCCCGCCGTCGGGCCGTTTTCCCACGTGGTCCCGGCGGAGTCCGTGCGGACGGCGGGAACGAACACGCTGTACTGGCCGGCGGCATCCAGCGTGAGATAAGGCTTTTCGCGGCTGATAGGCGTGCTCGCCAAAGTGGTGTACGGCGGGTTCGGGAAGGACTGCGCCGGTGCCCCGTCCACTCCGGAGAAGACCTGGTTCCAGACGCCGTTGGACCAGTTGCCGATGCTGCTGTCACGCACGAAGTACTGCTGCTGTGAGCCGTTGATGACATCGCCCGTCTTGGAATCGGCGATGAAGCCGCCGCTGGCGTATTGCGGTCCGGCGGTGCAGTAGTCCATGAGGGAGAGGTTGCCGCCGGTGATGTTGATCCGCCGCATGGGGGACGCCTGCGAGGCCGCCCAGAAATTGGCGGAGCTGCGGCAGCCTTCGAGGCCGGTGACATTGATGGTGAGGTTGGACAGGGACCGCCAGAAGTTGTTCAGGGCGATGCAGTTGTCCGCGGTGAGGCACCGGTTGTAGACGTCCACGTGCCCGTTGATGGTGACATCCGTGGGGGAAGCGCCCAGCCCCGCCACCTCGGTGGAGTAGCCCACCTGGACGATGAGCGGCTCTTCGGCACTGCCGTAGGTTCCCGGCTTGAACAGCAGTGAGTAGCGTTTGGAACCCATCTCATCGTCCACCTGTTCAGCGGCGATGGAATCAACCGTGGCCTGGATTTCGGCCACCGGCATGCCGGGGTCGAAGATCCGGACGTTGGGTCCGAAGTCAGGCTCTGCAACCTGGGGAAGGGCAGGGGGAGCAGCCGGTGCGGGAGCCTGTTGCGCCGATGCCTTTGAAGCCGATGCCTTTGAAACGGCGGGAGCGGCCGGCGCAGCAGCGGCCATGCTTCCTCCGCTGGCGACCAGGCCGGCGAGGAGGGCGACGGCGCCGGCGACAGTGCCGGCGACGTGCCGGCGCCGGGCCTGGGTGCGCCCCTGCTGCGGGTTCTGGGGTCTGCCGGCGCGCGGAGGATGGGGGACGTGGGCTAGCGGCATTGCTTGTCCTGTTCGTTGGCGGGAATCGTCGAGCGTGGGCGACAGGAAAAGCTGCAGCCGTGGGAGCGCTCTCGTCGGGGAAGCGTAACACCGCGGGGGAGTACCGGCAAGGGTCGCGTGGAAGCGCTCCTACCGGCTCTTGACAAGGAGTTGTGAGGTGGGACACCATGTGGTGAGAGCGCTCCCACGCTCGGGCCACTGCCCCGGGGCAGTTCCACCGCACCACCTCTCCGCCTCCGACCGTCATGTGGGTCGACAGGGCATTTTTTCTGACGAAGGAGTCTTTCCTGTGAAAAACCCAACCAAGTTCTCTGTGTTGTCGGCTGCGGCCGCCTGCCTGGCCCTGTCGCTGACGGCCTGCGGCTCGTCCGCCCCTGAATCAAGCGGCGTCGACGGCGCCACCGGCTCCGGTCCCGTCACGCTCACGGTGGGTACCTTCAACGAATTCGGGTACGAAAAACTCTTCGAAGAGTACGAAGCGCTGAACCCGAACGTGACCATTGAGCACAAGAAGGCGGCAACCACCAACGAGGCACGGGACAACCTCACCACGCGCCTGGCCGCCGGCTCCGGCCTGTCCGATATCGAGGCCGTTGAGGTGGACTGGCTTCCGGAACTGCTGCAGTACCCGGACCGCTTTGCAGACCTGAAGGACCCCGCTGTGGAAGGCCGCTGGCTGGACTGGAAGGCCGAGGCCGCCACGACCGCCGACGGCAAGCTGCTTGGCTACGGGACCGACTCCGGCCCTGAAGCCGTCTGCTACAACGCCGAGCTGCTCAAGAAGGCCGGCATGCCCACCGAACGCGGGGAAGTTGCCAAGATGCTGGGGACCACCTGGGACAGCTACTTCGAGGCCGGCAAGGCCTTCAAGGCCGCAAGCCCGGATTCCGCATGGTTCGACTCGGCGGGGGCGATCTACCAGGGCATGAGCAACCAGCTCGAGAAGGTCTATGAGGAGGAGGACGGCACCGTCATCGCCACGGAGAACCCGAAGGTCAAGGACACCTACAACCAGGTCCTGGAAGCCTCCACCAAGGACGGGCTGTCCGCCCACCTTAGCCAGTGGAGCGACGACTGGGCCTCCGGCTTCCAGACGGGCGCCTTCGCAACAACCCTCTGCCCGGGCTGGATGCTGGGGGTCATCGAGGGCAACGCGGCCGGGGTCACCGGCTGGGATGTTGCCGACGTCTTCCCCGGCGGCGGGGGAAACTGGGGTGGTTCCTACCTGACGGTTCCCACCCAGGGCGAACACCAGGCCGAGGCCAAGAAGCTGGCAGGCTGGCTGACCGCCCCCGAGCAGCAGATCAAGGCCTTCACCGCCAAGGGCACCTTCCCCAGCCAAAAGGAGGCACTGGAAAGCCCGGAACTGCTGGGCCAGACCAGCGAGTTCTTCAACGGCGCCCCTACCGGCCAGATCTTCGCCGAACGCGCCAAGGCTGTTGACGTGACCCCGTTCAAGGGAACCAAGTACTTCGCCATCAATGACGCCATGCAGCAGGCCCTCACCCGCGTGGACGTCGACAAGTCGGACGACGCCGCCTCCTCCTGGGAGAAGTTCGTCACCGCAGTGAAGTCCCTCTAGGCATGGCTGTCACCGACCGGGTCCGGCCACGGAGCGCTGCGGGGCAGGCCCCGCCTGAGGACACGAAGGGTGTCCGGCGCCTGGCTTTCTCGCAGCAGGTCTCCAAGTGGGACGTCAAGTTGTCCCCCTACCTCTACATCTCGCCGTTCTTTATCCTGTTCGCCGTCACCGGGCTCTTCCCGCTCGTCTACACAGCGTGGGTTTCCCTGCACAACTGGAACCTCATTGGCGGACAGGGGAAGTTCACGGGCCTGGAAAACTACGCCTTCGTTGTATCCCAGCCCTACTTCTGGAATGCAGTGGGCAACACCTTCAGCATCTTCATCCTGTCTTCAGTCCCCCAGGTTGTCATCGCCCTGGTGATCGCGGCGGTGCTGGACGCGAACCTGAGGGCTAGGACGTTCTGGCGGATGGGGGTCCTGGTGCCGTTCGTGGTGGCGCCAGTGGCGGTAGGCCTGATCTTCAACAACCTCTTCGCGGACCAGTTCGGGCTGATCAACGAGATGCTGAAGGCGGCAGGGCTTGACCCGGTCCGGTGGCATTCCGACTCCGTTGCGAGCCACCTGGCCATCGCCACCATGGTGAACTTCCGCTGGACCGGCTACAACGCGCTGATCTTCCTCGCCGCCATGCAGGCCATCCCGCGCGACGTGTTCGAGGCGGCAACGATCGACGGCGCCGGCAGGCTGCGGCAGTTCGTCTCCGTCACTGTCCCCATGCTGCGGCCCACGGTGATCTTCGTGGTGATCACCTCCACCATCGGCGGCCTGCAGATCTTCGACGAGCCGCGGGTCTTTGACCAGTCCGGCCTGGGCGGAGCGGACCGGCAGTGGCAGACGCTGACCATGTACATCTGGGAACTCGGCTGGGGCCAGCGCAACTTCGGCAGGGCCTCCGCCGTGGCGTGGCTGCTCTTCCTGATCATTGTGGTGATCGCCCTGCTCAACTTCCTCATCACCAAGCGCATCGCAAGCCAGGGAGGCCGCAAGTGAGCTCCATTCCCATGATCGAACAGACCGCCGGGAAAGGGGCAGCCAAGGCAGCGGCGCGGCGCGGGCCAGGTACCCGGAAACAAAAGTCGGGCCACGGAAGTGACCGCCGGCCCGGCTTCCTCACCTACGGCTTCCTGGGCGCTGTCCTCCTGGCGTCCCTCTTTCCGCTCTATTGGTCCTTCCTGGTGGGCAGCCATGACAACACCGTCCTGAGCCGCGGCATCCCGCTGCTGCCTGGCGGGAACTTCCTGGCCAATGCCGCGAAAGTCTTTGACAGCATCCCGTTCTGGAAGGCGATGGGCAACAGCCTCATCGTCTCGTGCGTGACCGCGGCGTCCGTCGTCGTGTTTTCCACCCTTGCCGGATTCGCCTTTGCCAAGCTCCGCTTCCGCGGCAGCAAGGGGCTGCTGGTGTTCGTCATCGCCACCATGGCGGTTCCCACCCAGCTGGGCGTCGTCCCGCTGTTTATCGTGATGTCCAAGCTGGGGTGGACCGGCTCGCTCTGGGCGGTCATCATCCCCGGCGTCGTGACCGCCTTCGGCGTGTTTTGGATGACCCAATACCTGCGTGACGCCCTCCCGGATGAACTCATCGAGGCCGTGCGGATGGACGGGGCGTCCATGATCCAGGCCTTCTGGTACATCGGGTTCCCGGCCGCGCGCCCTGCGGCCGCCATGCTCGCCCTGTTCACCTTCGTGGCCACCTGGACGAACTTCTTCTGGCCGTTCATTGTCCTCGACCCGTCAAACCCCACCCTTCCAGTGGCACTGCAGCTGCTGCAGGCCGCGCACTTCGTGGACTATTCCGTGGTCCTGGCGGGCGCCGTCCTGGCCACCGTCCCACTCCTGCTCCTGTTTATAGCGGCGGGACGCCAACTCGTATCCGGAATTATGCAAGGAGCAGTCAAAGGATGAGCCCCACCCAACTTCCGTTTCCGGAGGGCTTTCTCTGGGGCGCGGCAACAGCTGCCTACCAGATTGAAGGCGCAGCACACACCGGCGGCCGGCAGGACTCCATCTGGGATGTGTTCGCCCGGCTGCCCGGTGCCGTGGCCGACGGCCACAACGGTGACGTGGCCTGCGACCACTACCGGCGCTACAAGCAGGACGTGGCGCTCATGGGCCAGCTGCACATGAAGGCCTACCGGTTCTCCACGTCCTGGGCCCGCTGCATGCCCGACGGCGTTACGCCCAATCCGGAAGGGATTGCCTTCTACTCCCGCCTGGTGGATGAACTGCTGGCCGCCGGAATCACACCGTGGCTTACCCTCTACCACTGGGACCTGCCGCAGGCGCTTGAAGACAAGGGCGGCTGGGCCAACCGGGACACGGCCTACCGTTTCGCCGAGTACGCGGCGCTCATGCACGGCGTCCTGGGGGACCGGGTCCGGATCTGGACCACCCTCAACGAACCGTGGTGCTCGGCGTTCCTGGGCTATGCGGCCGGCGTCCATGCGCCGGGACGGCAGGACCCGCGGGCAGGACTTGCCGCCGCCCACCACCTGCTGCTCGGGCACGGCCTGGCGGCCCGCGGGCTGCGCCGCGAGGATCCGGACGCCACCGTGGGCATCACCCTGAACCTCACGGTCGCAGACCCACGCGATCCCGCCAGCGACAGCGACCGGGACGCCGCCAGGCGGATCGACGGCCAGTTCAACAGGATCTTCCTGGACCCGCTGTTCAGGGGGGAGTACCCGGCAGACCTTCTGGCAGACGTGGCGCACCTTGGACTGGCTGACCTGGTGCAGGACGGGGACATGGAGGCCATTTCCACGCCGCTGGACCTGCTGGGCGTCAACTACTACCACGGTGAATCCCTCACGAAGGACCCGGCGGACCCCGGGGAACAGGCGGGGCAGGAGACGACGTCGGCTCCCGGACAGGCAGCCCGCCCGGTGTCCTCCCCGTTCGTGGCAGCCGACGGCGCCCGATCGGTGTCCCGCGGCCTGCCGGTGACGGGAATGGGCTGGGAGGTCCAGCCGGAGGGGCTGCGGCGGCTGCTCAACCGGCTGCAGGCTGAGTACACGGGTCCTGCCGGGATCCCCCTCTACATCACCGAAAACGGTGCAGCGTACGACGATGTCCCGGACGAGGCGGGCTTCGTGGACGACCAGGACCGGCTGGGGTTCTTCGCAGCACACCTCCAGGCGGTGCATGGTGCCATAGCTGACGGCGTGGACGTCCGCGGATACCTGGCGTGGTCCCTGCTGGACAACTTTGAGTGGTCCTTCGGCTACCACCAGCGCTTTGGCCTGGTCCGGGTTGATTATGCAACCCAGGAGCGCATCCCGAAAGCCAGTGCCTGGTGGTACTCGGCGGTGGCCGCATCCAATGCCATTCCTGCCGGCAGCAGCCCCGTGCCGTCGACGGAGCCAGGTGTCGTATTGTCTGTGTAATGAACGAAAAGTCCCGCCGGCCCGGCCTCCTGCACGCCGGGCGGCCCAGCCCGACGCTCGAGGACCTCGCCACGGCCGCCGGAGTGTCCCGCTCCACCGCGTCCAGGGCGATCAACGGCGGGCTGAAGGTCAGTCCGGAGGCCCAGGCCGCCGTCGACGCTGCGATCGTGGCGCTCGGCTACACGCCGAACCGTGCGGCCCGGAGCCTGGTGACCAGGCGCACCGGATCCATTGCGCTGGTCATCCCGGAGCCGGACGCACGGGTGATGATGGACCCCTTCTTCGCCGCCGTCATCACCGGCGTCAACGAGGCACTCCGGGGCACCGACATGCAGCTGGTGCTGCTGATGTCCCGGGCGGGGGATGATTCCGCCCGGACCATGCGGTACCTGCGGGGCGGGCACGTGGACGGCGCGATCGTGGTCTCGTTCCACAAGGCGGACGACTGGGCGGAGACCCTTGGCACAACCGGCCTGCCCACTGTCTTCATCGGCAGGCCCTGGGCCGCGGGTTTCGGCGTCCCTTATGTGGACCTGGACAACTTCGAGGGCGGCCGGCTTGCAGCCCGCCACCTGGCCGCCACCGGGTGCACCCGGCTGGGAACCGTGGCAGGACCCGCCGACATGACAGCGGCAGTCGACCGCCTGGACGGATGGACGCAGGGTGTCCGGGAGGCCGGGCTGCAGCCCGGGCCCGTCATCCATGGGGACTTCACGACGGCGGGCGGCGCCGAAGCGGCCAGGAACCTATTCTCCGAGGCGCCGGAGCTCGACGGCGTTTTCGCCGCCTCGGACCTGATGGCCCTGGGTGTAATTGAAACTGTGCGGGGCGGGGGCCGGAGGGTTCCGGAGGACGTTGCTGTTGTGGGATTCGACAACCATTCCCTCCTGGCGGCCAATGGCATGGGCCTGACCACGGTGACGCAGCCGATGGTGGATATGGCCGTGACAGCCGGACAGCTCCTGATCCGCGCGATCGAAAACCCGGACGAGCAGCTGGAACCGGTCATCTACCCGGCCGAACTGGTGGTCCGGGGCAGCACCGCCCGCTGACCCGGACGCCGCCGGGACGCGCATCAGCGCCGCGGAGCCACCGGCCGTCACCGCCGCTTCCGGCCCGGCCGTTCCTTCCTCTCCGCCGTCTCGCGTTCGGCCCAGCGCTGGGACTTCCCTGCCGCCACCACTTTCTGGTGCCACTCCCGCTGGTAGGCACGCTGCGCCGCGGCGTCGCTCCGGCGGGCCAGGGCGGCAAGCTCCCGCTGCAGCTTCAGGTAGTTGTGCCAGCGGCGCTCCTCCAACACGCCTGTGGCAAGAGCCTCCTGAACAGCGCAGCCGGGTTCGCCCTGGTGGGAACAGTCCGAAAACCTGCACCCGGCCGCCAGCGCCTCCACATCGCCGAACATCTCGCCGATGCCGTCCTCGGCGTCGAACAGGCCGAAGCCCCGCACGCCAGGCGTGTCCATCAGCACCGTCCCGTTCGCAAGCGGCACCAGTTCCCGGGAGGTGGTGGTGTGCCTCCCCCTGAAGTCGCCGGAGCGCACCTCGCCGGTGTCCTGGATGTCGCGGCCCACCAGCGCATTGATGAGCGTGGACTTTCCGGCACCCGATGGCCCCAGGAGCACGATTGTTCCGCCCGCCGGGATGTGCGCCAGCAGCTGATCGATGCCGTCGCCGGTTTCCGCGGAGGTGGTGACCACATCCACGCCTGCAGCCTGCAGGATGACTTTCCCGACGACGTCGTCCGCCACGTCCGCGAGGTCCGCCTTGGTGATGATCACCAGGGGAGTAGCCCCCGAGTCCCACGCGGCCACAAGGGTGCGTTCCAACCGGTTGTGAGTCAGGGGCCGGTCGACCGGGACCACCACGCCGACGGTGTCCATGTTGGCGGCCAGGACCTGTGCCTCGGAGGAGGCTTCGAACGCGCGCTTGCGGCTCAGTTCCGAACGGCGCGGCAGGACGCTGAGGATCTGGCGTTCGCCGGCCCGGTTGGGGCCTATCCACACCCAGTCTCCGGTTACTGCAGGTTTTCCGCTCAGCGGATAGGGCAGGTGCAGCAGGTCCGCGCCCGCAGCCACCAGCAGCAGGTTCCTGTCCACGCGGACCACCCGCCCGCGCCCGGTGGCCGCCGGCATCGGATGGTCCTCGAAGTGCTGGGCGACGGCGGGGGTATAGCCATAGGGGAGCGGACCGTCGCTTGGGTGGTTGGTGCTTTCCAGGCCGCTGCCTGACGATGTGTTCACTGTAATACCTCACGGGAGGGCCCCCGCGCACCGGCCTGCGGCCTTGGATGTTCGGCGCCCCGCGGGAGGTCAGGCGGGGCCGGTGCGGAAAAGGGGAAGGGTCCGGATGAAAAGTGCGGGGCGCGCAGGACGCAGGGCTTGAACAGTCATCACAGACACCTCCTTTTGCCACATCAGGACGGACACGTCCCGGGATTTCCCGCCAACTCCTGGAGCAGAGGCTCACAGTCGGGTCCCACTCTAGCCACGGGCGGCACGAACGTCCATGGTTTTCCGCTTTTGTTCCATGGGCGGTTGGCTAGCGCTGCAGTTCCAACGCCCGCTTCTGCCGCGCGGAAATGCTCGAGACGTGCCCGCAATTGGTGCACGTGATCTGGTAGGAACGCGACGTGGTGAACACTGGCATGAAGAAGAGCGTGAACTTGGTGGCCCGCTCCTCAAGGCGGTGGTGGGCGAACGCCCGGCAGTACTGGCAGGTGGCCGGTTTCCCGGGCAAGGCCTTGAGCACGGTCTTGAAACCAAAGAGAAGGAGCATGGGGATTGCCTTCCGGAATAGTCCTGCTGGCTGTCCTGACAACACTAGGCCCTGCGCCAGCCGTAATCCCATCCTGACAACCTCCCGGACCGGTGCGATACTTGGGGTCGGCGCGGTATCGGCAGTGGGGGGACTTCGGAAACATGGCTCTGGATACCACAACCCTCCGGATCGCCTTTGGCCTGATGGCGCTGGTGCTGGTGCTCCTCTTCTACTTCTCCGCCTACCGGACCACGCGCTCGCCCTACAGCGGCTGGTGGTGCCTGGCGCTGCTGTTTTTCCTGTCAGGATCCGGCTGTTTCCTCCTGGATGGAACAGCACACCAGGTCTGGGGGAACCCCTTGGGCAACGTGCTCCTGGTGCTCGGCGGAGTGGCTGTCTGGGCGGGCGCCCGGTCGCTGCGGACCGTGCCGCCGCCAAAGTGGGCGTTCGCCGCCATCCCCCTGGTGACCCTGGTTGCCTCGGTCCTGGACAACCCGGCCACCAACACCTGGTCCGGCGGCCCCGTGTTCCTGGCAGCCATGAGCCTCACCATAGGCCTGGCGTCGCGCGAGCTCTGGCGGCTGGAACCGGGATACTCGCGCGTACGGATCCCCATGGCGGCGGCGGCCGGCGGACTCTCCGTGTTCTATGTGCTGCGCTGGGCGGCGTTCATGCTGGAGGGGCAGGACGGCCCCATCTTCGTCACTGTTTTTGGTTCCGCGGTGACCACACTGGTGACCATGGTCCTCCTGGTGGTGGTTTCCTTCAGCATGGCGGCCCTCAGCAATGAACAGCAGACCAGGGCGCTGCGCATGGTGGCCTCCCGTGATGACCTCACCGGCCTCCTCAACCGCAAGGCCTTCCTGAACCTGGCGGCCGAACAGTTGGCCGACCTGTCCATCGCCAAAGGCACCGGCGCCCTGGTCCTGGCGGACCTGGACCACTTCAAGGCGGTCAACGACACCTACGGCCACGCCGCCGGGGATGTTGCCCTGCAGACGTTCGCGGACGCCTGCGCCGCCACGGTGCGGTCCACCGACCTGGTGGGACGCTACGGCGGGGAGGAATTCGTGATCCTTATCCCGGGTGCCAGCGCGGAACGGGCGGAAATCATCGCTAAGTCGATCAGCCGGCGCCTGGCGGCGGCTGCAACCGTGGACGGGATGGACATGCCGACTGTCAGTTACGGTATTTCCACGTATGACGGTGCCACAACGGATGTGGAACGCCTCATCGCCTCAGCGGACGCCGCCCTTTACCGGGCAAAGTCGCTCGGCCGGAACCGGACCGCCCGCAGCGACCGTATGCTCTAGCCTCGGAAGGGGCGCGGGAAACCCGGCTGATAAAATAGCGGCGTTGCAGGGCGGCCTTATTGCTGGTCCTACCAGCGCCGTAACCAAGTGAGGGACCAGACAAACATGACGGCAGGCGGGTCACACCTCGGGACTTCGGAGACGCAGCCGGCAGCGTCGGCTAAAGCCTCCGGCCCGGCCACCGGCCGCGCCTACCTGGCCACCATCGAGGGCTTTGTCGGGGCCCTGATGATGTTTATCGGTTCCATCGGGACCGGGTGGATCGCCAACGGCTCACCCATGATCCGCCAGCCGGTGGTAATCGCCCTCCGCACCGAGGGCTGGGGAGTGACTGTATCCACCGTGCTCCTGACGGTGGGCGCCATGGTGCTGATGCGGTCCTGGCTCCGGCTGGGCCAGCGCCTGGCGGATTGGGGCAAATCGTCGCTGCGGTCCGTCGTCCTCGCCATCTCTGCCTGGTCCCTGCCGCTGCTTTTCTGTGTCCCCGTCTTTTCCCGCGACGTCTACGCCTACACCGGCCAGGGCCGGCTGGTCATGGAGGGCCAGAACCCTTACCAGGTGGGGATTTCCACGCTCAGCAACTGGTTCTCGCTCGGCGCCGATCCTGCCTGGGCGGAAGCCAGGACCCCCTACGGTCCCTACTTCCTCTGGCTGGCGCGCGGGGTGGTGGGGCTGACCGGCGCGCAGCCGGATGTGTCTGTCCTCCTGTTCCGCCTCCTCGCCGGCGTCGGGGTCCTGCTTTGCGTCATCTATGTGCCCAGGCTGGCGGAGCTGCACGGCATCAACGGGGCGCGTGCACTCTGGATCTCCGTGGCCAACCCGCTGTTCCTGATCAGCTTCATCGCCAGCGCGCACAACGACGCCCTCATGGTGGGCCTCGCCGTCGCAGGCGTCTACCTCGCGGCCACGCGCCGGTACCTGCTCGGAGTGCTGCTGGTGACCGCGTCGATCGGAATCAAGCCGATCACCGTCCTCCTGCTTCCCTTTGTTGGCCTGATGTGGGCGGGCCCGTCGGCTTCCTGGCCCCGCAAGTTCCTGATGTGGGGCGCGACGGCGGGCATCAGCTTCGGCGTGCTGGCCCTCAGCGGCATCCCGTACAACCTGGGGATGGGATGGGTGTGGGCCATCATGGACCCCACGCCGGGCTATACCGGCTACTCGCCATCGGGCTTCCTGGGCCAGCAGGTGGAGTTCCTGGGCAACGTGCTGGGGCTCCCCGGCGGCACGTTCGCCACCCTCCTGCGGACGGGAATGAAATGGGCGGCGATCGCGCTGGTCCTGGTCCTGATGTTCCGCGGTGACTACTCGCGGGCGGTGCGCCGGATGGCGCTGGCGTTTACCGCCGTCGTGATGCTCTCGCCCATCATCCAGCCCTGGTACATCCTCTGGTTCCTGCCTTTCCTGGCCGTTACCGGTATCCGGGACGACTGGCAGATCAGGTCGTTGTACGTGGGCGTGACGTTCTTTGTGGTGTTCGGGGCGCAGGACCAGCTCTCCGTGTGGTCCTTCGTGGCACTGCCCATCGACGCCTCCTCGCTGGCGTTCGTCACAGCCCTTGCCTTCACGTTCTACCTTCTATTCCTCGACCTGCATACACGGCGGCTGCTCATCGAGGCCAGGCCGCTTGACCTGGTAAAACGCGGGTGGCGCTGGGCTGTGGCCGTAATTGAGGCGAGACGCGGGGCTGCCCGGCGTCAGGCGTGACCGGCGATGTACGCGATCAGGCCGCCCACCGTCGCCACCCGGGGGTAGTCGCCTTCCGGAATATTTATGCCTGTTGTGGAATATATGGTCTCCACAAGCCGCAGGAAGTCGAGTGAATCGAGTTCAAGGTCCTGCCGCAGCCGTGCACCGTCCGCAAGGTCCGCCGGCTCCACGTCCGGCGCCACCTGCCCGATCGCCTGGTGCACTGCCGCGCGGGCGTCCTGTTCGTTCATAGTTCCTCCGGTTTTTGCAGCAGTTCGTCCAGCCGCGCCAGATAACGTGCGCCGCGCAGGCCGTCACTCACCCTGTGGTCGGCGGAGAGGGTGGCCGTCACCACGGGACGGACGCCGAGCATTCCCTCGTGCGCCCACGGTTGTTCCATCAGCCGGCCCAGGCCCACCATGGCCACCTGCGGCGGATAGATCACCCCGAACACGCTCTCCACGCCCAGGTCGCCCAGGTTGGTCACGGTGATGGTGGGATCGGCCATTTCTGCCCGCTGCAGCCTGCCTGCCCGGGCACGGGACACGAGGTCCCTCAGCTGCTCCATGAGGGTGTCCACCGGGAGCTGGTCGGCGTCGTGGATTGCCGGGGCCACGATGCCGCCCTTCCGAAGGGCAACGGCGACGCCGAGATGCACTGCCTGGCTGGGCCGGAACTCGTCATCCACATACAGGCCGTTGACCTCGGGCACGTCCCTGGCAGCAAGGGCGGCGGCCTTCAGCAGGAGTGCAGAGGGAACCAGCCGGGAGGAAACAGGGCGCTGGAGGTTAACGGACTGCATCCAGGCCACAGCGGCACCCATGTCCAGCGTGGTGCTGAGGTAGTAGTGCGGGATCGTCTTCTTGGAGCGGGACATCAGCGCCCCGACCGCCCTGCGCAGGCTTGCCTCGCGCTGCCGGTCCTCCGCGGGCCTGGCCGCAGGCTCTTCTGCTGTTGCCGGGACTTCAGGCACAGTCAGCTCCGGTGATGCCGGAGCTTCCGGCGCCGCACCCCCTGGTGGCACCGGTGCGGGGGCGGCAGCGGCCGCGTGGAGGACGTCGCCTTCCGTGACCGCACCGCCGGGCCCGGTCCCGGCCACGGCCGAAAGGTCAACTCCGCGCTCGGCCGCCAGGCGCCGGGCGAGAGGTGACGAGCGCACCCGCCCACGGTTGCCGCCGTCGTCCTCCACGTGAGGCGCCGCGGGCTCCGGAGCTGCCGGTGCGGGTTCCGGAGCTGCCGGCACCGGCACCAGCGCTGCAGCGCGTTCCACGTCGGAACGCGTCACCGCCCCGTGCCTGCCCGTGCCGCGGATGGAGCCCGGATCAACTCCCAGCTGGTGGGCGAGGTGCCGCACCGGGGGCGAGAGGGGCCCGTGGGTTTCCGCCGGCGGCATGGCTCCCGTCCCGTCATCGGGCGTTGCAGTGATCCGCGCGAGCGGGGTGCCGATGGGAACCGTGGTGCCGACGTCCACCAGCAGTTCGGCCACAACCCCCTCTTCGAAGGTCTCGATGTCCATGACCGTCTTCTCGGTGTCCACTACGGCCACCACGTCACCGCGGTGGACGTAGTCGCCCGGCTTGACGAGCCACTCCACCATCTTGCCGTGGTCCATGTCCGCCCCCAGGGACGGCATGCGGAAATCACCCACGCCCGCCCGTCACCTCCCGCGCCGCCGCCACGATCCGTTCAGCCGAGGGAAGCGCGGCAAGCTCCAGGTGCTTGGCGTAGGGCAGCGGGACCTCGGCGCTGCAGACCCGTCCCACCGGGGCGTCGAGGTCGTAGAAGGCCGCCTCCGTGATCCGCGCGCTGATCTCGGCCGAGATGCTGCCGCTGCGCCACCCTTCATCCACCACCACGGCCCGGTGCGTCTTGCCCACCGTGGCCAGGATTGCCGCATCATCGAGCGGGCGCAGGACGCGCAGGTCCAGTACCTCGGCACCGATGCCTTCCGCTGCCAGCTGCCCGGCGGCGTCGAGCACTGCCGGCAGCGTGCCGCCGTAGGTGATGAGCGAGACGTCCGTCCCCGGCCGCCGGACGGCGGCGGCGGTGATGTCCACCGGCCCGGCGCCGTCATCAAGCTCGCCCGGCATGTTGTAGAGCGTCCCGTGCTCGAAAATCAGCACCGGGTCCGGGTCCTCCAGCGCGGTCCAGAGCATGCCGCGTGCATCCTCCAGGGTGGCCGGCGCGAGAATGCGCAGGCCCGGAATGTGGGCGTACCAGCCCTCCAGGCTGTGCGAGTGCTGGGCGCCCAGCTGGCGTCCCGCGCCGGTGGTCATCCTGATCACCAGCGGGACGTTGAACTGCCCGCCGGACATGTGCAGGAGCGTGGCCGCGTTGTTCACGATCTGGTCCAGGGCCAGCAGGCTGAAGTTGACGGTCATGATCTCCACGATGGGCCGCATGCCGCCCAGCGCCGCGCCGATGCCCGCACCGACGAAGCCGGATTCGGACAGGGGAGTGTCGCGGATCCGTTGCGGCCCGAACTCCTCGAACAGTCCCAGGCTGACGGCGAAGCAGCCGCCGTACGCGCCCACGTCCTCGCCCAGGAGGAACACCCGGGGGTCACGGTTCATGGCATCCCGGATCCCGGCCCTGATGGCTTCCCGGTAGGTGGTTTTCATTCCGGTCCCCGCTCGCTGTAGACAAACCGGGCCAGGTCCTCCAGCGGCTCCGGAGTCCCGGCTTCGGCGAACTCGACGGCGGCCGCCACCTCCGCGTCGGCGTCACCCTGGATGCCGGCCAACTGGTCTTCGCTCAGCTGGCCCGCAGCCTCCAGGGCGTTGCGTAGGAGGGTGATGGGGTCCCGCTCGATCCAGTGCGCCACCTCTGCCTTCTCCCGGTAGCGCTCCGGATCAAACATGGAGTGGGCACGGAAGCGGTAGGTCCGCAGCTCCAGGAAGTGCGGACCCGCGCCCGACCGCACGGCATCCACGGCGCGGCGGGCGGCTTCATGGACGGCGAGGACGTCCATCCCGTCCACTGCCCAGGCCGCGAGCTCGTAGCCGGCAGCCTTCAGCGCAATGTCCGTCTGCGACTCGGAGCGGCGCAGTGCCGTGCCCATCGCATACAGGTTGTTCTCGCAGCAGAAGAGCACGGGCAACTGCCACAGTGCCGCCAGGTTCAGGCTTTCGTGGAATTCTCCCTCGGCCACGGCCCCTTCGCCGAAGAAGCAGGCCGTCACGCGCGCGCGGCCGGCCATCTTGTCCGCCAGCGCTAGGCCGACGGCGAGGGGCAGCCCGCCCGCCACGATCGCGTTGCCGCCGTAGAAGCGGGTGGCGGCGTCGAACAGGTGCATGGAGCCGCCCCGCCCGCGGCAGCAGCCCTGGACGTTGCCGTACATTTCGGCGAGGATGGCCCCGGCGGGCACGCCCCGCAGCAGCGCATGGCCGTGTTCCCGGTAGGTTGCCACCACGGCGTCTCCTGCGTCCAGGTTGTCCAGGACGCCCGCAGCCACGGCTTCCTCGCCGATGTAGACGTGCAGGAAGCCCCGGATTTTCGCCTCGCTGTAGAGTTCGACGCACTTTTCCTCCAGCCGGCGCACCCGGAGCATCTGGTGCAGGAGATGCCTCGCGGTGCCGGCCCGGTCCGCGCCGATCCTTTCCGGTGTGCCGGTCATGGTGCCTCCGTGGTGGTTTCGACGGTGGATGTGTCCCCCTCGGGGAGCCCCAGTTCGCGGGCCTTCAGGAGCCTCCGAAGGATCTTTCCGCTGCGGGTTTTCGGCAGCGCCGCGGTGAAGTCCACCATGCGCGGTGCAACTGCGGCGCCGAGCCGCTTGCGCGCGAAGCCGATGATGTCCAGGCGCAGCTCTTCGGAGGGCTCCCATCCGGTCCTGAGCTCGACAAACGCCTTGACCACCTCGCCGGCCACCGGGTCCGGGACGCCGATGACCCCCGCCTGGGCCACGGCCGGGTGCTCCATCAGCGAGTTCTCCACCTCGAAGGGGCCGATGAGGTGGCCGGAGGACTTGATGACGTCGTCGCCGCGGCCCACGAACCAGTAGTACCCGTCCGCATCGCGTTTTGCGACGTCCCCGGTGAGGTACCAGCCTCCGGCGAAGCACCTGCGGTAGCGCTCCTCCTCATTGAGGTAGCCCCTGAACATTGATGGCCAGCCGGCGCGCAGCGCCAGTTCCCCCATGGTGTCCGGTTCCGTGACCAGCACGGGGTCGCCGTCACGGACCACCGGCTTGCCGTCCCCGTCCCGCGCGACGAGCGCCGCCTCCACTCCCGGCAGCGGCCGGCCCATGGAACCGGGCCGGATTTCCGTGGCCGCGAAGTTGGCGATCATGATTCCGCCGGTCTCCGTCTGCCACCAGTTGTCGTGGACGGGCAGGCCGAACGCTTCCTGGCCCCAGACCACCACTTCCGGGTTGAGCGGCTCGCCCACGCTGGCCACGAACCGCAGCGCCGAAAGATCGTGCCCGGCGGCCCTCTCCGCGCCGGCTTTCATCAGCATGCGCAGGGCGGTCGGCGCGGTGTACCAGACGGTAACGCGCTGCTCAGCGAGGATCCGGTACCACCGGTCCGCGTCCATCTCCTCCTCGTCCACCACTGTGGTGACGCCGTGCACCAGCGGGGCGATGACACCGTAGGAGGTGCCCGTGACCCATCCGGGGTCCGCTGTGCACCAGTAGGTGTCGCCGGGGTGCAGGTCCAGCGCGAACCGGCCCGTCGCATAGTGGGCGGTGACGGCCTCGTGGACATGGATGGCGCCTTTCGGGGTGCCCGTGGTGCCGCTGGTGAAGTGCAGCAGCGCCATGTCCTCGCCGGAGGTGGGCGCCATGATGCTGTCTGCCGGGGCGGCCGCCAGGAGCCCCGCGAGGTCGAGGGTCCCCGGTTCCGGAGCGCCGTCCGCGTCAATGAGGAAGACGTGCTTGAGATCCGGGAGGCTATCCCGGATCTGGGCCACTTTCTTGCGGTAGAGAGCCCTGGTGGTGACCAGCGCCCGCCCGTGCCCCAGGTGCAGGCGCTGCCTCACGGGCTCCGGCCCGAAGGCGGAAAACAACGGGCAGAAGACGCTTCCGTTCTTGAGGGCGCCCAGCACCGCAACGTACAGCTCGGGGCTGCGGCCGGTGAGCGAGAAGATCCGCTCCCCGCGGCCGATGCCCAGCTGCCGCAGCACAGCGGCAAAACGGTTGGTCTGGCCGGCAAGCTCCAGATAGGTCAGGGAATGAGCGGATCCGTCGGCGCGCACGAACCGCAAGGCCTCGTGGTGGGCCCGCGGCCCGGCGGCATGGCGGTCCACTGCTTCATGGGCTATGTTCAGGCCGCCGCCCCGGAGTCCGGAAAGAGCCCGGCGGGCATCGTCCCAGGAGAACTGGCGGCAGGCGGTTTCATAGTCCTGCAGGTTGGGCCGGACAGGGAAGCCTTGAACGTCCTTGGGGATTCGCTGCCAGCGCATGGGCCGTTCGGTTCCTGCCGTCATGTTCCTATCCGACGCCCCGCAGCCCATGCGGGCAAGGGTAGAAAGTCCCCCGGGAAAGAGGGCCGGCACCCGGACCGGCGCCGCCCGGCCGGGCCTTTCGGCACTGTCAGCTGCGCTCCGGGCAGGTGTCTACTGGAAGCGCACCGGGACCCGGCAACTGTCCTTCCCCGCCCGTGATTGGAGGCACCCGCCATGACTGAAGTAGTCCGCTATGAAGTGGGGTCCGGGACAATCCTGGTCGAGGTGGATGACAACAGCTACGGCGTGGACCATCCCGGCCGGAACGAGCAGGGGATCCTGGACGCCGGCCGCCGGCTGGAGGACGCGCTCGCTGCCGTCCGCCCCGCTGCCGCCGCTGCCGTGGACGCCATGCGGGAAATCGGGCCTGAACACATCGAAGTGGAGTTCGGCGTGAAACTGGCAGGGACGGCAGGGGCGGTCATTGCCCGGAACACCGCAGACGGCCACTTTGTCCTGAGGCTGTCATGGTCGGCCGCAGCGGAGGTCCTGTTTGAGGAAGAGTAGCGGGCCTGCGGGGGAGGGTTTTCCCGGAACAGATAACTGGGCTCCATGCGAAGGGGTGGCCTGATGTATGAATTCCTGGACAGGGTTGACGCCGGCCGGAAACTGGGGCTCATGTTGGAACGGTTCCGGGCGGAAGATGTGCTGGTCCTGGGGCTGCCCCGCGGAGGGGTTCCGGTGGCGGCCGAAGTTGCGAAGGCCCTGAATGCGCCGCTGGACGTCATCGTGGTGCGGAAACTCGGCCTTCCGTTCCAGCCTGAAGTAGCCATGGGAGCCATAGGTGAAGGCGGCGCGCGGGTCCTCAACCAGCGCGTCATCTCGCTCGCCGGAGTCACGGAGGATGACCTTGAGGCCGTCGAGCGGCGCGAGCGCGTGCGGCTGGAGTCCAGGCTGGAACGCTACCGCCAGGGGAGGCCCCGGAAGGACCTTGCCGGGCGCACTGCCATCGTTGTGGACGACGGCATCGCAACGGGGTCGACGGCGCGTGTTGCCTGCCAGGTTGCACGCCACCTGGGCGCCGCAAAGGTGATCCTGGCAGTTCCTGTGGCCCCGGCGGACGCGATGGGAACACTGTCCGAGCCGGACCAGGTCTATTCCCTGATCAGCGCCCGGAACTTCCAGGCCGTGGGGTACTACTACCGCGACTTCTCGCCCACCACCGACGAAGAGGTGGTGCAGCTGCTCGATGCCGCCGCGCTGCGGGAACGCCTCGCCGGGGCTGGGGCTGCGGGCACCGACCAGGATGTGGAGATCGCGGTGGACGGGGTGGCGCTCCACGGCGATCTGCACCTCCCGGAACCCTGCAATGCAGTGGTGGTGTTCGCCCACGGCAGCGGGAGCAGCCGGCACAGCCCCCGCAACCGCTACGTTGCCTCAGTCCTGCAGGGGGCGGGCCTGGGCACACTGCTGCTGGACCTGCTCACCCCGGCCGAGGAGATGGACCGCGGGAATGTCTTCGACATCGCCCTGCTGGCGGAGCGGCTGGCCGCGGCAACCCGCTGGCTGAACGGCAGGAGTGACACAGCGGGATGCAAGGTGGGCTACTTCGGCGCCAGCACCGGCGCAGGTGCCGCCTTGTGGGCGGCAGCCGACCCTGACACGGAAGTGGACGCCGTCGTTTCCCGCGGCGGCCGCCCGGACCTCGCCGGGCCGCGGCTGGCGGCGGTGCGCGCACCCACCCTGCTGGTGGTAGGGGGCGCCGACACCCAGGTCCTGGCCCTGAACCGCCAGGCAATGGACCGGATGCGGGCGCCGGTCCGGCTGGAAGTGGTCCCGGGGGCAACCCACCTGTTCGAAGAACCCGGAACGCTCACCCAGGCTGCAACCCTCGCCAGGGAATGGTTTGCGCGCTACCTGCTGCCGGGGAGCCAGGCCGGCAACTAGGCGCCGGCAGGCACCGCGGCAGGGGATTTCCGCCCCAGCTCGGCAGTCCGCTTCACCGACCACCACAGCAGCACCACCAGGAGCACATTGCGCGTGGTGAGGATGGCCGCCATCACCGGGTGGGCGTGGATCAGCGGGGTGTAGAACAGGGGATAGATCACGAACGTGGTCATGGCGATGCCCATGAGCAGAGCTGCCGGGACCTTCCACCTGTTCCAGTCGTGGGTAAGCCCGGCGATGATCACCGGCGCCAGCCAGATGATGAACTGCGGCGAACCCACCTTGTTGAACACGATGAACGCCGTGACCATCATGAGGGAACCCTCAAGGAACAGCTCCTCCCGTTCGGCGCCGCGGTTCAGGGCCCGCACCAGCAGGACGGCGGCCACCACCGCGGCCAGGATCAGCAGCGGCTGCATCAGGAAAGCCGCAGTCCCCGCGCCCGGGCCGTAGACCTCGGTGGAGTTGATGGCGGTGTTGTCCGCCATCCTGGAACCGGCGATGTTGAAGACGCTCAGCCACACCCACGGGGTGGAGAAGGTGGCTTCAAGCTGCATGCCGCGCTCGCCCTGGTTCAGGAGGAAGTCCATGATGTGCCGGAGGCCGCCGGACATCCACGTTCCCAGCGCAACGACGGCGGTCACGGCGACGCCTGAGAGGACCACCTGGACCCGCTTCCGGCTGGCTATCACGATGGGTACCAGCACAGCCGCGGGCCATACCTTGATCCAGGTGGCGACGCTGAGCAGGATGCCGGCCACCACAGGACGCTGCGCCGCGTACAGCAGCGCGATCAGCACGATCGGCGCGGTGATGCCTTCCACCCGGGCAAAGCTGAGGTAGCCCATGAAGACGGTGAAGAACAGCCACCACCAGGCGGGCGCAATGCCGCCCGCCTTCCGCGGTCCGCGGGTGAGGAAGGCAAGCCCGACGGCGTTGAGGGCTGTGATGATCAGGAACCAGACGAGGAGGTACAGGTCCGGTCCCGCGATGTTGGCGAGGAAGATGGGGAGCTGCGCCAGTACCGGGTAGACCCAGGGGCTGATCTTCCCGTCCAGGTCCTGCGGGTTGTAGCCGTCCACGGCCCACTGGCGGTACTGCTCGGTGTCGCTGAACGTATCGCCGTGCAGGAAGAAGGACGCCATCCAGCCCAGGAAATAGAGATGGACGACGGCGAAGCCCCACCACACGGAGGACGGGCGGGCGAACCAGTCCACCACCTTGGCGGGGAGGACTTTGGTGCGGACGGTCACCAGCCGGTCAAAGAACTTCGCGGAAATGTCAGGACTCCTTCAGCGCGGGAGCCGCTGCGGGCGTCTTCTTACCCAGCAGGTAGAGGCGGCGGACGCTCCACAGGAACAGGACCACCAGGAGGACGTTGCGGATGGTCAGCACCAGCGCCATCCAGGGGTTGTTGTGGCTCAGGGCGTCGTAGAAGAGCGGGTAGATGAAGTACGTGGCCACGGCGATAACGATCAGCATGGTGGCAGGGACGCGCCATTCCCGCCAGCTGTGGGCCAAACCGACGGCGACGGCGGGGGCGAGCCACACCATGAACTGCGGGGAGCCCACCTTGTTGAAGACAACGAACGCGGTGGCCAGCGTAAGGGCGCCGGCCAGGAGCAGTTCAGTGCGGTCCACGCCGCCGCTGACTTTTCCGTTATGGAGCGCCCAGAACGTCAGGGCCGCCACCAGCAGTGCCGCCAGGACCAGGAGGGGCTGCATCAGCACTGACATCAGCGCCGTGCCGGGGCCGTCCACCTGCATGGAGTTGATGTCCGTGTTCATGTACATCCGGGAACCGCCCACGTTCAGGACGGACAGCCAGAGCCAGGGCGTGGTGAAGGTGGCCTCCAGCTGCATGCCGCGGTCACCCTGCTGGGTGAGGAAGTTCAAGAGCTTGGGGACGCTGCCCACCGCAGCGGCCAGCGCAACCACGCCCGCCGTCGTCGTTATGCCTGCCAGGACCACCAGGATCCGGTTCCGGACGACCGCGAACAGGGCCAGCATGACCGCTGCCGGCCACACCTTGACCCAGGTGCCGATGGCCAGCAGGACGGAGGCGATGAACGGCCGGCCCACGCCGTATGCGAGGGCGACCAGGACCAGCGGGGCGGTGAGCCCGTCCACGCGGGCGAAGCCGAGCCAGCCCATCAGCAACGTGAAGACCAGCCACCACCAGGCGGCGGGGATCGCGTTGCGGTCGCGGCCGCGGTTGGTGAGCTTCAACAGGGCCCAGCCGTTGAGCAGCGTGGTCATCAGCACCCACAGGAAAAAGAACGGTCCGGGGCCGGCGACGCCCGCGATGGCCATGGGGATCAGCGCCAGGATGGGGTAGACCCAGGGGCTGGGGCCGCCGGTCAGGTTGGCGTCGTTGAAGCCTGCCATGGCCCAGTCGCGGTAGATGAAGGTGTCGCTGAAGGCTTCGCCGCGCAGGGACACCGAGGCGGCGAAGACCAGGAAGACCATGTGCACAACGATGAATCCGCCCAGCAGTCCGCGCCCGGTGTTCAGCCGCGCCCGGGCGGGTGCGGGAAGGATGACATTGCGGATCCGGGTGAGTCTGCCGAAGAAAGCGTCCGTGGAAATGGCGGGATCCTTGTCAGGTTGTGGCACGCGTATGGTGCTGCGCTGGTTGCTTGGTTCTGCCGCCTGGCGGTTGTTCAGGGGCATGGGAACCGTCCGAAAACAGCGCCCACTCCTGTCCAACTCTAATTCAACCGCTTGGAGCCCGATGACTGTTGCAAGTCCACGGAAAGCCATATCCCTGTCTGACCTGCGGCTTTTATCTAAAGTTGCTGGCAGTTTAACGTTCGGGAAACATTGGGCGGGGCACACCGATGCCCGCTTCGTCTGCAGCCTTGGGGAGCGCAGGTGCCTGTTCACCCCCCGTCCCTCGACCTACAAAGGCTAGACCCATGAACTTCCCCCTCACCCTGACCGTCGCCGACCGCCACAGCATGGACGCTGAGCTCGACGCCGCCGTGACGGCCGCCAAGGCCCAGGCACTCGCCGGCAAGCGCCACGGCATCCTGGTCACACGCCTCGGCGTCGACAAGTTCACTGTTGCCCTCAGCGAGGCAGTCCCCTTCGGCCTCACCCGCGAACACCAGGCCTGGTAGCCGGGCGGCCGGTCCGCGTTACCGGCGCTGCGGAGCCGTTTCCGGGCCCATCCTGCTCTCTTCGGTTCCTGATGCGCGGCTGTGCATCAGAAGGTTAGCCAACCGTGACCTTCCAATCGTTCCGTCCCGGCGCATCGCCCGTTACTGTCGACAGCACCATCCGGGACAACGGAGAAGAGGCACGATGAGCATCGACATCGAGATTGGTACAAGCCTCAGCAATGAGGACGCAGCGCACTTTGCGGCCAAGACGGAAGCAATCACCTCAGCGATGCAGAGGGTGCGGGAATTGCATGCGGCTTACAGCTGGGTGTGGACGGACGAGATCCGCTGCCGGGGCTGCAACGCCAGCCTGGACATACCGCTGCTGGCCAGCACGAACGTGAGCGCCGACAAGGCCTTCCAGGCACACCAGTCCGCCCAGCTGGATGCCCTCTTGGCTGCTGGCGGACATCAGCGCGGGGAATCCGGCTAGCGGTACCAGCCCACGGAACGGTCGTAACTGGACACCAAGGCTCCCGTGCCTGATGCGCCGCTTCCGCCCGCCGGAAAGTAGATGGCCCCAAACTCGGCGCCTTGGGCTTCGATCCGTTTTGCGTGCCCAGGCCTTGGCGGCTTCGATGTCCGTTTCCGGGATGCTTTCGCGGGTGTTGTTTCCAGCGCTGAGATGGATGTCCAGCTGGTACTCCCCGGGCTGGGAGGCTCCGGCATGGTGGCCTGGATCCCGCTCATCGCGCCTGCTGACCATCACCTGCGCCAAGGCATGGAGGACGGACGGGTCCTTGGCGGTGCTGCCGTGCTGCTGTTGTTCCATCCGCAGCGCTGAAACCACGTTCTCCACGGTGTCCCCGTCGCTGACCACGTACGACGCTCCGGCGACGTCCGCCTCCGAGCCCCCAACGCTTTCCAAGTACTGCATAAATTGCTCGGAGCTGGACTGTCTGGAGTTCATGCACCCTCCCTGAGGGCTATTCGCGGCGAATGCCGACCCGCCCAACACTAGACCCATATGGGTCCCCTGAACGGGTGCTCCCGGGACCGATTTGGACGCAACGGGCGGCCGGCCCGCGCGGAGGCCTGTGCACACCTTCCATTTCCACTGTATCCCCGCAGGTGGGGCTTGCGGCAAGGCCCGGGCGCGGCCGGATAATCGCAGGGCCGGAAACCGGGAGAACTGGAGCAAGCGGAATGACAGGGCATGCGGTAGTGATTGTGGGCGGCGGCCCGACGGGGCTGATGCTGGCAGGGGAGTTGGCGCTGGCGGAGGTTGATGTGGCCGTTGTGGAGCGGCGCCCCAACCAGGACCTCGCCGGAGCGCGGGCGGGCGGGCTTCATGCGCGGACCCTTGAAGTCCTGGACCAGCGAGGCATCGCGGGGCGGTTCCTCGCCGAGGGCCAGGTGGCCCAGGTGGCGGGCTTCGCCGGCACCCGCCTGGACATCAGCGACTTTCCCACCCGCCATCCCTACGGGCTGGGCCTGTGGCAGAACCACATCGAACGCATCCTGGCCGGCTGGGTGGCGGAGCTGGCCGTAACGTTCTACCGCGGATGCGAGGTGACCGGCCTGGCGCAGGATGGCACCGGCGTCGGCCTCCACCTCAAGGACGGCAGGAAGCTGCGGGGGGACTACGTGGTGGGGTGCGACGGCGGCAGGAGCCTCGTCCGTAAGGCTGCGGGCATCGGGTTCCCCGGCTGGGAACCCACCACCAGTGCGCTGATTGCCGAGGTGGAGATGACAGGCCAGCCGGAGTTCGGCGTGCACCGGAACGCTTTTGGCATCCACTCCTTTGGCCGGCGGGAGTACAAGATCGTGGACGGCAAGGTGGTTTACGCGGACAGCGGGCCGGTGGGGGTGATGGTGACCGAGGAACACGTGGGTCCCGCTACGGAACCCACGCTGGCTGATCTCAGCGCGGCCCTGATTGCCGCCTGCGGCACGGACTACGGGGCCCACAGCCCCACCTGGATTTCCCGGTTCACGGACATGACGCGCCAGGCCGCTGCCTACCGTTCGGGGCGGATCCTCCTCGCGGGCGACGCGGCGCACGTGCATGCCCCGGACGGCGGGCAGGGCCTGAACATCGGGGTGCAGGACGCGGTGAACCTGGGCTGGAAGCTGGGGCAGGTGGTCCATGGAACAGCCCCGGACGGGCTCCTGGATACCTACCATGCCGAGCGCCACCCGGTGGCTGCCCGCGTGCTGCGCAACACCATGGCGCAGAGCGCACTGCGCCGCCCGGACCCGCGGATCGAGGCGGCAGGGGAAGTTGTTGCCGAGCTCCTGGGCATGGAGGAACCGCGCCGGCGTTTCGCGGCAAAGCAGTCCGGCCTGGACGTTCACTACGACGTCGGCGAGGGACACCCGCTGCTCGGGCGGCGGATGCCCGACGTCGAGCTCGCCGCCCGGGAAGGACCCCGCACGGTCTATTCGCTGCTGCATGACGCCCGGCCCGTGCTCCTGAACTTCGGGGTGCCGGGCGCCTTCGACAATCTTCCGCGGCCGCCACGGGTGAAGCTGGTGGATGCCGAGTACGGCGGGGCATGGGAGCTGCCCGCGCTCGGGGAGGTTCCGGCGCCTGCCGCAGTCCTTGTCCGGCCGGACGGGCATGTGGCCTGGGTGGGTGGCGGAAGCGACGCCGGCCTCAGGGAGGCGCTGGCCAGATGGTTCGGACCCGCTATGCCGCCGGCTTCGGTGCCAAGCCTTTGACCCCCCTTTTCGTTACGTCATGCTTCGGGCCGTGACCCCGTATTGCCCAGGGAGTCAGTGCGTTTCACCCCCGATTGAACAGCACGCTTACGGGTGGTTGGTTTGAACCACCGGCCTCGAAAGGAAAGAACAATGACGGAACACTTTGACCTCACGCCGCAGCGCCTGCGCCACGTCCTGGGCCATTTCGCCTCCGGACTGACCGTCATCACCGCCGCCACGGACAACGGCCCCGTTGGCTTCACCTGCCAGTCGTTTTCGTCGCTCTCCCTGGACCCCGCCCTGGTCACCTTCAGCCCTGCACGAAGCTCCAGCACCTGGCCGCGGCTGCGCGACGCGGGCCGGTTCACCGTGAACATCCTGCCCGCGGAACACCAGCACCTGGCAGCCCGGTTTGCCCGCTCCGGCACCGACAAATACGCCGGCGTCAACCACTCTGCGTCACCCCTGGGCAATCCCGTACTGGACCAGGCGCTCGCCTGGGTGGACTGCGAACTGCATGAGGAGTACGACGGCGGCGACCACACCATTGTGGTGGGTGCTGTCCGCGCACTGGGGGCGCGGGACGGCGCCGAGCCGCTCCTCTTCTTCAAGGGCGGCTACTTTGAAGGAGTGGAACCCCGTGCCAATCGGCAGGAGAAGGTGGCATGACGGGGCCAGGTCCCGGCAGCCCCTTGACCGCGTTTTCTTCAGCGCGGGTTTTCGAGTGAGATGGCTTCCAGGTGCTCGGGAATGCGGGCTTTCCATCCCAGTTGGCGTTTGATGCGGGCCCGGAGGGCGTCGGAGGCGTCCGGCTCTCCATGCGTGACGTAGGTCATCGACGGGGCCTGAGGTGCGGTCCTCATCCATTGGATCAGTTCGCTGGAGTCGGCGTGGGCGGATAGTCCTTCCATCTGGATGACTTCTGCTTCGATCCTGACGTCCTGTCCGTAGATCCGGAGGCATTTTTCGCCTGCGGCGAGTGATGCGCCCCGTGTTCCCCCGGCCTGGTATCCGCTGAGGATAATGGCGTTGCGCCGGTCCGGCCCGTAGGCCGTGAGGTGGTGCAGGATCCTGCCGCCGGTGAGCATGCCGCTGGCGGAGATGATGATCATGGGTCCGCCGCGCAGGTTGAGCAGTTTTGACTCGTCGGGGCTGCGGACGGGGGTGGCCACTTTGTACATGGCTTCGAATTCGTCCTGCTTGAGCCTGTGTTCTTCGCGATGGCGCTGATACATGCCGGATGCGTCGATTGCCATTGGGCTGTTGAGGTAGACGGGGATGGAGGGGATCGCATGTTTGGCGAGGAGCCGCGACAGGTGCAGCAGGACCGTTTCGGCCCGGCCGACGGCGAACGCGGCGATCATGATGACGCCGTTTCGCTTGGCCACCCGGGTGATGATGTCGCCGAGTTCAGTTTCCGGGTTGCCCTGCGGGTGTGTCCGGTTGCCGTAGGTGGATTCGGTGACCAGTACATTGACGCGCCCCAGCGCTCTCGGCGCGTACATCAGGGGGTCATCGGCCCGCCCCAGGTCTCCAGTGAAGTGGATAGTCCGGCCGGCAAGTTGGAGGTGCACCTGGGCCGCGCCGAGGATGTGGCCGGCAGGAAGGAACGTTGCTTCAATGCCCCCGGGCAGGGGGAACGGAGAGTCGAAGTCCCGGGTTTTGAAACTGTCGAGCGATCGGACGGCGTCCTGGGCTGTGTAGAGGGGCACGGGAGGGTGATGGGTTGATGATGCCCTGTGGTCTGCGTAGCGGGCTTCCTCTTCCTGGAGGTATCCGCTGTCGGGAAGCAGCAGCTTGCACAGTTCGGCCGTGCCCGGTGTGGCATAGACGGGGCCGTGGAATCCGTCGCGCACCAATGCAGGGATGTATCCGCTGTGATCCAGATGGGCATGGGTGAGGACAACGGCATCGATGTTCGCGGGACTGACCTGGAAAGGTACGCGGTTACGGTCGCGAAGGTGTTTATAGCCCTGGAACAGGCCGCACTCTACAAGGACCCGGTGGCCTTGCGACCGGATCAGGTATCTGGAACCTGTCACTGTGTCGGCTGCGCCGAGAAACCGCAGCGTCGGGGGATGCTGTTCTCTCATAGCAGCTCCTTCGGACACCTCACTCAGCTCAGAAGCTTCCTGGTGTCAGCCGTGGGAATCCTGGGAAGCGGCTGGCCGACGACCCCGCAAAGCTCGGCGGTGATTTTGCGGGGCACAACGGTGGTGCCGGTGTGGTTGTGGGGCGCTGCCAGGTTACCCGCGGGTGATGGGGAGCTTCTTCGGCTCCGCGGGCAGGCCCTGCTCGGGCAGCGGGGCACGGACTTCCAGGACCCCGTTGACGTAGGTGGCCTTGATGTCTTCTTCCTTAACCCCTTCAGGGAGCGGGATGTTCCGGCTGAATGACCCGTAGCGGAACTCCGACCGGTAGCGTCCTTTGTCTTTGTGCTCTTCTTTTTCCTGGCGCTCGGCGCGAATCCGCAGGAACCCGTCGTCCATGGTCACTTCGACGTCTTTGTCCGGATCGACGCCGGGCATCTCAGCACGCACCACAAGCGTTTTACCGTCGACGAACTCTTCGACCCGGATGGGGGCGGCGCCTGTTGCCGAGTCGAACATGCGCTCTACGGAGTCCAGCAGCTCGGCCGGGGATCGCAATACGGTGTTGAAGGGGGAGGTCCACCGGGTCGATGCAAAAGGGGACCATTTGAGCAGATCAGACATGACGGGTTCTCCAGATTCCATGCAGGCAAAGGGCCGCGTGAGGGGCCGGTGTCAATCCAGTTAACACCTGCGGATGTGGTCCAGATAGGGACAAAAGACCCTCCTCCCGGGAGCCTTCGCACACGGTCTGCGTTCATGCCCGGAGCCCGGAAAATAGCGGTTTTCGCACTTCATCCCTAACCTTCACTGACCTAAGGACTTAAGCCTCTGAAAGCCAGGCAACCGTAGCTTGAAGCTGGAAGCATAACCAGCGTGGCGCTGCACCACTCCCCGCTGGCGGCCGCACTCGAGCACCAAAGATTCCACCCCTTCAAACAAGGAAGAAAGCCATGTCGGCATCATCAGCACATCCGGGAATCGGCGCACGCCACCACCGCACGCCCCTCGAAATCACAGCCCTGGGCGCTGGAGCAGTTTTCGCTCTGGTGGGCGTCCTCGGTTTCATCCCCGGGGTCACCACGAACTATGCGGAAATGACCTTTGCCGGCACTGAGTCCGGCGCGATGCTCCTCGGCATTTTCCAGGTGTCCATCCTGCACAACATTGTTCACCTGCTCTTCGGAGCCGCCGGCCTGCTCATGGGCAGGTCCGCACTCCAGTCGAAGTACTACCTCATCGGTGCGGGCGCCCTCTATCTGGTGATCTGGCTCTACGGGCTGCTGATTGACCAGGCGTCGTCTGCCAACTTCATCCCGGTGAACACGGCAGATAACTGGCTCCACGTCGTTCTGGGAGTCGTCATGCTCGCCGTGGGGATCTTGCTTGGCCGCGGTACCGGCCAAGCGAAAGCGCGCTGATCCGCCCGGCTGCTGATCCGCCCGTCTGTCCTGCGGATCCCGATGCACCCGGGAAGCAGCCGGCTTGCCAGGGAAACAGTCCAATGACGTGCGAGGGATGATGTTGTGAACCGCGGGACCGGGGACCGGCACCATCCCCACGGGCTGGAACTGGACGAGATCCGGGCCCTGGCCCGGCCGCTGCAAACGGCTTCCCGACACCTGGACGGCCTGGTGGATTTATGTGCCCGGGCACGCTTCGTCTGCCTGGGCGAGGCTTCACACGGCACGCAGGAGTATTACCAGTGGCGGGCAGCCCTCAGCCGTCGTCTCATCGAGGAACACCAATTCAGCTGGATTGGGGTGGAGGGCGACTGGCCGGACTGTTGGCGCATCAACCGCTGGGTCCGCGGCCAAACCGACCAGAACCTCGATGCCCGGCAACTATTGGCCGGCTTCGAGCGGTGGCCCACCTGGATGTGGGCCAACCAGGAAGTGGCAGAGTTCCTCACCTGGCTGCGCGAATGGAATCTGGCCCGACCGGAAGAACAGCGCACCGGCTTCTACGGACTGGATGTCTATTCCCTCTGGGATTCCCTGAGGGAAATCTTCGGCTGGCTCAACGCCAACGCACCCGAGGCTATGCCGGCAGCAATGAAGGCCTGGCAGTGCTTTGTACCGTTCCGGGAAGACCCCCAGCGGTATGCCTCGGACACCCGCCTGGTACCACGATCCTGCGAGGCGGACGTGGTGATGCTTCTGGCCGAGGTGCACCGGCAGACCTTCGGCCGGGTGGAGGACGATGCTGCAGCTTTTGACGCAGTGCAGAACGCCATCGTGGCGGCAAACGCCGAACGCTACTACCGGACCATGATCCGCGGTGACCGGCAATCCTGGAACATCCGGGACCACCACATGAGCGACACCATAGACCGGCTGGCACGCCACCACGGCCCCGGCTCCAAGGGACTGGTCTGGGCGCACAACACGCATATAGGCGACGCCAGGGCAACGGATATGGCGCTGGACGGCATGGTCAACATCGGCCAACTCATGCGCCTGCGCCATCACGGATCAGTAGTCCTTGTCGGCTTCGCGTCCTATGGGGGATCCGTCACTGCCGCGCCGGCCTGGGGTCTCCCGGAAGAGGTCATGAACGTCCCGGCAGCCGTACCCGGAAGCCACGAAGACCTCCTCCACGCGGCACTCGAAAGCCCGTCCACTCTCGTGTTCGGACCGGACCGGGCGGGCCACTGGCTCTCCTCCTGGCGCGGCCACCGCGCCATCGGGGTTGTCTACAACCCCGACCGCGAGAAAGGCAACTACGTCCCCACGACCATGGGCCACCGCTACGACGCATTGCTGTGGTTCCCGCAAACAACAGCGCTGCGGCCGCTCCACCATGAACACCTGCCCAGCGAACCTGAGCTCGAAACCGAACCGACAGGCTTCTAAGCGATGCCTCGAGACAGAAGCGTAACCCTGATTGCGGTAGGGCCCGGCGGGGCGATCGAAAGGAAAGACAAGTGACCAGCACCGGTTCGTTCTTGATTATTGTTGGTTTTGACGGTTCCGGGCATTCCCGGGCAGCACTGGACTGGGCCATGGATGAGGCCCGCCAGCGCCACGGCCAGCTCCGCCTCGTCACAGCCTGGAACAAGGCTCCGTTGGCGTGGTATCCGGCTGTCCTGGAAACGGCGGCAGGCGAAATTGCCGCCGAAGAGTCTCCAGAGCAAGCCGCGCGGACGCTTCAGGGTGAGGCGCTGAAGACCGCTGCAGACGGAGGCGTGACCGCCGCAGGACACCTCGTCAATACCAATTCACCCGCTTCGGCAATACTCGACGCCGCCAAGGACGCGGACCTTATCGTCGTCGGTTCCCGGGGTCATGGCGGTTTTCCCGGGTTGCACCTGGGCTCGGTTTCGACGCAGGTCGTCAACCACGCACAATGTCCTGTTCTGGTGGTCCACTCCAAGGCGTGACCTCCCCGGAGCTTCCCTTCACTGGTCCCAATGGACATGCCCCTTCCAGCCGGCACAAAGATGCAGTTCCCGCGGGATGCGATGCGGACCGTGCCCTGTTGCAGGGCGCAGTCCGGGCGTAGACTTAAATCGCCTGCAGGTAACCATCAGATGACGCCGGGTCGTTCAGGACATGAGAATGTCCGGGCCTTCTCTTAGCGAGATCGCGAAGGTACCTGCAGGTTCTGCGCTTAAGGACTTGCGCGGCGCTTGCAAGCAGAATCCCTGCGTTCGAGCGATGCGCAGGTGTCGTCGGGAACGCCCGAAATCCACTGGAATTGCCCTTGCGGTACCGGAAAGTAGGCGAGAAACTAGTTATACGTTCTTCGAAAGAAGGACGGGAACGAACAACCAGGGAACCTTGGAACACGCTGTGGATCTGATCCATGGTGGTCTGCCGGTGACGAGGCAGGAAGCGCCGGGATTCCCGCAAGTTCGGGAGATGATGTTCGTCATAACGGAATCAAAACAGTCGAAGCCCCTTCAGCCTGGCTGATGGGGCTTCCCCTTATTCGGCGCCAGGCCACGCCCCCTGCTCAGAGCAGCCGTTCCCGGCCGTTTACCCTCACCCCAAACCCCGTAGCGCAGTCGTGGTCATCAGCGCCGGCCGGCCATCCTTAAGGCAACGAAGCCGGCAGAGCCTGGCGGCTCAGGAGGAATCGGCGGCCCGGAAGCTGGCTCCGCCGTCGGTGGATACGACGAGCCTTTCGGCGGTCGCGGCCCAGATCCGTGGCTTGCCTTCAGCGCCGGTTACAGCTGTCATTGCCTGGACCTGACCCTCGATTTGGCCGGTGCGTGTCCAGGTTCTTCCGGCGTCGGCGGAGTAATGCACGGTCCCGCCGGGTTCGACGCCGATGACCTCCGTGGCGTCGGCGAAGGCGACGAACTGGACAATGGGGGCTGTGGCATTTAGTTCCCAGGTTTTCCCGCCGTCGGTGGAGCGCCGGACCCCTTCGCGGGTGGTGGCCAGAACGGTGTCGCTCTCCGGGGTGCCTGCCAGGACGGCCGGAACGAAGCCCGCCCTTGCCGGGGTCCAGGTTTTTCCGTCCGGGCTGGTTTGAAGCGTCCCGTCGTAGGCGACGATGCCGGACGCGGTGGCGGCGAGGGCGTGAAAATCAGATTCGCCCTGTCGGGAGAGCTGTTCCCATGTCTTGCCGCCATCGACGGACCTGATCAGGCCCATGGGGTCGGGCAGATCGGAGCCGGGGCCGGGATGTCCGGATGCGTAGAAGACACCTTGGTCAGCCGCGGCGGTAAAGCCCATCAGATCGTTGGTGGCGCCAATTTTGGTGCCCGGTAGTTTGGTGACGTCAAACAGGCCTTCATGGGTGGCAAGCAGCACCTGGTCCGTTTTGCGGTTTACGGTCAGGCCGTGGACATGGGAGCTGGGCAGCCCGGCGGTGGCGGTTGCCGGGACAGGGCCGGCGCCCGGACTACCGGGTGTAGCGCCTGGGACGCAGGCGGAGAGGGTAAGCAGGAGGGCAGCGGCGGTGAACGCGGCCGAGGACCTGCCGGTGGTCAGAACACGCATGCCGAGGATCCGGTCATCGGGGCCGGAACAGCCGCGGGGAGTCCTGCGCGGCGAAGCGTGGCAACCGCAGGGGCGCAGGCCGGCTCGGTCATGGGTCCTCCTTCGCGGACAACGTTTATGTTCAAGACTATCGGCCCAATGGCAGGACGCTGTCCGGTACAACGAGCCTGCGGCGGGTTCCGTTTCGCCCCGGTCAGCCGGCCGGGGCGGGTAGGGAGTTTCGGCCCTTGCGGTGTACTTGAGGTTGGCATCACACTGGGGGGCAACAGTGGCAGGCACCTCCTGAAGGGCATAAGTCATAGGCGGTGAAGTGTTCAGGATCGCGGCGGGCTTGGATGGTTCTGCACCGTCCGGGCACAGCTCCCGGGATGCCCGGGGTGAGCAGGATAGCCGTGACCGCTGACCATTCCTCCCACCACATGCACCGGGGAGCGGGGGCGCGGGGCGGAGCGGTTCCTGCCGGACCGGGCATCCGGGGCAGGATCCAGGCGCTATGGCACACTGTGGTCGGCGCCGTCGGCCTGATCATGGGGCTGTTGCCGCACGTTCTGCACCACATCGGCCTGCTCGCCGGGACTGCCCTGGTGGCAGGGTCCGGCGGCACGGCACTTTTCGGCGCGCTGGGGCTTCTGGCATCGGTTCCCCTGCTGGTCCGGCTTTACCGGCGGTTTGGCAGCTGGATCGCACCGGTGCTGGGACTGCTGGTTTTCGCCGCCATGTTTTCCCTGTCCGCGTTTGTCATAGGTCCCGCGATCAGCGGCACCGGGACGGACATAACCCCCGGACCGGTGCCCACCGTGGATCACTCCGGAGGGCATACCGGCGGCCACTGAACGCCCGGGTTCGTGTGAGCGCGCCAGGTCGTGGGGCATCCGGGAAACATCTGTTTTCCTCGGGCCGTTTGACCCTTTCCCCGTGCCGTGGTGCGGCCAATACTTTCCGGTATGAGCACTAGCCCGGAGCCGCAGCTCCCCATACCCAGGCCGTCGGGGCCTTGGACGCAGGGGCTGCTGACGGTCCTTATCGCGGCCACCGCGGTGTACCTGGTCACGAACCACTGGCTGCATGTCCTGGACGCGTTGCCGTACCTGTGGGTGGTGCTGATGATGTCGATGCATCTCTTCATGCATGGCGGCCACGGCCATGCCGGTCACGGTGGCGCTGGCCGTGGTGCGGGCCGGCGGCACTCCGGAGGGGGTGCCGGGCATGCCCACTGACTACGGGTATGACCTGTGGTGGCTGGTTATCCTCAATTCGGCCGTGTTCATCATTTTCGCGTTCAGTTTTGTCCGGCCCAGGACGAAGCTGGACTGGCGCGCCCTGGGCGGTTTCTCTGCTTTCATCGTGGCGCTCTTTACCGAGATGTACGGTTTTCCCCTGACCATCTATCTGCTGTCGGGCTGGCTGGGGAACCGGGTCCCGGGCCTGGACCTGCTGAGCCATAACACGGGTCATTTGTGGCAGGACCTCACGGGCTGGCAGGGGGACCCACACCTGAGCCCGCTGCACCTCCTCAGCAATGTGCTGATCGCAGCCGGTTTCATGTTGCTTTACCTGTCCTGGCAGGTCCTGTTCGCCGCGCAGCGCGAGCACCGGCTGGCCACGTCGGGCCCCTACGCAAAGGTGCGGCATCCGCAGTACATGGGGTTTTTGACGATCATGGCCGGGTTCCTGCTGCAGTGGCCCACGCTGCTGACACTGCTGATGTTCCCGGTCCTGGTCATCGTGTACCTTCGCCTGGCCCGGAAGGAGGAGCGGATGATGGAGGCCGAGTTCGGCGAAGCCTATGCCGCGTACCGCCGGGAGGTCCCCGGCTTCGTCCCCCGGTCCGGTCGGGGCCGTGCCGGGACCGGGCAGAAGTTGCAGGAAGGCCCGTGACAGCCATGCGGGCAACGACGGCCTGAAGGGTGGCATCATGCTGTTCTTGGCGGTAAAGAACCTCGTCCAGGAGAAAACCCGGCTGCTGATCAGCGTGGGCGGGGTCGCGTTCAGCGTGCTGCTGATCATGAGCATCCAGGGCCTGTATCAGGGCTGGAGCAACAAGATCGGTGAGTACATCCGCACTGTCCCTGCCGATTATTGGATCACCCAGACGGGCGCGACGGACATGTTCCACACCCCCTCCGTGCTGCCCCTGACCGTCAGGGATTTCCTGAGCGGGGTTGACGGTGTCGCCAGCGCCAAGCCCTTCAGCGGCCGCCGGGTGGCGTTCGCGCATAACGGCAAGGACATCAACCTCTACGTCATTGCCGATGACACGGAGAATAATGTCGGCGCACCCGCCCGGGTGGTCGAGGGCAAAACCGTGCCCGATAAGGGCGAAATCATCATCGACCGGGTGGTAGGGCGCAGCCAGGACATCAGGATCGGGGACACCATCCCCGTCGCAGGCAGGACGCTGAAGGTCGCCGGCTACTCCGAGGGCGGATACATCCTCAGCTTCTCCTTCGCGTTCACCACCAAGGAAGACGCCGAAAGGATCCTGCAGCTCCCCGGAGCCACCAACTTCTTCCTTGTCACCGTCAAGGACGGCACCGACGCCGGCGCGGTCGCATCCCGGATCGAAGCGGACCCCGCGGTGGACGCGATCACCAAGGACAGGTTCGTGGAGAACAACACAAACATCGTCCGGGACACCTTCCTGCCCATCATCCTGGTGCTGCTCTTAATCGGGATTGCCGTGGGCATGACCGTGATCGGCCTGACCATCTTCACGTCAACCATCGAAAAAGCGCGCGAATACGGTGTCCTGAAAGCCATCGGGGTAAGCAACCGCCAGCTCTACACCGTTGTGATCGAACAGGCCATCACCGCCGCCGTGCTCGGGTACCTCGTCGGGGCAGGCCTTGCCTTGGCCGTCAGCGGGGCCGCGGGAATCTATGTCCCGGAGTTCATCACGGAAATCCGCTGGCTGGACGCCGCCTGGATCCTCGCGGTCACACTGGTGATGGCCGTGGTGGCTTCACTGCTGCCGGTGCGCCGGCTGTCACGGATCGACCCGGCGGAGGTGTTCCGGGCATGAGAATTGTCGACGTCCAGGACGTGTCCAAGACCTTCGGGTCCGGGCACACCGCCGTGACCGCGGTGGAGCACGTGTCCCTGAGCGTTGACCCCGGGGACATCGTGCTCGTCATGGGCCCCTCCGGATCCGGGAAAACAACCCTGCTGTCCATGATCGGCACCCTCATGTCCCCTTCCGGCGGCCGGATCCTCATTGCCGGGCAGGACACCTCCAACCTTTCACCTGCGCAACTGTCCCGGCTGCGGCTGCGCGAATTCGGTTTCGTCTTCCAGACCTTTAACCTGCTCTCGGCCCTGACTGCCGAGGAAAACGTCATGCTGCCACTGATCACGGCGGGAACACCGAGGAAAGCGGCGCGGACAAAAGCCCGGGCCGCGCTGGAACAACTCCAGCTCGGACACCGGCTGCGGAACCTGCCCCGGGACCTCTCCGGCGGCGAGAAGCAACGCGTGGCCATCGCACGGTCCCTGGCGAACGACCCGCGGCTGATCCTCGCCGACGAACCCACCGCCAACCTGGACGCGAAAACAGGCCAGGACGTGACCCTGCTCCTGTGCGGGACGGCCTGCCGGGAAAATCGGGCCGTCATCATCGTCAGCCACGACCAGCGGCTGCGGACCGCGGCCAAACGTGTCCTCACCATTGAAGACGGCCGGCTCACCGCCGAAGAAGCCGGGGAACACAACCGCTACTGCAGCATGCACCCGGAAGCGGCACCGGCATGAAAATGACCGATGAAGAACTGCTCGCAGTCCTCGCCGACCCGGCCGATGACCCGGCCCGGATGGAACGGATCAGCACCGAAATCGACGCCGGATTCAGCCTCCTCTCACACCGGCTCGGCAAAGCAGTCGCCGTCTTCGGATCAGCACGCCCCGGCCCCCAGGATCCCCGCTACGCGGTGGCCCGGACCTTGGGCGCCCGGTGCGCAAAGGCCGGGTTCGCCGTGATTACCGGGGGCGGGCCGGGACTGATGGAAGCTGCCAACCGCGGCGCCACGGAAGCCGGCGGCACCTCGGTCGGACTGGGTATCGAACTTCCGAGGGAACAGGTGTTGAACCCTTATGTCGATGTGTCCATGACTTTCCGGTACTTCTTCGCCCGAAAACTCATGTTCGTGCGCTACGCCTCGGCCTTTGTTGTCCTTCCCGGCGGGTTCGGCACACTTGATGAACTCTTTGAAGCCCTCACCCTCGTCCAGACCGGCAAAATCCACGAGTTTCCCGTCGTCCTGATCGGGACCAGGCACTGGACCGGACTGACCGACTGGATCCGGGAGCAGCTCCAAAGCCAGGGATTCATTGCAGCCCAGGACATCCGCCTGCTGCGGTGCACCGACGACATCGACGAAGCCGTGGAATTGATCCAGCACTGCCACCTGCGCCAGCTCGCCCGGTGATCCGGGACGCGATGAATGTGCCGCCCGCCGAACAGCCCCGGACGCCGGGGACCAAAGACTCTGACGCTTCCCGGCGCCAAGGACGATAGTGAACGTAGGGCAGTGGTGCATTGCTCCCACGCGGTGAAGGTCCGGCAACGGGTGAAACGCCCGCTGCCTTCCCGGACAACCCTGCGAAAGGACCCGCGATGACTGCTGACAGGAAGGCCACCGCCGACGGAGCAGTAGACGCTCCTTTGAAGAGCACCGTCGTGGAGGTGCGGGGCCTGCACTGGGCGACCTCCAAAGCGGTCATCGAACGCGTGCTGCTGCAGCGGCCCGGAGTCACCGCCGTCGATGCGAACCCCGTCGCCCAGACCGCCACCGTGAAGTTCGACCCGTCACTGACGTCCGTGAAGCAGATCTCCGGATGGGTCCGGGACTGCGGATACCACTGCCGGGGCGAATCGGTCCCGGATCACGTGTGCTACCCCATGGACGAGCCCCTGCACGCCCCGGCCAGGACCCAGGGTGCCGGGCATGCCCATCCGGCGGCCGGCGAACATGCAGGCCACGGCCCCGCCGGCCACGGGGCGATGCACGGAACCCCGCAGGAGATGATGGGCCACGGCGGACACCACGCCGGGATGTCGATGGATGACATGGTCAGGGACATGCGCAACCGGTTCCTGGTGGCCGCCGTCCTGTCCATCGGTGTGACGCTCTGGTCCCCGATGGGCCGGGACATGCTCGGCTTCACCGCCCCGACACCGTTCGGGCTCCGCGATGACGTCATGGCCCTGATCCTGTCCCTGCCCGTCATCTTTTACTCCGCCTGGATCTTCTTCGACGGCGCCTACCGGGCACTGAAGGCCCGCACCCTGGACATGATGGTCCTGGTCGCGATTGCCGTCGGCACCGGCTGGCTCTACAGCGTGTGGGTTACACTCACCGGCGGCGGGGAAGTGTTCTACGAAGCCGCCACCGTCCTGGCCGCCTTCGTGCTGCTGGGCCATTGGTTTGAAATGCGCGCCCGCGGCGGGGCGAATGAGGCCATCCGGATCCTGCTCGAACTCGCACCTCCGGTCGCGGTCGTCATCCGCGAGGGCGGGACAGTGGAGATCCCCACCTCCGAAGTCCTGGTGGGGGACCTGCTGCTGATCCGGCCAGGATCCAAAATCCCCGTCGACGGGCAGGTCGAAGAGGGCCAATCGGAGGTTGATGAGTCCATGGTCACCGGGGAGAGCCTCCCGGTCGCCAAGACCACCGGCTCCGAGGTGATTGGCGCGTCCATCAACACCAGCGGCACCCTGAGGGTCCGGGCCACCAAGGTCGGGGCCGACACCGCCCTGGCCCAGATCGTCGCCCTCGTCCAGGAAGCCCAGAACTCCAAGGCCCCCGGCCAGCGGCTGGCCGACCGGGCCGCGTTCTGGCTGGTCCTGGTCGCCCTGGTCGGCGGAACCGTGACGTTCGCGGCCTGGCTCGCCCTCGGCGCGGGGGTCCAAACCGCGCTGCTGTTCGCCATCACCGTCGTCGTCATCACCTGCCCGGACGCCCTGGGCCTGGCCACACCGACAGCCATCATGGTCGGAACCGGCCTCGGGGCCAAACGCGGCGTACTGTTCAAGAACGCCACTGCCCTGGAGGTTTCCGCCCGGATCGATACTGTCGTGATGGACAAGACCGGAACTCTCACCAAGGGCGAACCGGAAGTCACCGACGTCGTCGTTGAGGGCATTGACCAAGGAGAACTGCTGGCCCTGGTCGCCGCCGTGGAAAAGGAATCCGAACATCCCCTCGCCGCGGCAGTGGTTCGGCACGCCGAGGAACACGGCGCCGCCCCCCTGGACGCCAGCGACTTCCTGAACGTTCCCGGCCACGGGGCCGGCGCAACCGTCGGGGGGCGCAAGGTCCTGGTGGGCAACCGAAAACTCATGGCAGACGAGAACATCGAACTGGGGCCGCTGGCTGCGGTGCGCAGCGAGCTGGCAGGAACCGGACGGACCGCCGTGCTCGTCGCCGTCGACGGCCGTGCCGCGGCCGTGGTGGCCCTGGCGGACGCCGCCCGGGAAACCGCGCCGGCGGCGATAGCTGCCCTGCACGAGGCCGGGATCGAAGTCGTCATGCTCACGGGCGATAACGAAGCCACCGCCCAAAGGATCGCCGGCCAGCTCGGCATCGACACCGTCATCGCGGAAGTGCTCCCGGGGGACAAATCAGCGAAGATTGCCGAACTGCAACAGGAGGGCAGGAAAGTCGCCATGGTCGGCGACGGCGTCAACGACGCCCCAGCCCTGGCCCAGGCTGACCTTGGCATCGCCATCGGTGCCGGCACCGACGTGGCCATCGAAACGGCCGACGTCGTGCTGATGCGCTCGGACCCGCTGGACGTGCCCATCGCCCTGCGCATCGGCAAAGGAACCCTGCGGAAGATGCGCCAAAACCTGGGCTGGGCTGTCGGATACAACGCAATAGCCCTGCCCATCGCGGCAGGGGTGTTCGCGTTCGCCGGGATCGTCCTCAGCCCCGAGATCGCGGCCCTGTCGATGTCAGGTTCCAGCTTCCTGGTCGCCGTCAACGCCCTGCTGCTCAAAAGGCTCCGGCTGCCCCGGCCCGAAACGCCCGAGGCCACCACCGCCCGCCCGGCCCGGCCGCTGGCCCCGGCCGGCAACCGTTAGCCGCCCGGGCCAAGACCTCAGCCGGTTACTGTGTCGCCGTGCCGGTGGGCGACCTTCCATGCACCGTCCTCGCGGCGGTAAATCTGGGTTGCCCGGAGCACGTAGCTGCGCGGTTCGCCGTCGACTGAGGCTGAAGTGTGTTCCAGGCCCGCCGTATATGCCATGTCGCCCACGATGTCGTAGGCCTGCAACTCGAATCTGTACGAAGTGCAGTTGGAGAACTGCCTGGCAAGGCCCGTGAACAAGTCGTCCAGTTCCTGCTGTCCGAAGGCATTGCGCCATGCGCCAAGGACGCTCACGGGTTCGTTGCGGGACCAAAGTGCCCTGCGCGGGGCGGCATTACCGTTATGAATGGCGAGTTCCGCAGCGTGCAGCTCGGTCCTCACCCAGTCCAGGAAATCGGCGCGATCGCTCATGCCACCAGTATGATCCCGGCACCTCGGCCGCTGCGACCCCTTCCTCCGGTCCGGCTGCGGCCCACACGCCCCCTCAGCCGCTGAACGCCGTCGTCCTGGCAACGCCGTCGTAGCCGCCCGAAGGCGCCTTGAGCCCGTAAAGGGCACCGACGGTCGGGGCCACGTCCACCGTCCGCGCAGGATCAGAGGACGTCCGGCCGCGGAGCACCCGGGGGCTGCCGCCGGAGATGAAGAACGGGATGGGTTCGGTGGCGGGATGCCCGTGGTTGCCGGGTATGGGATTCGAGACGATGTAGGGGTCCGAGAACCGCCAGCCGGCACGGCAGAAGGCCACCAGGTCGCCGGCCTCCGCCCCCAGCCGCAGCTCGGCAGGTGCCTGCACCGACAGCACGCCGGGGTGTGATTCGACCAGGGAACGCACGGCCTGGAGGCCGGCCGCCTTCTGCTCCGAGGGGCCGGTCCAGTACAACAGGTCCGCACCGCCGTTCTGGGCCACGGTGATGGAGGACCGGAGGTCCGGCCGGGCCTGGAGGATCAGGTCCACCGAAACCACATTGGTGGGCAGTGACCAGTCCATGGAGTGGTCCGCAAGCACCACCAGGACACTGGACTCCCACTTGCCCGTATCAACCAGGTGGTCCACCAGCCGGCCCACCTGCAGGTCGGTGTCCGCGAGGGCAGCCGTGCGCGCGGCCTGCAGCGTGGTCCCGGTCAGGTCCGAGTGCCCCATCCGGTCAACGTCGCCGAGGTTGGTGAACGTGAAGTCCGGGTCGGGGCCGCTAACGATGGCCAGCAGGGCGTCCATGGTCGCGGCGTCCGGCGCGTGTCCTGTCACGGGCAGCAGGGGATAAGGCTCCCAGCGGTAGCTTGCCCGCGTGCCGAAGATTCCGTAGAGGTACTTCTTGCTCAGGACGGAGGCGGTGGTGAAGCCGGAGTCGCGCAGGCGTTCAAGCAGCGTGGGAAAGCGGAGGTCGGTTTCGCGGTCCATGTCCCTGGCTGCCCCCTCGGCGGGATCGTAAACCGAGTTGGCGGGGACTCCGGACCTGTCCGGCCGGACGCCGGTCATCATCATGACGTGGTTCGGGATCGTCTCCATCACCGGCAGCGACCTGGCGGCAGGGAAGTTGGTGCCCTGCGTCCGCAGCGCGGCGAGCCGCGGGGTCAGCTCAGGGGTGATCTCGTCCGGCCGGCAGCCGTCCACCACAAGGACATAGGTGCGCGTCCGGGCGGTGCCGGGATTCGTCGCCGGGCCGGCCCACGACGTGCCGGGCGCCGCTGAAAGGACGACGGCGGCACTTCCGGCGCCGGCGAGGCGCAGGAACTGGCGGCGGTCCGGGTTCACAGCGCGCCGCCGGTTGCCGCGACGACTTTGCCGGTGCCGGCACCGACCCTGAAGGAGGTGGACAGCGTGGCCGCCGAGGCCTGCGCAGTCCGGTCGGCAAGGACGTACCAGTCCATCCGGACTCCCGCAGGAGTGACATCCAGGACGGAGTAGCCGTGCGAGTCGAAGTCGAGGTACTTCACGTGGGGGTTGGCCGTCCTGATGGCCGCCTCCACCGCCAGGGAGGAGGTCCGCGGTGGAGCGTTCAGTATGTCGTCGAGGTTGTCGCTGGTCACCGACGTGCAGACCAGTTCCGCCGCCACCGAATCGCCGGTGGTGGGGTAGGTCAGGGGATCGGCGGGGAGGTCGCAGGCCCACCCGGAGTGGATATCGCCGGTGAGGAAAACGGTGTCCTTGATTGCCTGGTCCCGCAGGTGCCGGACCACCCGGCTCCGGTCCGCCTCGTAGCCGTCCCACTGGTCCACGTTGTAGGGGACGCCGTCGACGGTGGTGCCGCCCATGAGCTTCTGGACCCCCGCCAGTTCGGCCAGGCTGAGCGTCGAGGGAACCCGGACGGGGGCAATCATCACCGGGTTGCCCACCAGCTTCCACTGGGGGCCGCCGGAGGTGAGGTTGCCCAGCAGCCAGTCCATCTGCGCAGCTCCCGTGATGGTGCGGTCCGGGCTGTCCACGGCGGGGTCGAGGCCGTTGGCGGCCTGCTGGCTCCGGTAGGAGCGGAGGTCCAGCATGGACAGGCTGGCCAGCGAACCGAAGTCAAGGCGGCGGTACAGCGGACCTCCGGGCTGGTAGCGCACGGGCATCCACTCCGCGTAGGCCTGGTTGGCAGCCGCGCGGCGTTCGGCCCAGGGCCCCTCTGCGCCCTCGGTGTGGTTTTCCGCTCCTCCGCTCCAGGCATCGTTGGCCGCTTCATGGTCGTCCCAGGTGACGATGAAGGGTGCAGCCGAATGCAGGGCCTGCAGGTCGGCGTCTGTTTTGTACTGGGCGTGCCGGCGCCGGTAATGCGAGAGGGTGGTCATTTCGACGGCGGGATCGTGCGGGCGTACGACGACGTCCCTCGCCTGGTATTCCCCGGGTGCGTACTCGTAGAGGTAATCGCCGAGGTGGAGCACGGCGTCGAGGTCCCCGCGCTGGGCGAGGTGGCGGTAGGAGCTGAAGTAGCCTGCCTGATAGTTGGCGCAGGAGACCACGCCGAAGCGGAGCTGCTCCACCTGGGCCCCGGCCGCCGGTGCCGTCTTGGTCCGGCCTGTGGCGGACATCCCGCGGCCCACTGTGAAGCGGTACCAGTACGGGGTGCCCGGCTGCAGGCGATCGGCGACCACCTTCACGGTGTGGTCACGCTCCGGCCCGGTCTTCACCGAGCCCTTCGAGACGATCCTGGTGAAGGCGGGGTCGGCCGCCACTTCCCAGTTCACTGTTGCGGCGGGGCCGAGTCCCGAGCCGGGTGTGGCTTCCGGGCTGGGGGTCACCCGGGTCCAGAGCACCACGCTGTCCGGGTGCGGATCGCCGGAGGCAACCCCATGCGCGAACAGCGGATCAGCCGCCTGGGCAGGGCTCGAGACGAGGGGCGCCACTCCGGCGACGGCCGCGGTAAGGCCGCCTGCGCGGAGGACCTGGCGTCGAGTGGGCGATTGTCCGTACTGGCGGGTAACAAAAGGCATGTACTCCAGTATCAACGCCCCGTGCGGCGCAATTGGCGGATTTTGCCGGATGTTCACCAAACGTCCCACCGAGGTTCGCCTGCAGTTTCGCCCCCTTCAGGCCCTGGGGCCGGTTGCAAGCCTCCTAATAGACGGAGCCCTCGAGCAGTTCCGACAGCCTGCGGGCGGCGCGTCGCAGCTCCGGGACATTGGCCTTGATTTTCTCTTCGGTCGTCGCCTCTGCCGGGCAGTTCAGCGCCATGGCCTCGTTGGCGCGGCCTGCCCTGTTGGTCAAGGCAACCCCGACGGAGAGCACGCCCACGACGCGCTCGTTCGCGGAATACGCGTAGTCCAGGCCTGGCCCGGGCAGCCGCGACCGCAGTTCCTCAACCGTGAATCCCGGCTCCTCATGGCCGGCGGCGATCGCGGCCGCCACGACCTGTTCGAGCTCTGCGTCAGAAGCGTCTGCAATCAGGATTTTCCCTGCCGCGCCGCGGGTCAGTGGCAGGCGTTTACCCAAGGGAAGGTCGTACTGCATGGGCGCCTTGCCTTGAACCCGCGCCACCAGGATCCGCTCGTTCCCGAGCCGGGTATGGAGAGAAACGGACATGCCGGTCTGCGTTGCCAGCTGTTGCAGGACCGGACGTCCGGCAACCGCCAAGGGATCGTTCTCAAGGAAGCTCTTTGCCGCCGGTAGCACGGCCGGCCCGATCCGGTAGGACTTGTCTGTCTGGCTCACCATGCCGAAATCCTGCAGCACCCGCAGGATCCGGAGCGTGGTGGGCAGGCTCATGCCGCAGTTCCTGGCAAGGTCGCTAAGCCGCTGGGGGCGCTCGGCGCGCTGCAGTTCCGCGAAGACCTCCATGGCGCGGGAGAGGGAACGCATGTTCGAGGCCTTGGGGCCCTCGTCTGCCGGGCTGCCCGCGGGCGTGGGTGTCGTCGTAGCCATCCTTTCATTCTATGTAAGTTCCTTGCGCTTGACAGCGCGTGTGTCTGCTGTCACTATTTCTCTGTACGCAATATAGTTTCATTCTGTGGAATGCAATGACGCAGCGTGAAAACGACGCACAGTAAGAAGGAACCAATGACAACGGAGTCAGTGATGACCAAACCAACGAGCACCCGCCGGGTGGCCCCCTCCGTGCTCGTGGGGATCGGCGCTTTCGCCGCCGTCGGCGTCTACGTCCTGGTCAGCTCGCTCGGCATCGGCCTCTGGACTTCCCTGGGACCAGGCCCTGGCCTGTTCCCCTTCGCGATGGGCGCGGTCCTCGCCGCCATGGCCGTGTTGTGGCTGCTCCAGGAACTCCGCAGTCCCAGCGAAACGGCGGAAGGCGTTGACCGCGGACTGGTGGCCGCCGTCGTCCTGAGCCTAGCGATCCTAGCGGCCGTCATGGACCTGATCGGCTTCCAGCTCAGCATGTTCTTCTTCCTCCTGTACCACCTGAAGCTGCGCGGCCGCCGGGGCTGGGTCTCCTCCCTGGTCACAGCGCTCGCTGGCAGCGTGGGCGCGTTCTACGCCTTCAACTACGGCTTGAACGTGTCATTGCCCGTCTCGGCCTTCCCCCTGCTGAACACGATCGGACTTTAGTCGTGGATATCTTCAACGAACTTATGGGCGGCTTTGCCGCCGCCATGACCTGGCAGAACCTGCTCTTTGCCTTCCTGGGCTGCCTCCTGGGCACCATCATCGGGGTCCTGCCCGGAATCGGTCCCGTCGCCGGCGTTGCACTGCTCATCCCGCTCACCCTGAACCTGGATGCCACCGGTGCCATCATCATGCTCTGTGCCATCTTCTACGGCACCGCCTACGGGGGAACCATCACCAGCGTGCTGCTGAATACTCCCGGCGAAGCCGCCTCCGCCATCACCACCATTGACGGCTACGCAATGACCAAGATCGGCAAGGCCGGAGCCGCCCTGACCATCGCCGCCGTCGGATCGTTTGTGGGTGGAACTGTGGCCACCATCGGCCTGGTGGCGGCGGCCAAGCCGCTCGGGGAACTGGGCCTGCTTGTGGGGCCGCCGGAATTCTTCGCGCTGATGGTGGTGGGCATATCCCTGCTTGTTGCGCTCGCCGGCAAATCGATGGTCAAGGCGGTGATCTCAGGTGCCCTCGGCCTGCTGATCGCCATGGTGGGCATCGACCCCGTCGCCGGTGCCCCCCGGTTCACCTTCGGCATGGACCGTTTGCTGGACGGCGTCAGCTTCGTTGCCGTGATTGTGGGCGTCTTCGGTCTCTCCGAACTCCTGTCCTATCGCAAGGGCACGGCAACGCCCACTGTGCACGCCCCGAACTTCCGCTCGTTGCTTCCCACCGGCAAGGAATGGCGCCGGAGTGCACCGGCCATGGCCCGCGGCACCGGGATCGGCTTCGGCCTGGGACTCATCCCGGGCATGACCGGCTCCGTTTCGTCCCTGCTGGCCTACGGCGCGGAGAAGAAGTTCTCCCGCCACCGCAGCGAACTGGGCAAGGGCGCCATCGAAGGTGTTGCCGGCCCTGAAACGGCCAACAACTCCCATGCCAACGCCGCCCTGATCCCGCTGTTCACCCTCGGCATTCCGGCGTCGCCCACCATCGCTGTCCTGATGGGCGCCTTCCTCCAGCAGGGCCTCACCCCAGGCCCCACCCTGTTCACCGAACATTCCGAAATCGCCTGGGCCATCATCGCCAGCCTCTTCATCGGAAACCTCCTCCTCCTGGTCCTCAACGTTCCGCTGGTGGGCCTCTGGACCTCCATCCTCCGTGTCCCGTCGTCGATCCTGACCGCGCTGATCCTGCTCTTCATGGTGATCGGCGCCTACACCATCAACTTCAGCGTCTTCGATGTCTTCGTGATGATCGGCTTCGGGCTCCTGGGCCTCGCCCTCCGGCACCTGGACATCCCGCTGGCACCCATGGTGCTGACCCTGGTCCTCGGCCCGCTGATGGAACGCTCCTTGCGCGAATCCCTCGAAATTTCGCAGGGCGACTTCAGTATCTTCACCAGCCGCCCCATCTCAGCAGTCCTGATCGGCCTGGGATTGCTGATCGTCTTCAGCCCAATGCTCAAGCTCCGCAAGCCGAAAGCGCTCAATGAAGACCCCGAAACCTAAACCCCTTCCGGTACTGCCCCCAACACCCCTTCAAAGGAGAAGAACCATGAAAACCCGTTCCCGCATCGCCGCCGCCCTCGCGGCAGCATCCCTGATTGCACTCACCGGCTGTGGCGCCAACGCCGGAGCCACCAACGCCTCCGCCGGCGACTTCCCGAAGAAGGGCAAGACGATCGACCTCGTGGTCGCCTTCTCGTCGGGCGGTGCCGTGGACACGGCCGCCCGGCTCATCCAGCCCATCCTGGAAAAAGAACTCGGCACCAACGTGGAGGTCATCAACAAGCCCGGCGCCGGCGGCCAGATCGGTTACACCCAGCTGACCAGCGCGGCGCCGGACGGCTACACCATCGGCGCCACCGGTTCCCCGTCCGTCGTCGTATCACCCCTGGATCCCGCCCGCGGCGCCAAGTACACCCGCGACAGCTTCCAGCCGCTGGGCCGCCAGGTCATCGACCCCGCCGTCATTGCGGTCCAGCCGGACAGCCCGTACCAGACGCTCACGGAGCTCCTGGATGCAGCCAAGGCAAACCCGAAGTCCATGACCGCGAGCACCACCGGCCTGCAGACCGGCGAGCACTTCGCCATGGCGCAGATCCAGCAGGTGACCGGTGCGGAGTTCGCACCCGTTCACTTCTCTGAAGGCGCATCACAGGCAACCACGGCATTCCTGGGCAAGCACGTTGACATCCTGGTGGCGAACGTCAGCGACGTGACGGACCTGACCAAGCAGGGCAAGGCCCGCGTCCTGGGTGTCATGACGTCCGAGCGGTCCCCTTCACTGCCGGACGTTCCCACGTTCAAGGAAGCTGGCTACGAAGTTGAAGCGGGGACCGCCCGTGGCTACTCCGCCCCCGCCGGACTGCCTGAAGCCGTAGCAACGAAGCTTGAGGCTGCCATCCAGAAGGCCATCGAAGATCCGTCCGTCGTGCAGAAGATGAACGACCTCGGCCTGCAGACCAGCTACCTCTCCGGCAACGACTACAAGCAGTTCTGGGCCGGGCAGGAAGAGGACTTCAAGAAGGTCCTCCCGCTGGTCCAGAAAACCGACTGACCCTCCCGCAACCACCGGACGGAAGCCATCATGACAACACCAGCAATCGACATCATCGACGCCGATTTCCCCCGCCCCGCCAGGGACGTTGTGGAACGCCTCGCCAAACTGCCGGCCGCCAACATCGGCGACGCCATGGACCGGCTCGGCGTCGCCGACTCCGCCATCCAGGCGATCTGGCCAGGTGCCAACCTGGCCGGGCCTGCCTTCACGGTGTGGACCCGGCCGGGGGACAACCAGGGCATCCACAAGGCGCTGGAGCTGGCCCGGCCCGGCGATGTCATTGTGGTGGCCGGCGGCGGCGACTCCTCCCGCGCACTGCTCGGTGAACTCATTGGTGAACGTGCCATCAACCTTGGCATCGCGGGTTTCGCGCTCGACGGAGCAGCGCGCGACGCCGAGGCGCTGGGTGAGATCGGCATGCCCGTCTTCGCCCGGGCTACTTCCCCCGCCGGCCCCTACAAGAACGGCCCCTACCGCCTGGGGACGCCGCTCGCTTTCGGCGGCGTCCCCGTCCTGCCGGGCGACGTCATCGTCGGCGACTCAGACGGCGTCGTGGTGATTCCCCGGGAGCAGGCAGCCGCCGTCGCCGAAGCCGCCGAAGCAGTCTTCGCCGATGAAACCAGCCGCCGCCAAACCATCGTCGCTGCCCGCCACTAACGCAAGAAAGACAGAGAAACCATGACAGCGGTAACCGTTATTGGCCTCGGCGAAGCCGGCGCCACCTACGCCGCGGCACTCCACGCCGCCGGCCACAAGGTCACGGGCTTTGATCCCGTTGCGCCCACCGCCCCCGCCGGCGTCACCCGCGCGGCGACTGCCGCCGAAGCCTGCATCGGAGCAGACATTGTCCTGGTGATGACGGGTGCCGCCGCGGCGCGCAGCGTCGCCGGGGAGTGCCTTCCGGTCCTCGAAACAGGCAGCTGCTACGCGGACTTCACCTCATCCTCCCCCGGAGTCATGAAGGAACTCGGACAGCTGCCAAGCAAAGCCGCCTTCGCCGACGTCGCCATCCTGGGACCGGTTTCCGCACTGGGCGAAAGGACGCCCCTGATGGTCAGCGGAAAGGGTGCCCAGGCGGTGGCCCGGCTGCTCAGCCCCCTTGGCGTCGACGTCGAAATTGCTGACGGGGAACCCGGGGCGGCCATGGCGCACAAACTCCTCCGGAGCGTCCTGATGAAGGGCCTGGCCTCCGTGGTGGTCGAGGCAGTCACCGCGGGCCGGGCGGCCGGGCTCGAAGAATGGATCCGTGCGCAGATTGCGAACCAGTTGGCCGGTGACGGGCAGGCAGTGATTGACCGGTTCCTCACCGGGACTGCCAAGCACGCCGTCCGCCGCTCGAAGGAGATGCGGGACACCGCCGGCTACCTCGGCGACCTTGGAGTGCCCGCCGAGATGACCACCGCGTCCGCTGCCGCCCTTGGCCGCATCGCCCAGGAATCAGCGCCGGCCTTGCGCTGAGCCCGGAGTCGGGCAGAATCAGGAACGGGTATTACGTGACTCACCACCTAACCGGCGTACCGCCGTCAGGAGCAGCAGCATGATCGGCATTTGGGCACTCGGCGCCTACCTTGCCGTCATCCTGCTGTGGACCACCGTGCTCAAGCGCAGCGTCGGGGAAGCCATGATCCTCGGGTTCCTGGCCGTGCTTCCGTTCACCGGGGCGGCTGCGGCGCAAATCGGCTTGGCGGCGCTGTACTCGGCCATCACGGACGAGATCGTCTACGCCACCATGGCGTTCGTGTTCATGGGCTACCTGCTGGACAGGACCGGCGTGCTGGACCGGCTGATCGACCTGCTGAACTCCCTGATCGGCGGCGTCAAAGGCGGGCCGGCCTGGGTTTCCACCGTGGCATCAGCGGGACTGGGCAGCGTGGTCCACAACCAGGCCGCCATCGCCGCAACGGTGGGATCGGTGACCATCCCGTGGATGGAAAAGTCCCGGCTGGACAAGCCCTCGGCGGCCACGCTTGTGGCGGGGAACGCTGGAATGGGCATCACGTTTCCGTTCAGTGCCTCGATGTTCGTCCTGGTGGGTTCCGCCACGGTGGGGCCCCTGCTGGACATCAATGCGCTGGTCCTTCCGCTGCTGTTCGGCGGCCTGTGGTGCTTCCTGCACCGGCTGATCGTCACCTGGCTCCTGGTCCGCAAGAGCGGCATGGCACCGCTTGACGCCGCGCACCGGCTATCTGTCCGGGCCGCGTTCGGCCGCGGCTGGGCCACCCTGCTGCTGTTCGTTGTGGTGGCCATCCCGCTGGTCATCACCTCCGGCGCCATCGCCAAGGGACTGTCGGACTGGACCGGCGGAGACGTCACCAGATCGGTCAGCGTGATTGTCTGGATCCCCGTGGTCCTCATCATCACCGGCGTCCTGCTGGGCCGGAAGAAGCTGCCCGCCGATGGCCGGGCCTGGTGGGCGCTGCTGGAGGAGTCCGCGCCGCGCTTCGGCATCGTGGGCGTCACCGTGGTGTTCGCCTTCGCCGGTGCCAACGCCCTCGCCGCCACCGGCCTGCCCAAGCAGATGACCGCACTGCTCAACGGGATGAACCTGCCGCTGTGGATCCTGGCCATCCTGATCGGCTTGATCGTCATCGCCGTGGCTGCGCCCCTTTCGGCGACAGCGACCATGGCGGCCGTCGGAACCGTCGGTGTGGCCGCCCTGGTGGCAGCAGGTGTCCCGGCCACCACGGCGGCCGTGGCCGTCCTTGTCTTCTCCTCCTGCGAGGCGGCGGTCCCGCCGGGAGGGGCCCCGCTGTACGTGGCGTGCGGCATTGCGGACGTGGACCCGATCACCACATTCCTCCGGCTGCTGACCCACTACGCCCTGCCGCTGCTGGGCATCGGCGTCCTGATCATCCTCGGCATCCTGCCCATCTAAAGGAAAAAGACACATGCAACCGATCCGAAGGGCCATCGAAGTCCTCTTCGTCCTGACCCTGGCAGTGCTGCTGGCCGGCGGCGTCGTGTTCGTGGCCGGGCAGGCCATCGCCCTGGCGGCCGGCAAAGGCGAGTGGCTGACACTGCTCAACGGCACCATCAAGGCGCCCATCTGCATCGCCGCCTCCATCTGTGCCGTCGCCGGGTTCCTGCTCAGTTACAAACGCCGCCAGGACCAGGATCAGCCCCAGGAAGCGGGGGCACGGTGAGTCCTGCTGCCGAAGACGGACGGCACCCGACGTTCGCTGAACTCCTCCGCCGGGAGGGCGCATTGGCCGGGACCTCCTGGGGCCTGTTTCCGGACCCAACCCGGGGGACGCCGTCGTTCATTACTCCCCAAACGGTGCGGGACGCGCGGGACTGCATCCGGACCGGAACTGCCTTTGGCCTGGACTATCCGGCCGATGCCTTCGACCCGGGCATGTCCCTTAAGCGCAGCGCCCCCCGGCACACCATCTACTCCTCGCACCCGGCCCACCGCGACGATTATCTTGACGGGTACTACCTGCAGGGATCCAGCCAGATCGACGGGCTGCGCCACCGCCGGGCGGACGACGCCGGCTTCTACAACGGCACGCCCGATGACCGCATCAGCGAGGGCACGCCGGACCTCGGCATCCAGGAATGGGCGGACAGTCCCATTGTGGGGAGGGGAGTGCTGGTGGACCTGGCCGGGTACCGCGCCGGGCAGGGCGCCCCGATCGACCATGCCGCCGGGGAACCCCTGGGCCTTGACCTGATCGAGGGGGCGATGGCCGCCCAGTCCATAGACCTCCGGCAGGGCGACATCCTCATGCTGCATACGGGCTGGTGCGAATGGTTCCTTGGCCTGCAGCCGGAGGAGAAGCAGCGCATGCGGGACAGCAGGCGGGCAACGGGCGTGGCCCAGTCCGAGGAGTTCGTTGCGTGGGCATGGGACCGCCGGCTCGCGCTCCTGGCGGCGGACAATTTTGCCCTCGAATGCCTGCCCGCACTGCCCGCCAGCCCTTACCGCGATTCAGCACCGAACGACCACGGCATGATGCACCAGCAGCTGCTGGCCAAGCTGGGCTTGCCGCTGGGGGAACTGTGGCGGCTGGGTCCGCTGACCCGGCACATGCGGGCTGCCGGCCAGTGGGACGCCTTCATCACCGTCAAGCCACTGAACATCACCGGCGGAACCGGATCACCCGCGAACGCCACTGCGGTGATGTGATCCCGGCGGGCCTTGGGTCAGGCCAGGCGCTCCCCGGTGATCCGGGCCAGGTGGTCCAGGAGTTTGTTCTGGAACGCCTCGTCGTGGACGGCCGGGTGCGGGTCTTGCCGGTGCTGGTGGAACCAGCACCCGCCATTCGTGAGCGCCGCCGGATCCTCGCTGGTGGCCAGCCACTCCTGCGTCAAGTGACCGAGCCGGAGATCGTCCGGGGCGCCGGCGCCGCCCATCCGGGTGGGCACCCAGCCGGGGTCCACGGCGTTGCTGAGGACGTCCGGCCATAAACGGGCGACGGCGGCCGCCAGGGCCGTGAGGTAAAGCTTGCTGTCCGAGTAGGTCACCGTCCGGGCGCCCCGGTCGAGTTTCCCGAGCTCGGCGCGGCCGCCGCGGTGCATGCCGCTGCTGACATATATCAGCCGGCGCGGGCGGTGGATGAGTGCGGTGAGGAGGTAGGGGGCCACGACATTGACGTTGAAGACGTCCGGGCCGTGCAGCACTCCCGCGTTATGGATGACGGCGTCCACCGGCCCCACCCGGTTGACTTGTTCGGCGACGTCCCGCGACTGCCCCAGGTCGGCCAAGTCGCCAACAACGGCGACGGCGCCGTGGCCCAGGAGGTCCTGGACTGCGCCAAGGCGGGCAGCGCTGCGCACATGCACGACGACGTCGTGGCCCTCGTCCAGCAGCGCCCCGGCAGTGTGCCGCCCCAGCCCGTCAGCTGAACCGGTGATGAATATGCGCGGCACTATCCCTCCAGCAGTTGTTCATTGTTCCGACGGCGATGTTCCCGCGTCCGTGGAATGCGGGCATGTTCCAAGGCTATGACGGTTGCTGCGGGCAAGGGGTGCCCTGCCAGGACCCGTTGTGCAATCAGATGTGCTGCGCTGGCCACCTGTCAGGGCGTCACGCAAAACACGCTTTTGGGGAAAAGGCGGGGGCGGCGGCGCGGGTTTCCGCGGCCCCGAGGCCGTGGTGGGCCAAAAGCGTGCCGTGTGTGACGCCGTCGGAAGTCCAGCTACGGCAGCCGGCCGGGCCGCAGCAGGCTCGGCACGCCAGCCTGCCCGGGGTCCAGCGGAACGGGGCTGACCAGGACCGCCGGGCCCCGGTACAGGGTGCCACTCGACAGGGCGCGGCAACGGATCCCGCCCCTGCCTCGCATGGCGGCATGGCCTCCCGGCGCCAGCACCTCGTTCATCCAGGCGCAGGGGTGTGCGGGACGCCCGCCGTGGAGCCCAACCCGGGAACCGCCGGACTCCAGGGTGAAGTCCTGCCCCAGCAGCGGAGCGAGGTGCGCTCCGCGGAGGATCACGTTCCGGCGGGTGGCCAGGGGATCAAACGGTCCGGCCCCAAGTTCCGCGGCCATGGCTTCCAGGGCCTCGACGGCGAACAGCGTCACTGCGGCGTCCATGTGGGCGGCTTTTCCGAAGAACCGGTCGCCCGCGATGCCCTTGCCCGCCACCACTTCGGCGGCCTGGGCGTCGAACGTCGGCACCTCCGCGGCGCCGTCCCGGGCCCGTCCGAAGTAGGCGTGCCCCGGTGACACCAGCAGGTGCAGGATCTGGACGTCGTACCGGTAGGTCTCCGTCATGCCACCTGCGAACCAACGTAAGCGGCCAAATGCTTGCCGGTGAGCGTCGAGGCGTCGGCCACCAGCCCAGCCGGCGTGCCCTCGAAAACGATCCGGCCGCCGTCGTGCCCTGCTCCCGGACCCAGGTCGATGAGCCAGTCGGCGTGCGCCATCACCGCCTGGTGGTGCTCGATGACAATCACGGACTTGCCGGAGTCCACCAGCCGGTCCAGCAGGCCCAGCAGGTTCTCCACGTCGGCGAGGTGCAGGCCGGTGGTGGGCTCGTCCAGCACGTAGACGTCGCCTTTCTCCGCCATCTGCGTGGCGAGCTTGAGCCGCTGGCGCTCGCCGCCGGAAAGGGTGGTGAGCGGCTGGCCGAGGCTGAGGTAGCCCAGCCCCACGTCGTCGAGCCGGTCCAGGATGGTCCGGGCCGCCGGCGTTTTGGCCTCGCCCTCCGCGAAGAAGGCGGCGGCCTCCGTCACGGACATGGCCAGCACGTCGGCAATGTTCCGGCCGCCGAGGGTGTATTCAAGGACGGAAGCCTGGAACCGGCGGCCTTCGCAGTCCTCGCACGGTGACTCGACCGTGGCCATGACCCCCAGCTCGGTGAAGATAACGCCGGCGCCGTTGCAGGTGGGGCACGCGCCCTCGGAGTTGGAGCTGAACAGCGCGGGCTTCACGCCGTTGGCCTTCGCGAACGCCTTGCGGATGGGCTCCAGCATGCCGGTGTAGGTGGCGGGGTTGCTGCGCCGGGAGCCGCGGATGGCACCCTGGTCGATGACCACCACGCCCTCGCGCTTGGCCACCGAGCCGTGGATCAGCGAACTCTTGCCCGAGCCGGCCACACCCGTAACTACCGTCAGGACGCCCAGGGGGATGTCGACGTCGACCGCCTGCAGGTTGTGCGTGGACGCGCCGCGGACCTCCAGCGCCCCCGAAGCCTTCCGGACGGCGTCCTTCAAGGACGCGCGGTCCCCGAGGTGCCGGCCGGTAATGGTGTCGCTGGACCGCAGGCCCTCCACGCTGCCCTCGTAACAGACCTCGCCGCCTTGGGTGCCGGCGCCGGGACCGAGGTCGACGACGTGGTCCGCGATGGTGATCATTTCCGGCTTGTGCTCCACCACCAGGACGGTGTTGCCTTTGTCCCGCAGCTGGAGCAGCAGCTGGTTCATGCGCTCGATGTCGTGGGGATGGAGGCCGATGGAGGGCTCATCGAAGACGTACGTGACGTCCGTGAGCGAAGAGCCCAGGTGCCGGATCATCTTGGTGCGCTGGGCCTCACCGCCGGAGAGGGTGCCGGCGGGCCGGTCCAGGCTGAGGTAGCCCAGGCCGATGTCGGAAAAGGAGTCGAGCAGGTGCTGGAGGCCCTTGAGCAGGGGAGCCACGGAGGGGTCCTTCAGGTCCCGGATCCACCCGGCCAGGTCGCTGATCTGCATCTGGCACAGCTCGGCAATGTTCTTGCCGTTGATCTTCGAGGACAGCGCCTGCCGGGTCAGCCGGGTCCCGTGGCACTCCGGGCAGGTCTGGAAGGTCACCGCGCGTTCCACGAACCGGCGCACGTGCGGCTGCATCGCCTCCGGGTCCTTGGACAGCATGGACTTCTGGATCTTGGGGATGATCCCCTCGAAGGTCAGGTTGACGCCCTCCACCTTGATCTTGGTGGGCTCCGCGTAGAGCATCGTGTCCAGCTGCTTCTTGGTGAACTTGGAAATCGGTTTGTCCATGGGGAGCGCCATGCCCTCGAACAGGCGCCCGTACCAGCCGTCCATGGAGTAGCCCGGAACAAGCAGGGCGCCCTCGCTCAGGGACTTTTCGTCGTCGTACAGCGCTGTCCGGTCAATGTCGCTGACGTTGCCCATCCCCTCGCACCGCGGGCACATGCCGCCGAGGTAGACGGCCTGCTGGACCACGGCCTTTTCCACCCGCCCGCCCTTCTCCGTGGACATCACGCCGCTGGCCTTGCGCGTGGGCACGTTGAAGGAGTAGGCGGTGGGCGGGCCGACGTACGGGGAGCCGAGCCGGCTGAAAAGGATGCGGAGCATCGCATGGGCGTCCGTGGCCGTCCCAACGGTGGAGCGCGGGTTGGCGCCCATCCGCTCCTGGTCCACGATGATCGCCGTCGTGAGCCCTTCCAGGAAGTCCACCTCGGGCCGGGCCAGCGAAGGCATGAAGCCCTGGACGAACGCGCTGTAGGTTTCGTTGATCAGGCGCTGCGACTCTGCGGCGATGGTGGCGAACACCAGCGAGCTCTTGCCGGAACCGGAGACACCGGTGAACACGGTCAGCCGGCGCTTGGGCAGCTCGACGCTGATGTCCTTGAGGTTGTTTTCCCGCGCGCCCTGCACGCGGATGAGGCCGTGGGTGTCCGCGATGTGCACGCCATTTCTTTCGGTATGGGCTTGGGTATGGGTCCCGGTGTCGGTGCTCATGCGTCTCCCTGGGCTCGCTGCGGCTTACTGCTGCTGGTTGATGCGGACGGTGTTTCCGGCCGGGTCGCGGAACGCGCAGTCGCGGATTCCGTACGGCTGGTCCACCGGCTCCTGGACCACGTCCGCCCCGGTCGCCTCCACTTTTGCGAAGGCTTCGTCCACGTTCGGTGCGGACAGGATGACGGTGGCGTAGGTGCCCTTGGCCATCATCTCCGCGATGGTCCGGCGCTCGTCATCGGTGATGCCGGGGTCCACGGCCGGCGGGTGCAGGACGATGGACACGTCCGGCTGGCCGGCGGGTCCCACGGTGATCCAGCGCATGGTGCCGCGCCCAACGTCGTTGCGGACCTCGAAGCCCAGGGCGTCGCGGTAGAACGCCAGCGAGGCGTCCGGATCGGTGTGCGGAAGGAAGCTAGAGGAAATGCTGATGTTGTTCATGGCAGCCATGCTAGTTGCGGCTCCGGCGCGGACGCTTCTCGATTCCTGACCGGTTTGGTGACCTGTTTCGCCACGCACGCGGGGATGCCCGCCGTCGACATCGCCGCCTCCTGTTTGTACACGCTGGGCGGCATTCCCACGAGTTCCGTGAAGCGTGTGCTGAACGTCCCCAGCGAGGAACAGCCGACGGCGAAGCAGGCCTCCGTGACGGAAACGTCGCCACGGCGAAGGAGCGCCATGGCCCGTTCAATGCGCCGGGTCATCAGATAGCTGTAGGGGCTTTCCTGGTAGGCGAGCTTGAACCTGCGGCTCAGGTGCCCGGCCGACATGTGGACCCCCCGGGCCAGGGATTCGACGTCCAGCGGCTGCGCATACTCCCGGTCGATCCGGTCCTTGACGCGGCGGAGGTCCCTGAGTTCGCGCAGGCGGGCATCGGAGAGGGGGCTGGTGGTCACCTTTCAGATGGTGCTACGCGGCGGGGGAGTTGTCCAGAGCGCGAAAAACCGGGCTTCGGGCGATAAAAGCACGCCCCCTCCGCAGAGTATGATTATCCCGCCGACCAACAAATGAGGTCCTCGCCCGCTTGCGGGCTCGAGTAAACGGTTTGTCCGGCAACGCCTGATCCAGCCAGCAGTGGCCTCCGGCAAAAGACACCCCGAAAACCCCGTCAACAACCTTGCCCGGCCTCTGCCTGCCGGGCACCGCCCTTGAGAGGTCTCCATGGAACTGCTGTGGGAAATTGCCGGCTGGGCCGGTGCGGTTGCCATCCTCAGTGCCTACCTTGCCGTTTCCATGGGCTGGATGAAGGCCGGCAGGGGTTTCCAGACGGCGAATCTCCTGGGTGCCGTGGCCTTCATCATCAACGGATCCGTCCACGAAGCATGGCCATCCGTGGTCACGAACGTGGCCTGGTTCCTCATTTCCGCCATTGCGCTTCTGCGCATGCGCCAGGCGGACCGGCCGCCGGTGACGCCCGAAGACGCTCCGCAGGTCCAATTCCCCGGCGTCCCGGACACCACCGGCCAGCTCGCTGTTGTTGAGGTTCTTACCGGCTCCGTCCACGGCGACGACGACGGGCACCGCCCCCTTCGCTGACCGCACGACACTCGCCGCCCGATGAACAACGGAAAGGCCTAGGGAGCAGCTTCCTGGGCCTGGAGGACGTCCACGTCAGTGGCCAGGACGGCCAGTTCCACGCTTGCCGGCCGCTCAACCGTGCTGTTGATGCGTACTGCCGTGCCGCTGTGCGCTGACTCGAGCACGGATTCCATGACATCGAGGGCGTGGTAGGCCATGGCCCCGCCCGCGCGTGGCTCGGAGCCTTCAGGGGTGGAGGCGAGGTCGGCGATGCCGAAGCCTCTGCCGGAATCGACGTAGCCGGCGGACACGGGAAGGGTCTCCCAGTCCTCTGCCCCGAGGGAAAACAGCTGGACGTCGCCGTCGAAGTGGTTCGGGTCCGGCACCACCAGCGATCCGCGCTCCCCGTGGATCTCGATGTTCGGGGACTGGGACTTGACGGCGTCAAAACTCATGAAGAGCGTGGACAGCGCGCCGGAGGCGTGCACCAGGACACCGGTGACATGGGAATCGATGTTAACGGGGACCTTTTCGCCCTGGCGCGGTCCCGAACCGATGATGCGTTCGTTGCGCGTATGGCTCGCCGCGCCGATGACCGAGACCACGGGACCCAGCAGGGTGACCAGGGCGGTGACGTAGTAGGGGCCCATGTCCAGCAGCGGGCCGCCGCCGGGCTGGTAGTAGAAGTCCGGGTTGGGGTGCCAGCGCTCATGGCCCGGGGTCACCATGGTTGCCGACGCCGAGATGGGGGCGCCGATCAGCCCGTCGTCGATCGCCTTGCGGGCGGTCTGGATGCCGGTGCCCAGTACGGTGTCAGGAGCACAGCCGACGGCGACGCCCGCCTCGCGCGCCGCGTCCAGCACCTGGCGCGCCTCCGCAGTGGTGGCGGCGAGGGGCTTCTCGCCGTAGACGCTCTTTCCGGCCGCGATGGCCTTCAGCGCCACCTCCGCGTGCGCGGCGGGGATGGTCAGGTTCAGGACCAGTTCGACGTCGTCCGCAGCGAGGAGCTCGTCCACGGAGATGGCGCGGACACCCTCGTACTGCTCCGCCACGGCTTGGGCGCGTGCGGGATCCAGGTCCGCCACGGCCACCAGGTCGATCTGTCCGAGTTTGCGGAAGTTGGTGAGGTACTGCGCGATGATGGCTCCGCAGCCAATGATTCCGACTTTCAACGGCTTGCCCACAGCAGGCCCCTTTCGATGATGGTGCGGACGTTGGCGTCCTGGAGGATTTCGACCCGGTGGCCGGGGGTGGCAACGAAGATGCGGCCTTTGCCCCACTGGCGGGTCCAGATGGCGGGGGAGGTGACTTCGCGGTTCCAGGGGTCCCACTCCCGGACCTTCTGGGTGGTGGTGGCCAGGACGTCGATGTAGTCGTCGGAGAGCACCCAGTACTGCTCGGTGACCAGGTCGAAGTCGGAGATGCCCTTGGTGATCGGGTGTTCCGCGGCGGCCGGGAGCATGTTGACCGTGTAGGGGACGTAGTTGTCCGACTGCTCGCCGACGCATTCGTCCGGGTGTTTGCCGGGGTGGCAGGCGAACTGGCCGCCGATCAGGTGCAGGTAGTCGGAGTTGTTGCGGTAGGAATCGGCGATGCCGCCGTGCCAGCCGGCCAGGCCCGTGCCGTTTTCGACGGCGGCCCGCAGCCCGGCGAACTCGTCCTTTTCGATGGTGGTCATGGTCATGCACTGCATGATCAGATCCACCCCTGCCATGTACTCGGCATCGGCGTACACCTTGGGGGATTCCTCCACGCGGACGTCGTAGCCGTTGTCCTTGAGGTAGGGGATGAAGAGCTCGGTGGCCTCGTACGGCTGGTGGCCGTCCCAGCCGCCGCGGACCACCAGGGCGTTCTTGCGATCTGTCATGTCGGGGTTTCCTTTTGTTTGGCTTCCGGCCCCGGAGGGCCGGCGAAAAATGGGTCAGCGGCTGGCGAAGGCGGCGTCGAAAGCGGCTGCCGGCGGGGCGATGCGGGCGAGTTCCTTGACCATGGCCAGCGCCTGCGGTGCGCCGACGAGCCGGTCCATGCCGGCGTCCTCCCACTCGATGCTGGTGGGGCCGTCATAGCCGATGGCGTTCAGGGTACGGAAGATCCTGTTCCACTGGACGTCACCGTGCCCTGCGGTGACGAAGTCCCAGCCCCGGCGGGGGTCAGCCCATGCCAGGTGGGAGCCCAGGCGCCCGTTGCGGCCATCGAGCTGGCGGACCGATTCCTTGACGTGCACGTGGAGGATGTGGTCGGCGAAGTCCTGGAGGAACATCACCGGATCCAGGTCCTGCCAGATGAAGTGGGACGGGTCGAAGTTCAGGCCGAAGCCCTTGCGGTGCCCGATCGCCTCCAGGGTGCGCTTGGCGGTCCAGTAGTCGTAGGCAATTTCGGACGGGTGGACCTCCAGCGCGAAACGGACGCCCACCTCGTCGAAGACATCCAGGATGGGGTTCCAGCGGTCCGCGAAGTCCTGGTAGCCGGCGTCGATCATTGCCTCGGAGGCGGGCGGGAACATGGCCACCGCCTTCCAGATGGACGATCCGGTAAAGCCCGTTACCGTCTTGACGCCCAGGCGCGCGGCGGCCCGTGCGGTGTCCTTCATGGACTCCGCGGCGCGGCGCCGGACACCTTCGGGGTCGCCGTCGCCCCAGATCCCAGCGGACAGGATGCCCTGGTGGCGCTCGTCGATGGGGTCGTCGCACACGGCCTGTCCGGTGAGATGGTTGGCGATGGCGAAGACCTGCAGGTTGTTCTTCTTGAGGATGTCCAGCCGGCCCTGGAGGTAGTTGTCGTCCTCAGCCGCCCGGCGGGGGTCCAGGTGGTCGCCCCAGCAGGCGATCTCCAGCCCGTCGAAGCCCCACTCGCCGGCCAGCCGGGCCACCTCCTCGAAGGGCAGGTCGGCCCACTGGCCGGTAAAAAGCGTGATTGGTCGTGTCATCAGGGTTCCTTGGTTGTACTGTCGCTTGCGGCGATGCTCAGACTTTTTGCCACTGGCTGGAATTGGCGGCGCTGGACTCCACGGCCGCGAGGACCCGCTGAACCTGCAGGGCATCGGCAAAGGACGGTTCGGGCTGGCGGCCTTCACCGATGGCGGTGACGAGGTCCACCACCTGGTGGGTGAAGCCGTGCTCGTAGCCGAGGCCGTGGCCGGTGGGCCACCAGTTGCCCACGTACGGGTGCTCGGGTTCGGTGACGAAGATTTTCCGGAAGCCGGCGTCCGGGGACTCGGCCGCGTCGTAGAAGGACAGGACGTTCATGTCCTCGAAATCGAAGGCGAGGGAGCCTTTGGTGCCGTTCAGTTCCAAGCGCATGGCGTTCTTCCGGCCCAGCGCGTACCGCGTCGCCTCGAAGACCCCTATGGCACCTGCGGAGGCGCCGCCGTCGAACTTTGCGCTGAAGATGGCCGCATCATCCACGGTGACCTTCCCGCGGGGCGCGTCGCCGCTGAGGTCGCCGTGGCCGCCCAGGCCCACGAGGTCGCCGGCCAGCGGGCGCTCGGGAACGAACGTTTCGAGCAGCGCCGAGACGCCGGTGATGTCCTGTCCGGTGACCCACTGGGCCGCATCGATGCTGTGCGCCCCGATGTCGCCGAGGGATCCTGATCCGGACTTGCTCTTGTCCAGCCGCCAGGTCATGGGGGCATTGGCGTCGGAGAGCCAGTCCTGCAGGTACTGGGCCCGGACGTGGCGGATCTCGCCCAGCCTGCCCTGCTCCACGAACCGTTTGGCCAGCGCCAGGGCAGGGGTGCGGCGGTAGCTGAAGCCGCACATGGACATGACTCCCTGCTTGGCGGCGGTCTCCGCGGCGAGGGTCATCCGCTCGGCCTCCTCCACGGAGTTGGCCAGCGGCTTCTCGCACAGCACGTGCTTGCCGGCCTCAAGGGCGGCGGTGGCGATCTCGGCGTGCGTGTCGCCGGGGGTGCAGATGTCGATCAGGTCGATGTCGTCGCGTTCGATCAGGCGGCGCCAGTCCGTCTCCACCGAGTCCCAGCCAAGCTTGTCCGCTGCGGCCCGCACGCCGTCGGCGTTCCGGCCGGCGACGGCGGTGAGCCGGGGCTGCAGCGGCAGGTCGAAAAACCGGGGAGCGGTGCGCCAGGCGTGGGAGTGGGCTGCACCCATGAAGGCGTACCCCACCATGCCGACGCGAAGGGGCTTGGGTTGTGTCATCGGAAGTCCTTTCTATTTGCTGAAGCCGGCGGTCAGGCCGCTGAGCAGCTGCCGGCGGCCCACCACGTAAAGCACCAGGATTGGCAAGGTGCTGAGCACCACCGAGGCAAGCACAGCCGGGATGTTGACGCTGTATTCGCCCTGGAAGGTCCACAACGCCAGGGGAAGGACGCGCAGTCCCGGGCTCTGGGTGAGGACCAGCGGAAGCAGGAATCCATTCCAGACGTGCAGGCCGTTGTAGATGGCGACGGTCACGATCGCGGGGCGGGTCAGCGGCAGGGCAAGCCGCCACATGGTCTGCCATTCACTGCAGCCATCAAGCCGCATCGACTCGAACAGTTCGTTCGGGACGTCGCGGATGAAGTTGGACAGGATCAGTACGGTCAGCGGGATGGCAAAGGCAATGGAGGGAAGCATGAGCGCCAGCAGGCTGTCGTAAAGGTTCAGCCGGATGATCATCAGGTAGATGGGGATGATCGTTGCCTGCAGCGGGATCGCCAGTCCCATCAGGAACACACCGTTGACCAGCTTGAGGAACCGGCCCTTGCCCCGGACAATCGCGAACGCGGCCATAAAGGAGACCAGTACCGTCGGAATGACAGCACCCAGCGTGACGATGGTGCTGTTCATGAAGTACTTCGCGAAATCCGCCTCGAGGACCAGCTGGTAGTTTTCCAGCGTCGGGGCGGTGGGAAGCGCCAGCGGATTCTGGCCGAAGTACCCTTCCTGGGTCTTCAGGCTGGTGATTACCACGTAGTAGACCGGAATGATGATGATGGCCAGCCAGAGCCAGCCGCCGAGGCCTGCCGGGAGGTTCAGCCTCCTCATCCGGGATCCCAGCCCCCGCTTTGGCGCGGTGGAGTTGGTCCGGGAACCGGCGGGAACTTCCTCGGTGCTGCTTTTCAGGACGATGCTCACCCTACATACCTTCCAATTGGCTGCCCTGCTTGTCCTTGCCTCCAAGGCGCTGGAGGAACAGGGCGAGTGCAAGGCCGATGAGTACGAGAATGACGGCGATGACGCTGGCCGGCCCCATGAGGTTGGCCCGGAAGCCCCGCAGGTACATGTCCAGGGCCAGGATCCGCGTGGAGTTGCCCGGGCCGCCGCCGGTGAGGACGAAGATCAGGTCGAAGTACGTCAGGGACCCCACCACCATCAGGGTGGAGGAAGTGATGATGGTGTACTTCAGCTGGGGAAGGGTGATGTGGAAAAACTGCTTGATGGTTCCCGCCCCGTCGATCTCCGCTGCTTCGTAGAGTGACTTGGGAATCTGCCGCACCCCGCCCTGGTAAATGAGCGTATGGAAGGGGACGAACTGCCAGGCGATCACGAAGATGACCAGGCCCAGGGCCAGATGCGGGACTCCCAGCCAGTCCTGGGCCAGGAACGGCAGGCCGAGGCCCGTGGCCAGGCCGAAGTTCGGGTCCAGCAGGGCTTTGAAGGCGATCGCGACTGCTGCTGAGGAGAGCAGCAGCGGCAGAAAATACAGCACCGCAAGGGCCGCCCGGTAGCGCTGGCTTCCGGCGGTGAAGACTCCCAGAAGGAGGCTGATGGGAGTCTGGACCAGCCAGGACGCGATCATGATCAGGAAGGTCAGCCCCAGGGCGTTGTACAGCCCGGGATCCGCCAGCACCGAGAACCAGTTACCCAGCCCTGCTGATCCGATGGCACCGATGCCGTCCCAACTGGCGAAGCTGAGGATGAGTACACCGGCCAGCGGCACGACGGCGAAAACCAGGAAGAAGAACAGAGCAGGAACTGTCAGCCACGCGAGGGCCGCATTTCGCTGTCCGCTTTGCCCAGCGCCGGTTCTGGCGTCGGCCTCAGTCCTGCGCGCGGTGGAGACGGCGTTACTCATTTCCCGAGGGTGCCGTTCATGTTCTCAGCGAACTGCTGAGGGGTGATCGACTTCAGGAACAGCTGGTCGATGTTGTTCAGCAGCGTTTCGGCGGCGGTGGGGCTTAGCGCCTGGTCCCAGGACTGCTGGAAGTTGGGAGCGTTCTTGGCCAGATCGTAGACAAAGTTCAGGAAGTCCTTGTCCGGGGATGTGTTGAGTTTGCTTTCGATCCCGTTGACGATCGGGACGGAACCGGAATTGATGTAGGTGTCGATGACCGTCTCGGTCAGGATCCCGTCCTTGAAGAACTTCTTCGCCGTCTCCTTTTCCTTGTCTGTGGCCTTGGAGGAGATCGACATGTACGCGGCGGGGTTTCCCACGCCGTTCTTTGGGTCGCCCTTGCCGCCTGCAACGGTGGGGAACTGGACGAAGCCCAGTTTCCCGTCCTGGACGAAGTTCTGCCCATTCTTCTTCATGGCTCCGTAGGTCCATGAACCGTGCAGCATCATGGCGGCCTTGCCCGTGAACAGCAGGGCCTGGTCCGCATTGGAATCTGCCGCGATGGAGGAGAAGCCCTTGATGAACCCGTCCGCGGAGACGAGCTCCTGGATCTTGGTGCCGGTTTCGATGACGGCGGGATCCATCCAGGCATTGGGCTTGCCTTCGAAGATGGCGGTGAAGACTTCGTCGCCCCCGATGCGGTCAAGCAGGTATTCAAGCCACATCATGGAGGTCCAGCGCGACTGTCCACCGAGTGAGAAGGGAGCCACGCCCATGTCGTTGAAGGTTTTGACCAGAGACATGACGTCGTCCCAGGTCTTCGGCGGCTGGACGCCGGCCTTCTCGAACAGTTCCTTGTTATAGAACAGGACGATCGGGGCGACGTACTGGTTGGGCAGGGCGTAGATCTTCCCGTTGACGGTGGCTGCGCCGAATGAGGCGGGGAAGAACTTCTTCTGCAGATCCGGATTGTCATTGAGCCAGCTGGTCAGGTCCTCTACCTGGTTGGCCTCGGCATACGTCTTCAGGGTGCCGCCGCCCCAGCCGTAGATGATGGTGGGGGCCTGGCCGGCGCCGATGGCCGTTTTGATTTTGGTTTTGTAAGCGTCGTTCTGGAAGTAGGTTACGGCGATCTTGTCGTCAGGGTTTGCCGAACTGAAGGTGTCCACGGCCTTCTGCATGGTGGTCTCGTTCGGCTGACCGGACAGGTACCACATGCTGGCACCGCCTCCGCCGCTGCTGGAGGTCCCCGGTCCTGACGTCCCGCACGCCGTGGCGGTCATGGCGGCGAAGGGAGTGAGGGCAGCAAGGGCGAGGAAAGAGCGGCGGGAGGTCTGGGATTGCTTCATTGCTTCTCCATCTGAAAATGCTTCGTTGCAAAGGTTGTGGGGGTGTGAGCGGCGCACACTTTCGAAATATTTCGAGCAGGTGATTTAGGTCACGCTCTAAACTAAAGCTCAACACCATGGGAGTCAAGAGGCGCATGAAAGTTCTTTTGCGGGTCACTTGAGGGTTCCTTGACGTGGCTGGCCGGATTCCAGAGAATGTATTCACCGAAACTTTTCGAAAGGCTGCAAACCCATGGCATCGAAGATCGCTGAGCGGGCGAGGCCAACGCTCGCCACCGTGGCCCGGCAGGCCGGTGTTTCTGCGCCGACGGTGTCCAAGGTTGTCAACGGCCGCGAGGATGTGTCGCCGGAAACCCGGGCCCGCGTGCTGGCCGTCCTGGAGCAGGCCGGGTATCAGTCCCCGCTGCAGCGCCGTGCCGCCGGGGAAACCGGCACGGTGGTTGAGGTGGTCATCGATGTCCTCGATTCCGCGTACACCATCCAGGTGCTCAACGGCGTGCTGCAATCCGCGGCCGATGCCGACGTCGAGATTCTCGTCAGCGTCACCGGTCCCGCGAGCCAGGGCCGGCGCAGCCCCGAGCGCCGCGCGCAGCGCATGGTGGACGAGGGCAGGGCCGGAATGATCGTGGTGACCTCAGCCTTCAGCGAGACGCAACTGCACCCTTTCCGGCGCCGCCGGATTCCCGTCGTCGTGATTGACCCGCTGAACCCGCCCTCCGCTGACGTGGTCAGCATCGGTGCCACCAACTGGGCCGGCGGCAAGGCAGCCACGGAGCACCTGCTGGAGCTGGGGCACCGCCGCATCGCGTACATCGGCGGCATAGAGAAGGCCGAATGCAACCAGGCTCGGCTGCACGGCTACATGGCCGCACTCATGGCGCACGGCGTGCCGGTGGACCCGCAGTACATCTATTCCGGCGGCAGGTTCCGCCGGGAAAGCGGCGTCAAAGGCCTGAAGGCGCTGCTCGAGCTGGACAAGCTTCCGACCGCGATCTTCGCCGGCAGCGACACCATCGCCCTGGGCATCCTCGGTGAAGCGGGCCGGCACGGCATCCGGGTTCCCGAAGACCTAAGCCTTATCGGCTTTGACGGTACAAACCAGGGCGAGGAGTCCGTGCCTTCATTGAGCTCCGTAGCCCAGCCGCTGGAGGAGATGGGGCGGGCAGCGCTGCGGTCTGTGCTGCGCCAGGCGCGGGGGGAAGTCCTGGATTCGCACCGCGTTGAGCTGGCCACCCATCTGATTGTCCGCGATTCCACGGCGCCGCCCGCCGCCTGAGCTGCGCAAACCCCTGCGCGGGGGTCCCAGTGAGCGCCGAGCCCTACTTCTTGGTGAGCCGGTATCGCTCGATCTGCCTCAGGCGCCGCATCAGGCTGTCGCGCCGGGGGTGCGGGACGGTCTCGGCCGCCTCTGCCGTGAGGTCAATGTGCCTGGTGCCGTACTGCCATAGCAGCAGGTCGTCGAGCAGCCGGTCGGGACCGGGGGAGTAGCGGTGGTCCAAGGCCTTGCGGACCTCGGTGATCCGGTTGGCGCTGAGCAGCCCGGCCAGCTGCATGGTCTGGTTCAGGCCGTGGGCTGCGAGGAGTTCCGCCGCCCAGCCCCAGTCATCGTCCACTTTGCGGTCAACGTGGGGAAGCAGCGTGCGCCACACGTCGCGGATCCGGTTGGGCGTCAGCGGTGCCGCCCCTTCGCCGTCGGCATCCCAGAAACCGCGGACTTCCTCGTAGCGCTCGTGCAGGTCGGCGAACGCGGTCTCCACTGTTTCCAGCATGGCGGCCGTGGCCGTGAACTGCCGGTCGAAGTGGGGTGTCCAGGCCCGCGGGTCCTCGGCCTTGAAACGGATATCATGCTCGATCTCGCTCCACGCGTGGGCGAAAATGGTGCGGATCTGGCATTCGAAGAAGTAGCTGCCGTTGGGCACGGCATCCGGGTTGAAGACCGACTGGTACTCCTTGACGGCCTCGTTCTGGATGGTGCGCAGGATCAGGTGCCGGCTGGAGTACCCGTAGGTGCCCGATTCGATGGAGCCGATGTCCTTTTCCCGGTCCCCGCGGCAATCGAAGAGCTGCCGCTGGTGCTTGATGATGTTGGCCACCAGGGCATTCTCTGCGGGCAGCTTGGTGATCACCCGGATGCCCACCATGTCATTCAGGGTCCGGAACGGGTCAGGGAACTTGAGGACAGGGGGCGCGCCCGGCTCCAGGGGTTGCTCGATCCGGGAGATCTTCTCCTTGAACGATTCCACGGTCTTGGTGCGGCCCGTGACGAACAGCGGCGTGACCTCGGAGTCCTTGAGCATGTCCCGAAGCGTCAGCAGGACATCCCGGGTGACCAGCTTCAGGGCAGGGCGGACCCGCTCATAGATCTCCACGTTCTGCTCCACGGATTCGCGGAGGCTCGCATCCAGGCTGTCCCAATGACTCGGCATGGTTCCAGCTTACGGCGGAGGCCCGGCCGTGATCCCCGCACCGCCGTCGCTCCTTCACCGCGTTGCCCGGCGCCGGCTTGCGATTCCAGCGATTGCTCCGTACCTGCCGTTTTCACGCGCCAAAAGGGCCGGTACGGAGCAGTCGATGAAGGGGAGGCGTGCCGGGCGGGGTCCTCAGGCGCCCGGAGGCTGGTATTTGATCTCGGCCGCCTTCTGCAGGGCTTCAATGGTCTCCTCGACGCTCATCAGTACCGTGGTTTCGAATGAACTCAGGGCGCCGCCCCCGCTGATGGCCAGGGCCACCGCCGCCATGGACACGTTGTCCGGCGCCTCCCAAAGGTTGTAGCCATCGTGGCTGCCGAAGGCGTACCAGAACCCATGGAGCTTTCCGCCCACCGATTCGATGTACGCCTGGGCAGCTTTCCGCCGGTCTTCCGGGTTGTTGATCAACCGGCCCCAGGTCTCCGGCGTGTAGCTGAACCTTGACAGATAGAGCGGCATTTTTCCGATCCTTTCGGTCGGTGGAACGGAGGTAAGGTCCACCCAGAGTGGCACTGTGCTGCCCGTCCGGCAATGGCCTGTGTTGAGGCCCGGCAATGCACTGCGCGGTACGCTCGGCAGATGGCAAAGCGGCATAGGTATCACTACGGCGATGACCCCAGCCAGTGGGGCGAACTGTTCCTTCCCGAAATGCCAAAAGGGGCGGCCCACCGCGGCGTGGTGGTGGTGATCCACGGCGGCTACTGGCGGTCAAAGTACGGTGCCGAACTGGGGGAGCCCCTGGCCGCGGACCTTGCCGGGCACGGGTTCGCCGCGTGGAACCTCGAGTATCGCCGGGCGGGCAACGGCGGGGGCTGGCCGCACACTTTCTCGGACATCCTTGCAGGCATCGACAAGCTCCGGGAGCTCGCAGGGCCCCACGCCCTTGATTTGGGCAAGGTGGTGGCGCTGGGCCATTCCGCCGGCGGGCATCTCGCAGTGTGGGCGGCGGCCCGGGACCGCCTGGGCCGCCTGGGGCTGGAGGCCGAGCACCGCGAGGCCGGCGCCAGCCCCGACGGCGCCAGCCCCGACGGCGCCAGCCCCGACGGCGTCCGCCTCGCCGGCGTGGTCAGCCAGTCCGGCGTGCTCAACCTCGCGGCAGCGGAGGAACTGAACCTCAGCGATGGTGCCGTGGCCAACCTGCTGGGCGGGCCGTCGTCGGACTTCCCCGGCCGGCACAGGTACGCGGACCCGATGGCCGCGTTGCCGCTGAGCGTCCCCGTCTATGCCGTGCATGCAACGGACGACGCCGACGTGCCGCTGGGCATGTCAGCGTCCTATGTGGAGGCGGCCAGGTCCGGGCCGGCTCCCGCGAGGCTGGTCACGGTGCCGGGGGACCACTTCGCGCTGATCGATCCATCAACGGAGGCGTACGCGAAGTGCCGGGAGCTGGTGGGGGAGCTGCTGCACTGGGCTGAGCGTCATCGTGCTTAGCAACGTGCCGGCCGGCCTCTCCTCTGGCAGAGTATGAGCATGCTCACAGTTATTGGCGAAGGCCTCGTTGACGTTGTCCAGCGCGCCTCCGGAATCGAAGCCCACGTAGGCGGCAGCCCCCTGAATGTCGCAGTGGGCCTGGCCCGCCTCGACCACCCGGTGCAGTTCATCGGGCGGTACGGCCGGGACGCCTACGGTGACTCCGTCGCGGCGCACCTGCGCGCCAGCTCCGTGATGCTTCCCATGGGGCCGGATGACCTACCCACCAGCGTGGCCACCGCACTGATTGACGACGACGGCGCCGCCACCTACACGTTCGACCTCACCTGGCAGCTCCCCGGCATCGCCGACCGGCTCGCGTTCATGCTGCAGGGAACCACCCTGCTGCACACGGGATCCATAGCAACAATGCTGGCGCCGGGCGCCACCGAGGTGCTCGCCGCCGTCGAATTCGCCCACCCGCACGCCACCATCAGCTACGACCCCAACTGCCGGCCCAGCATCATCAGCGATGTTGACTATGCCCGCCGCCACGCGGAAAAGTTCGTGTCCCTCGCCGACGTGGTGAAGGCCTCGGATGAGGACCTGGCCTGGCTCTACCCAGGGCAGGATGTGCTGGAATCGGCGCGCAAGTGGCTGGCCCTTGGCGGGGAGGAGGGGCCGGCGATGGTGGTGGTTACGCGCGGCGCCGAAGGGCCCTGGGGGGTGTGCCGGGCGGGCGAGGCGCAGGTGCCGGCTCCCAAGGTTGTGGTGGCGGATACCGTGGGCGCGGGCGATTCCTTCATGGCCGCGCTCCTGTCCGGCCTGGTGGACCGCGGCCTGGACGGAGCCCAGAACCGGAAGGACCTGCGCGAACTCCCGGCGGAGGGGCTGGAGGAACTCCTGGCTCATGCAGCGAAGGCCGCCGCTGTCACGGTGTCCCGGCCCGGCGCAAACCCGCCGACCCGGGCTGAGCTGAACGGGGTGCCTGCGGAGGATTAGGCCGGATCATCGGTTGCTCCGATCAAGTATCCCTAACTGATACCTGCAGACTGCGACGCTCTCTCACTTAATGCGCTTAAACGGCCAGCGCTCTCTCACTTTCTAAAGGAAAGTGAGAGAGCGCTGGCCATGATGGCGCATTAAGTGAGAGAGCGTGTTGGTTGGGGTCCTAGTCCTTGCCGAGCCCCGCGGCCGAGGTCTTCTCGCCGGACAAGCTGTTGAGCGCCCGCAGGTCGAAGATACCGTTGATGTCCGCCTGCTTGGTGGTTCCGGCGGTCACCCCGTCAGCCAGGAGCTTTTGGTAGGTTCCGGCCAGCGGATCCACGGTGAACACGATGTTCTTCAGCGACCGGTCGATCACGTCGGCCTTCAGCTCGGCGCCGGCGGCTTCCCTGAGTGCGGCGTTGATGACACTGGCCTTCTCGCCGTCGGCTGCCCCGTTCAGCCACTCGACCGACTTCACATGGCCCTTCAGGAGTGCCTTCACGGTGTCCGGGTGGTCTGCGGCAAACTTCTGGTTCACGATCAGGATGGTGGTGGGGAACTCGCCCGGCTTGCCGGACAGCGAGCCGTCCCAGAGGTCCTTCTCGTCCACCAGGACCTTCGCGCCGGCGGTCAGCACCAGGCGGGAGGCCCAGGGCTCAGGCAGCCACGCGCCGTCGAGCTTTCCGTCCTGGAACAGTTTCAGGGTCTGGGCGTTCTCGGTGGGGTTGATGGCGACGTCGCCGCTGCCGTCCACGTTCGTCTTGTAGCCCTGGGAGGCCAGCCAAGCGCGGAGGGCAACGTCCTGGGTGCCGCCGAGCTGCGGGGAGGCGAGGGTCTTGCCTTTGAGGTCCGCCGCGGAGTTGATCTCCGGCTTGACCACCAGCTGGGCGCCGCCGGCGGCAGCGCCGGCGATGATGTTGATCGACTCGCCGCCGCTCTTGACGTACGAGTTGATGGCGGGGTTGGGGCCGATGTAGGTGGCGTCGATGGCGCCGGCGTTCAGGGCCTCGATGGCTGCCGGCCCGGCGTTGAACACCTGGGTGCTGAGCTTGGTGTCGCCCAGTTCGCCGGCAATGTAGCCCTGGCTGACGCCCACCAGGGCGGGGGCGTGGGTGACGTTGCCGAAGTAGCCAAGCTTCAGTTCGGCAGCGGGGTTGCCGGAGGGGGCGGTTTCCTGCACGGCAGCGGGAGTGCCGCCGCTGTTCACCGCCGCGGCGACGGCGGCACCTCCGCCCACCAGGGCGAGGAGCGCAGCGCCGATCCCGATCTTCTGGCCGAGGGAACGCTTGGGAGCGGCGGACTGTCCGGCCACGATGCGGGTGGAGCCTGGCTGGCTCCGGGGGCTCTTGTTCGAGGGGTCTGACACTGGGAATTCCTTTGCTGGGGCGGATGCTGAGACGAGATTACGGAGCACCCGGCAGCGCCACAATCATTCCCGTAGCGGGCGTTCACGGAAGGTCGCGAACGCTCAACAGGACGTAGCCCGGCGTCAAGAAACGTCGCGGGACGTCTTCCGTGGCCCGGCAGGATTGCCTACGCAGCCCTGATGAGTGGAGCTCGCTGAGGACCCGCCGCAGCCCGGCTGCGGTGGTAACGGGGTGTGGTCAGCCCGTGTCCAAGGTCACGTCGCCCAGCGGCGTGGACAGCACGGCGCGCAGCGCCGGGGCCGCGGCATATGCCACGCCCGGGAGCGCCAGCAGCTGGCGCACCGGCGGCGGCAGGCCGCCCAGCTGCAGCTCGCGCAGCGCGACGCCGCTGGTCGCCATGCGCGCGGTGGGATGCGTGCCGTCCCACTGGATCAGAGTCGGCAACGCGCCGCCGAGCTGCAATGCGCCGTCGTCGCGCACCAGGATCCGCCAGGCCAGCCTCCCCTGCAGCGTCTCGCGAGACATGGCCAGCGGCTGCCCCGGGTCGATCCCGACATTGACGAGACCTTCTCGGTGCAGGCCGAGCATGCGGGTGCGCGCCACCAGGTGCACCAGGCGCGGTGCATCGCCGATGCGCTGCTGCAGTGCCGGATCGTCGAGGCCGAACCAGCGCCGGCGCGCTGGCGGCGAAGCTTCCGGATCGATCGCGATGATCTCGAAGTACGCGCCCGGGAACGCAGCCGACGCGATGCTGAACACCCGGTTGTGCGTGCCCATCAGCAGGTGCTTGCCACCCGGCCCGGGCGTGATGCCGAGCGTGGCCTCGCACCAGGCCACGCCCTGTTCCAGGCTGGTCGCGGCGACGACGAGGTGATCGACTTCGGCGCTGCTCACAGGCCCTCCTTTACGCGGTTACAGGTCACGCGATAGCCGCCGATCCGGGTGCCGTCGGCTCCGGTCACCGCACGCAGCCGCCGTTACGTGCGGCCATCTGCGGGCGTTTGCCGGTTTAGGTGACGGTCAGCTGGGTGTACATCCCGGCCCAGTAGTGGCCCGGCAGATTGCAGACCAGTTCATATCTTCCGGGCTTCAGGTCAAGGGTGATCCATCCGGCAGCGGACGGGAGGATTCCGTTGCCCTCGCCTTCGGCGCAGGTGGCGGCGGCCTCGGCCAGGCTGCCGGCCTCGTCGATTTTCCCGTCCCGGCCGACCGGGCGGGTTCCGGCGATCTGGGTGTCCGCCAGCGGGATGATCATCATTTCATGAGGGATATTGCCGGCGTTGGTGACCAGGAAGGACACCTCGCCGCTCGTCACGGTGGACCGGTCGGCGGTCAGCTGCATGCTGCGCCGCATCATTCCGCGGCCGCCCATCATGGGGCCTCCCATATCGGATGCCGTGACATGGATGACCGCGCCCGGGAGCCTGGGCGGAGTGCACCGGGAGGTTCCAGGGAATCCGTAACCGCCCGGTGCCACCCCGCCGTTCATGAACACTATGGCCGTCATGGACGCGGCCGTCAGGACAAGGGCCGCGAGGATACCGAGCAGGACCTGCCCCCTGAGGGACCGGGTTTTCACGGTTTCCGTCTCAGCACGGCGCGGCGTTCATTGAACTCGGTGGCGTCAATCTCCCCCCGTGCGAAGCGTTCGTTGAGGATCCGCTCAGGATCGTCGTGCGGGGGCCCGTAGGATCGCCAGGCGCCGGGCTGCCCGCCGCGGATCAGGAGGATGACCACCGTCACCACGCCTCCCCAGAACAGCAGCATCATTAGCGCCATGGCCACCCAGCCGCCGATTCCCCCGTCGCCGTACCATCCGTACATCATGCCCGGACCTCCCTTTCTGTAGTTGTGACTGCTGCTTGCTTTCACCATTGCCTGTGGAGCGTCCAGCGAACAGGGTCCTTGGTCACGAGGGAGGCGCCTGCGCGCGCAGTTTTCTAGGCGGCCGAGCCTGCCTCGACCGGCAGGCCGCCGATGCGCCATTCAAGCATTCCTTCGTGCAGGCGCCGGGCACGGCGGCCGGCTGCGTGCAGCAGGGCCACGGCTTCGTAGGCAAGGACGCAGTAGGCGCCCCGACAATAGGCCACGACCTCTTGGTCCCCGGGCAGTTCGGACAGCCGGTCGCTGAGCTCCTCCAGCGGGATGGAGATGGCCCCGGGGATATGGGCGGCGTTGTATTCCTCGTTCGGGCGCACGTCGAGGACCGTTGCGGTTCCAGCCCGGGCGCGGGCGAGGAGCTCTTCGCGGCTCATTTCCTCCTCATCTCCCCGGCGATCTCCAAGTTCCAGATAAGCGACGCGTTTGGGTTCGACGCCGGCCACGTGCTCCTGCGCAACGGATCGAAGCAGGCTGTAGAGCCGCAGGATGTCGGGACCGGCGAGGTCGTAGTGGATTCGGTTGCCGTCCCGCCGGGTGGTTACCAACCCGGCTTGTCGAAGGGTTTGGAGGTGCGCCGAGGCCGTGCTTAACCCCAGCCCGGCGGCGGCGGCCAAGGTTTCCACGCTCCGTTCCCCCTGGCTGAGCAGGTCCAGCAGTTCCAGCCGCTTGCCGTTGGCCAGAGCCTTGCCTACCCGGGCGAACTCCTCGAAGAGTTCAGATTTCCTTGCCTTGTCGCCCACTTACTCCTCCAGACATCCATGTAATACTGGAACAAATACTATTCCACGTTTTCTTGGAATGCCAGCCTATTGCCGGTCCACCACCGGCACGGAAGGACCGTGCGCCATGGGCATCCGGGACGTGACCACGCTGGGCCTGCGGCAGAACCTGGCCCAGTTCATGCTCCTGGTCGCCGTCAACGCCCTTGTTGGCGGCACCCTCGGCCAGGAACGCACGGTGCTTCCGCTGCTGGCAGGGCAGGTCTTCCATCTGGACCTCTATACCTCCGCGCTCACCTACATCCTGGCGTTCGGCGCGGCCAAGGCCGGCACCAACTACTTCGCCGGCACCCTCTCGGACCGCTACGGCCGCAAACCGGTCCTGGTCGGCGGCTGGCTTGTCGCGCTGCCGGTGCCGCTGATGCTCATATTCGGAACTTCCTGGGCGTGGATCGTCGCGGCCAACGTGATTCTGGGCGTCAGCCAGGGCCTGACCTGGTCCACCGCCGTCGTGATGAAAATGGACCTCGTCGGACCGTCCCGGCGCGGCTTTGCCATGGGCTTGAACGAAGCGGCGGGCTATCTCGGCGTGGCCGCCACCGCCCTGGCCACCGGGTACATCGCCGCCGCTTACGGGCTGCGGCCGGGTCCGTTCCTGCTCGGCGCCGCTTACATTGCCCTGGGCCTGGGCCTCTCGGTCTTTGCTGTGAAGGAGACCCGGAACCACGCCCGGCTGGAGGCCGCGAACCACGTTTCCGCCCACGCCGGCGCCCACGGGAGGCTGAGCAACGGGGAAATCTTCACCCTCACCAGCTTCCGGGACAGATCCCTGTCTTCGGTCAGCCAGGCCGGGATGGTCAACAACCTCAACGACGGCCTCGCCTGGGGACTCTTCCCCGTCCTGTTCGCCGCCGCGGGACTCACGATCGAGAAGATCGGCATCCTTGCCGCCGTCTACCCTGCGGTCTGGGGCGCAGGCCAGCTCGTCACCGGGGCACTGTCGGACAAATACGGCCGCAAATGGCTGATTGTCGGCGGTATGCTCCTGCAGGCCGTCGCCTTGGCGATGATCGCCGTCGGCCAGGACTTCGGGATCTGGCTTGCCGCCGTCGTTCTCCTCGGGGCCGGAACGGCCATGGTGTACCCGACCCTGCTCGCCGCCGTCAGCGACGTCGCACACCCGGAATGGCGTGCTCGCTCAGTGGGAATCTACCGTCTGTGGCGCGACGGCGGCTTCGCCGTCGGAGCCCTCCTTGCCGGCGTCCTCGCCGACGCCTACGGGATCCCCGCGGCGGTCGCGGTCGTCGGCGCTGTCACAGGGGCGTCCGGCGTCGTGGTGGCGGTCCGCATGCGGTCAACGGACCATCACCGGCAGACGGCCTAGAAACGGACTCCCGGCCGCGGGGGCGGTTCAACCTGCTCCCGACACGAGTGGAGTGCCGACAGGGCGAGGTCCGCTAATGCTGGGTCAGCCGGAGCCTCGCAGCCCGTTCCACGAGGACCGGCACGTAATCCCGGATAGGGCCGTCATCGAGGACGCGGTGTTCTTCGGCGACCACGTTTTCGATGACGGAGCGCGGTTCCTCGGGGAAGCGCTCCGCCAGCCGGTCGACAACAGCCATGAGGGCCCGCACTTCGGGTTCGTTTGTCATTCCCAAAGCTTCGGCCTGGCGGGGAGGAGAGTCAACCATCACTTAGTCGTCCCACGTCAGCGCCCTTTAAGTGCCGTCCTGCACAGGAGGAATGGCCGCTGCCCCTGGCGGGCGGCGGCCACTCCTCATAGCGGTCCGGCTCTGTGCGGCTTCAGCCGGCGGCAGCCACCGGCCACGACTCGCGGACGGCCGACGGCGTGAACCTGGCGCCGGTGTCGGGGAAGCCCGGCACCTCGATCCGGGCGTGGGTGTGGACTTCCCGGACTGTCCGGCGGGTGTGCTCGGCGATCTCTTCCATGGTGGCCACCCACATGCCGTCCAGGCCCTTGACCCGTTCGATCAGCCGTTCCAGGGCTGCCGCCTTGGAGGGCCGGCCGGAGATGAAGGGATGGTTGGTGAGGACAAAGCAGCTGCCCTGCGCGTGGTGGGCCTCGGCCTCCAGCGTCCACATCTCCAGGACCTTCGCGGGGCTCTCAATGACGCCGCTGCCTGTCACGCCCGGGTAGAAGGCGTACTGCTCCCAGTCGTCCAGCGCCCAGTCCACCGGAATCTCCACAATGTCCCGGGAGTCGCCCGGGGCGACGCTGAAGCGGTAGGGGGCGTCGCCGTCGAGCAGGCTTGAATCGTAGAGGAACCCGCGGTCCGCCAGGAGGCCGGCGGAGTGCCAGTTCAGTTCCCACCACGGCGCCCGGTAGCCTGCCGGCTCCACTCCGGCGGCCTTGGCCAGCGCCTCGAGCCCGCGGTCGATGTACCGCGCCTCCGCCTCGGCGCTGATGCCCTTCATGGGCTCGTGCAGGTAGCCATGGTGGGCCACCTCGTGCCCCGCGTCCACGATCCGCCGGACGGTATCCGGGTAGCACTCGGCCGTGAAGCCGGGGACGAAGAACGTGGCGCGGATGTCCTGCCGCTGGAGGATCTGCAGCAGCCGCGGGACGGCAACCTTGGGTCCGTACGACTGGTGGGTCATCAGGGACATGCGGCTTGTGCTCTTGGGATCGTGGGAGATGGTGCAGGATTCTGCGTCGACATCGAACGTGAAGGATGCTGCGGCACGCTTGCCCTCGGGCCAGGTGATCGGGTGGGCGGAGTCGGGGAATGCTTCAGTCATGGTGGGATCCTGCGTTTCAGAGGGCTGCGGGCGTGCCGGGCTGGGCCGCGGCGCCTGTCAGTTCGGTGGGCAGATGGTGGGCGGCAGTTGTGGACGGAGCCTGCTCAATGAACCTGCGGTGCACCTTCGGGCCGAGGATGGCGTAGCTGGCGGCGCTTGCAAGGCCGCCGGCCAGCCAGGACAGGTCCCAGCCGCCCAGGGCCACGGCCATGGGGCCCTGCATCGCGGGAACGAGCCCGTACATGAACAGCCAGGTGGCGAAGATGCCTACCAGGAGGGACGTCACTCCCGCCCAGTTGACGCCGGGGAGCCGCCTGGTGCCGACGCCGTCGAACAGTCTTTCGGGGTTGCCGGGCCAGCGCTTGTCGATCCAGAAGTAGTGCACCAGCATCACGCCGCCCCAGGCAGCCACCCAGGCCACCAGGCCGATGAGCCACGCGTCGAGGACTGCGGCGAAGTCCTCCTGGAAGATGAAGAAGACGACGGCGGCGAGTGAGAAGACGCCGACGAACAGGTTGAGCTTGCGGCGGCTGATAGTGATGTCCAGCGCCTGGGTGGCCACCGAGAAGGTGTAGATGTTCAGGATGTTCGTGGCGATGGGGCCGTGCAGCACCATCAGCAGCACCGGCAGGGCGAGGACCCCGAAGTTCTGGACGATCAGCTTTCCGGGATCGATTTCGCCGCTGTTGGTGGCCAGGCTCGCACCCAGGATGCCCAGCCAGACGACGGGAATGAACTGGCCCAGGACTGATGCGAGGTAGACCTTCTTTTTGGGCACTTCGGTGCTCACGAAGCGGGAGTAGTCCGCGGCGTAGGTGAACCAGGTGATCCCCCAGCCGATGCCGATGGCGGTCATGACGGCGCTCATGGCGGCGATCCGCTCGGAGCCTTCCAGGATGTTGCCTGCCGGGCCGGCGTAGCCCCAGTCGATCTTCATGCCGAACCAGGCCACGGCGGACATGACCGCCAGGATGATGATGGTGGGCGGTACTGTCCACTTTTCGAAGGCGGCAATTGCCTTGTAGCCGAACCAGGCAATGGCTACCTGGGCGGCCATGATGGCTGTGGCCACGCCGATCTTCCAGCCGTAGTTATGGGCTGTGGGATCCAACCAGCCGAGCGTTCCGAAGAGCGCCATGACCAGGTCCAGGATGATCCAGGTGTTCACCGCGCACCAGCCGATGACCAGGAGTGCCTGGATGGCTGCCGGGAGGTAGTTGCCCCGCCGGCCGAACGCCGCGCGGGCCAGGACCATGCCGGTGGCTCCGGTCTTCTGGCCGAGGAGGACGAAGCAACCGAAGAGCAGCATGCCGATCAGGTTGCCCAGCACCAGGACGGTCACGGTGTCCGCGAAACCCAGCCCCAGGTGGATTCCGAGGGCACCCAATACCCAGTTGATCGGTGCGAGGTTGGCACCCGCCCAGATCCAGAACTGGCCTGAAACTTTGCGTGTGCGCTGGGACTCGGGGATTGGCTGGAGCCAGGCTTCGACGTCTTCCGCGTGGACGGACTGCTCGATTCCTGGCGTTGTGGGTTGTTGTTGCATCGAAGCCTCTTCGTTGAGGGGATGGGAGTTCTCCAAGATTATGTGTCGGGCGCCACATGCACCATCTACAATGTGTCTTTAGGTTTCCGATTAAACGCGACGGAGTGTCATGCCAGTCCGCTTGGAGGATGTGTTGAAACATCCCACCCTCACTGCTGCCGACCCGGTGGTCCGGGCTGCGGCCGGCGCTGTTCCCCGCACGCAGCTTCGCTGGGTCCACTCAAGCGAAGTCCTGGACATCGCTTCGCTGCTCGGAGGCGGTGAACTGCTGCTTACGGGCGGCCAAGCCCTAGCCGCGGCCTCCGATGAGCGCCGGACGGGCTACATTCGGGACCTTGCCAGGCGCGGGGTGGCGGCGCTCGCCGTCGAGACGGGAAGCGTCCTGCCTTCCATCCCCTCCTCGATGGTTTCCGCAGCCGAGGAAGCCGGGCTTCCGTTGATCGAGCTGCGCCGCGTGGTCCCTTTCGTGGCGGTCATGGAGGCGATCAACTCGCAGCTCGTCAGCCAGTCGGCCGCCCAGTTGCAGCAGGCCGACCAGGCCAGCCACGCCATGGCGGTGGAGCTCGCCCACGGGAGTAGCCTGGACAGGATTCTGGGCGTCCTTGCTGCTGCAACGGGCGCGGAAGTGGAGTTGATTTCCACAGCCGGGATCACCTTGGCCAGCGCCGAACCTGCAGGGGACACCGATGCACCTGCGCACGTCGCTTCGGCGGACGAAGCCCGGGACCACCAAAGAACCGTCCACGTCGAGGTTCCGGTGCGTGGGATCCCATCTGCCCGGCTGACCCTGCATGTCCGCGAGGACGCGGATGTGAACCTGGCGAGGATCGCCGGGAACCGGTCCGTGGATATTCTTTCCCTGGCCCTTTTGCAGCGGATGCCTCCCGGGCTGAAGGAACTGGCGGGCGCGGCCCTGATCCGGGCGATAGATTCCGGCAAGCAGAACTGGCGGCTCCAGGAGCTGGGTCCGGCCGCGGGAATTCCAGTGTCTGCGCGGGTGGTGGCGGTGGTTGTCCGTTCTCCAGCCTCCAAGGAGCTTCGGAGAAGCGTGGAGCACCTTTTGGACCCGGGCGGGCAGTACAGCGCCAGCTACGCGGACAACGCGGAGCTTCTCGCCTTGGCTGTCCTCCGTTCCGCCAATCCTCATTTGGAACGCCAGAAGATCGTGGACGGCCTGCAGTCGCTGGACGTGCCCGAGGGGACTCTCAGTGCCGTCGGCCCTGCCGCGTCGGGGATAGCGGCCGCCCCGTGGTCCCTGTCCGAGGCGAGGCTCACGCTGGAACTTGCTGCCGACGTCGGGCGCGGGAGGTCAGGAGCGATCTCTCCCCGGCGGGTGTTTGACGCCCAGGCGTTCGCCGTGGAGCGCCTGGCGGTCCGGTCAATGGATGAGCCCGTTCGGCGGGATTTCATCGGCCAGCAACTGGGCGCCGTTCTTGAGCACGACGCCCAGCGGCACTCACAGCTGGTGGAGACGCTGCGGGTCTGGCTGGATTTCGGCTGCAACACTGCGCAGGCCGCGCGGGACCTTCATCTTGAACGGCAGTCCATGCACCAGCGAATGCAGCGCATCTTCTCCCTGTGCGGCGGGGATCCCCGCGGCACCGGCCGCCTCGCTGCCCTGCACCTGGCCACCCGCCTCGCCGCCCTGCAGCCCAAATAGGACGCTCTCCCACTTAATGCGGGTTTTCCGGCGATCCTCTCTCACTTGATGCGGGTTTTCGGGCATCCCTCTTTCACCTCCAGCACCCCGACGGCAGCCCTGTGGATAACTTCTGCAGCGTGCTGCCGTATAGGGGCACAATGCCAGCATGCGAAAGCAAGTTCTGCCCCTGCCGTTGGCAACAGCTCCCTTCACGTTCAGCTCAGCCATGGCTTCCGGCGTCACGCTAAGCAGGCTCCGGCGCAAGGATGTGGTCAACGTGGGCCGCGGCCTGTACCGTCCTGCGGCCTGGGACTTTGATTTGGAGGGCGCGGCCAGGGTGTTGTCCGCCGCGTCGCCGGGAGCCTGGATCTCCCATGTGACCGCGGCCCGGCTTCGATGTCTGGTATTGCCTCCGTGGCTTGCCGATTCCACGGAGTTGCACCTCAGCAAGCCGCGTTCGCTGCCATCAGTTCGCCGGAAGGGCGTGTTCGGCCATACCGTGCTGGCACGCGAAGATGAGATCGAACTTGTCGACGGCATCCGCCTGAGCACGCGGTCCCGCACCTGGCTCGACTTGGCACGCGTGCTGCCGCTCCATGACCTGGTCAGCATGGGTGACCAGCTGATCCGGATCCCGCGGGTGGATTTTGAGGGAAGGACGGAGCCCTATGACACCATCGCGGGCCTTCGGGTGCTGGTCGGCCGCCACCCGAATCTTCAAGGCATCGTCCGCGCCCGTGAGGCGCTGGATCTGATGCGTGTGGGTGCAGACTCCGCGCCGGAATCGCTGCTTCGTCTGGCCATCGCTGACGCCGGGCTGCCGGAGCCCGGACTCCAGGTGCCGTTGCGCGCCGGAGACACGCGGTCGCCGTCGGCCGATCTCGGCTACCGTCATCGCCGCCTTGCGATCCAGTACGACGGCGGACATCACCTCGGGGAGGCGCAGATCCTCAGTGACAGGAGACGGGATAAGGCCTTCGAATCCGCCGGCTGGACCGTCCTGGTCTTCGACAAGGACGATCTTGCGGACGAATTTCAGCGCGCAGTACAGCGGATCAAACGGGCCCTTCGGAACAGTTGGCTTGACCACCCCCAGGCATCCGGGTTCGCCTGACAGCCGCACTGCCGCCGCAGATGGGATCAGACCAGCCAGCGCCACCAGCGTGGCTGCTCCGGTACCGGCGTCGGTTCCGGTTCCGGCTCCTCGCCCAAGGCCAGTGCGGCCTCGACGATGTCGTCCGCGGTGAGCGTCATGACGGCCTCACGATCGAGCGCGTCGAGACTTTGTTCCTCGTCGCGCGACAGCCGCAGCGCCTGACGGTTGAGCGCCTGCTCGAACAGCGTGCGGGCGAACCGTGCGTTGCCAGAGTCCTCGCCCGCGTGGAGCCCGGTGAAGATGCGGCGCAGCATCTGGTCCGCACCCGGCTCCAGCCTGTACTCGTGCTGGGCCAGCATCCGGTGGAAGATCGTCTGGAGGGCGTCGACGGAGTAATCGGGGAACGTGATTTCGCGGGCGAACCGGGAGCGCAGTCCGGGGTTCGAAAGCAGGAAGGACTCCATCAGCCGCGGGTACCCGGCCACGATCACGACCAGGCGGTGGCGGTGGTCCTCCATCCGCTTCAGCAGGACCTCGATCGCCTCGGGGCCGAAGTCCATCCGGCCGTCCTCCGGGGCCAGGGCGTAGGCCTCGTCGATGAACAGGACGCCGTCCAGCGCACGCCGGATCACCCGGTCCGTCTTGATGGCGGTCGTGCCGACGTACTGCCCCACCAGCCCCGAACGGTCCACCTCGACCAGATGGCCTTTCTGCAGCAGACCGACCGCGCGGTACATCTCGGCCAGGAGACGCGCCACGGTGGTCTTGCCCGTGCCCGGGTTTCCGAGGAACACAAGATGCTGTGACGTGGCCACCTCCGGCAGGCCGTGCGCCTTACGGCGGGCCTGGACCTGGAGCAGTGCGACGAGCGCCCGCACCTGTTCCTTCACTGTCTCCAGTCCGACCAGCGCGTCGAGCTCGGCCTGCACTTCCGACAGCGCCCGGGCCGGCCCGGGCCTTGCAGTGATGAGATCGCCGACCAGGTCGTCGACGCGCTCAGAACCGGGCAGCTTGATCTGATCGGCCAGGCGGCCGATGGTTTCGCGCAGGTCGTCGAGCGGATTGCGGCTGGCAGCCATGCATCCACTGTAGTCCTTGATCCCCGGTCGGTATGGGGGCTCCAGGAACAGCTACGGCAATGATCCCCGAATGTGAGAGAGCGTCCCGTCAAAACCCGCGTTAAGTGAGAGAGGATCGCCCGGAACCCCGCATTAAGTGAGAGAGGATCGGATGGGGAGGGCGGGTCAGCGGAGGACCACCGTGCGGTTGCCCTGCAGGATGACCCGGCCCTCGCAGTGCCAGCGGACCGCGTTGGACAGGGCCTTGCACTCGGTGTCGCGGCCGGCCGCAACCAGGTCCTCGGGCCCGTAGGTGTGGTCCACCTCCACGGTCTGCTGGGAGATGATCGGACCCTCGTCCAGCTCGCTGTTGACGTAGTGCGCGGTGGCGCCGACGGTTTTGACGCCCCGGGCGTAGGCCTGGTGGTAGGGCTTGGCGCCCTTGAAGCTGGGCAGGAACGAGTGGTGGATGTTGATGGCCTTCCCGTCGAGTTTGCGGGTCAGGTTGTCACTGAGCACCTGCATGTACCGGGCAAGCACCACAAGTTCCACATCGAACTCGTCCACCAGCTCCAGCAGTCGCGCCTCTGCCGCAGGCTTGGTGTCGGCGGTGACGGGCACGTGGAAGAACGGGATCCCGTGCCACTCCACCAAAGCCTGGTGGTCCGTATGGTTGGACACCACGGCCACCACGTCCACCGGCAGTTCGCCGATCCGCGCCCGGAACAGGAGGTCGTTGAGGCAGTGCCCGAACTTGGACACCATGATCAGCACGCGCCGCTTGGAGCCGTGCGGCTCCAGCCGCCAGCGCATCCCAAACTTCTCCGCAACGGGACCGAACGCGGTCCGCAGGGTGTCCACGGTGGAGGCATCGCCGTCGGACACGAAATGCACCCGCATAAAGAAGTGCTTCTCGGAACGCTCGCCGAACTGCTGGTTGTCGATGATGTCGCAGCCGTGCTCCAGCAGGAAGCCGGACACAGCGTGGACGATGCCCGGCGACTCCTGGCAGTCCAGCGTCAGGACATGCTCCACCGTGGTCACCGGCGCGGAACGGGAAGTTTCAGTCTCAATGGCAGTCATGGCTCAGCACTCGATCACATTCACGGCGAGTCCTCCTCGGGAGGTTTCCTTGTACTTGGTTTTCATGTCGGCGCCCGTCTCGCGCATCGTCTTGATGGCTTTGTCCAGGGATACCTTGTGGCTGCCGTCGCCGTGCAGGGCAAGGCGGGCGGCGTTGATGGCCTTGACGCTGGCGATGGCGTTGCGCTCGATGCAGGGGATCTGCACCAGCCCGCCCACCGGATCGCACGTCAGGCCCAGATTGTGTTCAATGCCCACCTCGGCGGCGTTCTCCACCTGCGCCGGCGTTCCGCCCAGCACCTCGCAGAGCCCGGCGGCTGCCATGGAGCAGGCGGAACCCACTTCACCCTGGCAGCCCACCTCGGCGCCGGAGATGGAGGCGTTGATCTTGAACAGGATTCCGACGGCGGCCGCGGCCAGCAGGAAGCGGACCACGCCGTCGTCGTTGGCGCCGGGGACGAACTTCACGTAGTAGTGCAGCACCGCCGGGACGATGCCCGCCGCGCCGTTGGTGGGCGCGGTGACGATCCGGCCGCCGGCTGCGTTCTCCTCGTTCACGGCGAGGGCGAACAGGTTCACCCACTCCATGGCCCGCAGCGGATCGGTCACGCCGGTGTCCGCCGTCAGGGTCTGGAACAACGACGGCGCGCGGCGGCGGACGTTGAGGCCGCCCGGAAGGATTCCTTCCGCGGCGCAGCCGTTGTCCACGCATTCGCGCATGACGGCCCACAGCTTCAGCAGTTCCTCCCGGAGCTCGGCTTCGGTCCGCCACACCAGTTCGTTGGCGAGCATGACGTCCGAGATGGACATGCCTTCGCGGCTGCAGATCGCCAGGAGCTCGTCCGCCGTGGTGAAGGGGTAGGGGAGGACCGTGGCGTCAGCGACCACGCGGTCGCCGGCGTCGGCATCCCCGTCCACCACGAAGCCGCCGCCAATCGAGTAGAAGCTCCGTTCGCTGAGGACAGCCCCGGAGTGGTCCAGGGCCCGGAAGGTCATGCCGTTGGGGTGGGCCGGGAGGGACTTCCGCCGGTGGAGGACCACGTCCTCGTCCCAGTTGAAGTCCACCCGGTGGTCGCCGCCCAGCCACAGTTCGGCGTCGAGGGCGGCCGCAGCCACCTGGTCATCGGCCGTCGACGTATCCACGGTTTCGGGGTCCAGGCCCTTGAAGCCCAGGACCACGGCCTTGTCCGAGCCGTGGCCCCGCCCCGTGGCGCCCAGCGAGCCGAACAGTTCGGCCTGCACGCGCCGGGTGGAGCTCAGGAGCCCGTCGCCCTTGAGCCCGTCGGCGAACAGCTTCGCCGCCCGCATCGGGCCGACCGTGTGTGACGACGACGGCCCGATGCCAACGGTGAACAGGTCCAGGACGCTGAGTGCCATTTAGGGGACCTCAGGGGATGCGTACTCGCGCATGGCGTCCAGGAGCCAGCGGCCCAGGAAATCGGCGAACGAGGCGCGGGGGAAGATCCGGTAGCTCTGGTCGCCGGTCTTCCACAGGACCACCGGGATGTTGCCGACCTCCGTGGAGAGCGCCGTTCCGGCCTTCAGCACGCGCGGGTGCAGGTCCAGCGAGCAGCCCTTCTCCAGGACGGCGCGGGCCCGCGGGCCGGTGAGTTCGAACGTGGTGCGGTTGGCGGAGAGGTCCACCACCTGGCCTTCGCCGTCCCCGAGCGCTTCGCGGAGCGCCTGGATCAGGCCGCCGCCGAGGGATTCGTGGGCTTCCCTCGGTGCCACCACCAGGAACTCTTGGGGCCCGAGCCACAGCACGGACGTATCACCCGTGCCGGCCACGCCGCCGCACGCTGCGGGCAGGCCGCCGGTGACGGAGGCGATGCGCTGTCCGGCGTCGCTGTCACGGCTGACCCGGAGGCCCACCATGGTCAGGAAGGACACTTCGCTGATCTCCGCCACGCCCGGGACGGAGCCGGTTTCAAAGTCTGCGCGGAGCTGGGCGGCGGGGCTGACGCGGAGTGAGAGGTTGTTCTCGTAGGAGGTTGCGGGTGCTGCTGTTTCAGCCATCTTTGCGGGTCCCTTCGGGGTCAAAAAGTACGGTTTCGGCGACGACGACGTCCACCAGCTGGTCGCCGGCGGCAGCCACGAGGGTTTCGCCGATGCGGTTGCGGCCGTTCTTGATCAGGGCCAGGCCGAACGACCTGCCCAGCGCCGCGCTGTGGTAGCTGGAGGTGACGAAGCCTTCCATCGGGACCGGTCCGTAGGCCGGGTTGGTGGAACGGCCCTTTTCAACGAGCTGGGTCCCTTCAGGCAGCCGCAGCGTCCCGTCCACGGGCAGCACGCTGACCAGGTGCTTGCGGTCCTCGCGCTGGCCGTCGGCCCGGGCGTAGGAGCGCTTGCCGATGAAGTCCTTGGCCTTGGAGACGATCCACTCCATGCCCGCGTCCTGCGGGGTGACGGTGCCGTCCGTGTCCTGGCCGACGATCGGGTAGCCCTTCTCGGCGCGGAGCACGTGCATGGTTTCGGTGCCGTAGGGGGTGATGTTGAACTCGGCCCCGGCGGCGGCCACGGCTTCCCAGGTGTTCAGCCCGTACCAGGACGGCACGTTGATCTCGTAGGCAAGTTCACCGGAGAAGGAGATCCGGCAGATCCGGGCGCGGACGCCGGAGGCCAGGGTGGTTTCGCGGAAGGTCATGAACGGGAAGGCTTCGGCTTCCAGTCCGCCGTTGGCGGCCAGTTCCGGGGCCACCTTCGCGAGGACGGCGCGGGATTTGGGTCCGACGACGGCAATGGTGCTCCACTGTTCGGTCACCGAGGTGCGGTGCACGTCCAGTTCCGGCCACTCGGTCTGCAGCCATTCCTCCAGCCAGTCCAGCACCTTGGCGGCGCCGCCGGTGGTGGTGGTCATGAAGTAGGTCTCCTCGTCCAGGCGCAGGGTCACGCCGTCGTCGAAGATCATGCCGTCCGCCATGCACATCACGCCGTAGCGGGCCGAGCCCGGGGCGAGCTTCTTGAAGGCGTTTGTGTAGATCCGGTTGAGGAACTCGCCGGCGTCCTTGCCCCGGATTTCGATCTTGCCCAGGGTGGTGGCGTCCATGAAGCCCACGGATTCGCGGACGGCGGCGCACTCGCGCAGCACGGCCGTGTCCATGTCCTCCCCGTCCTGCGGGTAGTACCAGGGCCGCTTCCACTGCCCTACATCTTCGAACAGGGCACCCTTGGCCACGTGCCAGGGGTGGATGGAGGTCTTCCGGGCGGGATCGAACAGCTCGCCGCGCTGGCGTCCGGCCAGTGCCGCGAATGCCACCGGGGTGAACGGAGCGCGGTAGGTGGTGGTGCCGATGTCGCCGATGCCGCGGGATGCTTCGCCGGCGGTCCGGAGCGCTGCGGCGATGACGCCGATCGCGTTGACGCCGGAGGTCTTGCCCTGGTCGTTGGCGGTGCTGATGGAGGTGTACCGCTTGATGTGCTCCACGGACCGCATGCCGGCTCCGGTGGAACGCAGCACGTCAGCCACGGACTGGTCGCGCTGGAAGTCGACGTAGTGCTGGTGCCAGTCGTCCGGGGTTCCGGTCTCGCCGGGGACGAGCCACAGCTGGCGGGTGGGGGCGGAGGCCTTGGGCTCGGCGAGTGGGGCGGGTTCGACTGAGGAGCTGAAACCGGCTGCGATGGCTGCGGAAGCGCCGGCGGCGACGCCCTCGGCGAGGCAGTCGCCCAACTCGAAGCTGCCGCGGCCCGAGCCGATGGTCTGCTGGTTGGGGACCACGGTACTCGGCACAAAGGCGGCCAGCTCGTCGTCCCAGCGCAGCTTGCCCTGCCGCTGGGAGTGCAGGTGGACCAGCGGGCTCCAGCCGCCGGAGACGGCCAGGAGGTCGCAGGCGATCTGTTCGACGCCCGAGGTGAGCTCGCCGTCGTCGTTAATGCTGCGGACGGTGACGCCGTCAACGCGGCCGTCCGCTGACTGCGAAGACGTGTTGGCCACGGCGCTGCCGATCAGCACCCGCGTGCCGGCCTCTACGGCGGCAGCGGCCACTGGGGTGAGCTGCGGACGGGCGTCCACCACGGCGGCGACCTTGACACCGGCGGCGCGGAGGTCCGCGGCCAGGGCGTAGGCACTGTCATTCGTGGTGCTGATGACCACGCGCCGGCCGGCGGCCACGGCATAGCGGTTGAGGTAGCTGCGGACAGCCGAGGCGAGCATGATGCCCGGGCGGTCGTTGTTCTCGAACACAAGGGGGCGCTCGTGGGCGCCGGGGGCCAGCACAACCTGGTTGGCACGGATGTGCCAAATACGCTGCCGGGAGACGCCCGGGGCGGCGGGGGAGGTCAGGTGGTCGGTGCGGTTCTGCACGGCGATGACGTAGTTGGCGTCATACGCGCCGAAGGCCGTGGTGCGGTTCAGGACGGTGGACTCGGCGCCGGAGACGAGCTCGGCTTCGACATCCGCCACCCATTCCAGCGCCGGCTTGCCTTCGATGGTCTCGGCCAGCCCGGGTGCCGTGGACCCGGAGAGGAGTGACCCGCCCAGCTCGGGCTGGTCGTCCAGGAGCATCACGCGGGCGCCGGAGCGGACCGCTTCACGGGCCGCGGCCAGGCCGGCGGGACCGCCGCCCACCACCAGGACGTCGGTGTGGACGTACTTCTTGTCGTACTCGGCGCGGTCTTCGGCCGGGTCGAGCTTGCCAAGGCCGCTGAGCAGTTCCGCCTTCAGGCCGTCCACCAGGGTGACGGTAGTGGCCGGAAGCATGGATTCGGCCACGTCACCGGGGAAACGCGCAGCGATCTTCACCATCGCGTTGGATTCCTCCACACCGGCGGACATGATGCCGCGGGGCCGGTCCTCGTAGAGGGAGTTGCCGGCGCTGATCCGGCCGTTGGCGATCAGGGCCGACGCGAGGGTATCGCCGGGGTGGCCGGTGAATTCCTCGCCGTCCACGGTGAAACGCCATGAGATGGTGCGGTCGATGCGTCCGCCGGCAGCGAGGCGGGCGTTCTGGGAAGTCACTTGGTTGCTCCTTCCGGGGCGGTGGTGCTGGCGGAGGTTGTGCTTGGGGCGATGCTGGTTGCAGCGGTGCTGGGTGCCGCGGTTCCGGTGGTGGTGCTGTCCGGGGCGAGGCTGGCGGTGCCGGTCTCACGGGTCACCTGGCCCGCTGCATCCGGCCGGGGCGTGCCCATGGGGTAGATCGCCTGGATCTCGTAGGTGACGGTGTCGCGGAGCATGTTGAACCACTGGCGGCAGCCGGTGCTGTGCAGCCAGCGCTCGGCGAAGGCGCCCTTGGTGTTGTCCCGGTAGAACAGGTACTCGGCCCATTCGCGGTCGTTGAGTTCGTTCGGGTTTTCCGGGTACGGCACGTGGGCCTGGCCGCCGTAGTGGAACTCGGTCTCGTCACGGGAGCCGCAGTTGGGGCAGGAGATGAGCAGCATGTGCGTCTTCTTTCTAAAGTGCAGTGTTCGCTGGCGGCTAGTGGGCCACGGCGGCGGCGCCGTGTTCGTCGATCAGCGCGCCGGTTTCGAAGCGTTCCAGCGCAAACGGCTTGTTCAGCTTGTGCGGGGAGCCCGTGGCGATGTTGTGCGCGAAGGTAAGCCCGGCCGCGGGGGTGGCCTTGAAGCCGCCGGTGCCCCAGCCGCAGTTCACGAACATGTTTTCCACCGGCGTGTTGCCCACGATGGGGGAGGCGTCCAGCGTGGTGTCCACGATTCCGCCCCAGGTCCTGAGCACGTGGGCCCGGGCGAAGATGGGGAAGAGCTCGACGGCGGCGGCCATCTGGTGCTCGATCACGTGGAAGGAGCCGCGCTGGCCGTAGCCGTTGTAGGAGTCCACGCCGGCGCCCATCACCAGCTCGCCCTTGTGGGCCTGGGACACGTAGACGTGCACGTGGTTGGACATGACCACGGTGGGGTGGACGGGTTCGTGCAGTTCGGAGACCAGCGCCTGCAGCGGGTGGGACTGGATGGGGAGCCGGAAGCCGGCCATTTCGGCCAGGACCGAGCTGTGTCCGGCGGCGGCGAGGCCCACCTTTTCGGTGTTGATGGTGCCGCGGTTGGTCTTGACGCCCACCACGCGGTTGCCGTCCTTGACGAAGCCGGTGACTTCGCAGTTCTGGATGATGTCCACGCCCATTTCGTCGCACTTGCGGGCGAACGCCCAAGCCACGTGGTCGTGCTTGGCGATGCCGGCGCGGGGCTGGTAGGTGGCGCCCATGACGGGGTAGCGGATGTTGTCGCTGATGTTCAGGATGGGGCAGAGTTCCTTGACCTGCTTGGGGTCCAGCCACTCGGCGTCCACGCCGTTGAGCTTGTTGGCGCCCACGCGCCGCATGCTTTCACGGACGTCGCCCAGCGTGTGGGCCAGGTTCATGACGCCGCGCTGGCTGAAGAGGAAGTCGTATTCCAGCTCCTCGGGCAGGACTTCCCAGAGCTTGAGCGCGTGCTCGTAGATGGCGGCGCTCTCGTCCCAGAGGTAGTTGGACCGGATGATGGTGGTGTTCCGGGCCATGTTGCCGCCGGCCAGCCAGCCCTTTTCCAGGACGGCGATGTTGGTCATCCCGTGGTTCTTGGCCAGGAAGTACGCGGTGGCCAGGCCGTGCCCGCCGCCGCCCACAATCACGGCGTCGTAGGAGGACTTGGGCTCCGGGTTGCGCCAGAGGAAATCCGGGTGCTCGGGGAGGAGGTCTGCGCTCACTGGGCTGCTCCAATCAGGTCTGCTTCAAGGGCGGCAACTTCAGTGCCGTTGCTGAGGTGGGGGTAGAGGGGGAACTTCTCCGCCAGGGCGGTGACGCGGGCGCGGAGTTCGACGGCGGTGCTGTCGCCCAGGGTTCCGCTGGCCGCCGATGCGATGAGCGCCGTCGCGATGATGTCGGCTACCTCGGCGAATTCCTTGGCGCCGAAGCCGCGGGTGGCGAGGGCCGGCGTGCCGATGCGCAGTCCCGAGGAGACCATCGGCGGGCGGGGGTCGAAGGGGACGGCGTTGCGGTTGACGGTGATGCCGATGCGGTGCAGGGCGTCCTCGGCCTGCTGTCCGTCCAGCTCGGAGTTGCGGAGGTCCACCAGGACCAGGTGCACGTCGGTTCCGCCGTTGACCACGGAGATTCCGGCCGCGGCAACGTCGTCGCGGAGGAGCCGTTCGGCCAGGAGCTTGGAGCCCTCCAGGACGCGTTCCTGGCGTTCCTTGAATTCGGGGCTCCCGGCGAGCTTGAAGGCCACGGCCTTGGCGGCGATGACGTGCTCCAGCGGGCCGCCCTGCTGGCCGGGGAAGACGGCGCTGTTGATCTTCTTGGCGTGCTGCTCCTTGGCGAGGATGACGCCGCCGCGCGGTCCGCCCAGGGTCTTGTGGGTGGTGGTGGTGACGACGTCGGCGTACGGCACCGGGTTCGGGTGCAGGCCGGCGGCCACCAGCCCGGCGAAGTGTGCCATGTCCACCATGAGGTAGGCGTCCACCAGGTCCGCAATGCGGCGGAACTCGGCGAAGTCCAGCTGGCGGGAGTAGGCGGACCAGCCGGCCACGATCAGCCTGGGCCGGTGCTCGAGGGCCAGCGCTTCGACTTCGGCCATATCGATGCGGAGGTCTGACTCACTCACGTGGTACGGGACCACGTTGTAGAGCTTGCCGGAGAAGTTGATCTTCATGCCGTGCGTCAGGTGGCCGCCGTGGGCCAGGCTCAGGCCCATGATGGTGTCGCCCGGGTTCAGCAGTGCGAACATGGCGGCGGCGTTGGCCTGCGCGCCGGAGTGGGGCTGGACGTTGGCGAACTCGGCGCCGAAAAGGGCCTTGACCCGGTCGATGGCCAGCTGCTCCACCACATCAACGTGCTCGCAGCCGCCGTAGTAACGCTTGCCGGGGTAGCCCTCCGCGTACTTGTTGGTCAGGACTGAGCCCTGGGCCTCCATGACGGCGGACGGGGCAAAGTTTTCGGAGGCGATCATTTCCAGCGTTGACTGCTGGCGGGCCAGCTCACTGGCAATGGCCTCCTGGACCTCGGGATCGACGACGGAAAGTCGCTCGTTCAACTGCTCAACCACGGATGCTCCTTTGAAATACCACTTGCTAACTAACTGATATATCAGTGTGATCTCAATGGTATGATTGGGATCACAGCTGAGTCAATAGCTGGACGAAAGTGGCACGAAGCTCCCGGTCGGTAGCCTCGTAACTGCAGCAAAGAACGGAGTGGCGCCTTGAATGCACTTCTTGCCCTGCCTCAGACGGAGGAGGAAGCACCGTCCCAGGCGGAGGCCGCGTACCGGCAGCTGCGGGACAAGCTGATCATGCTGGAAATCCGGCCGGGCGAGCCCATCAACGAGGGCCAGTTGGCGGCTGAGCTCGGGTTCGGCCGCACTCCCGTCCGGGAGGCCATCAAGCGGCTGGAAGTGGACCACTTGGTCATTTCCTACGCGCGCCGCGGAACCTTTGCCACGAACGTGGACTTCACGGAACTGGCGGATGTCTCGGAAATCCGGGAACTCCTGGAGCCGCTGGCCGCGCGCCGCGCGGCCAATAGGGCCAGTGACAGCATGCGCCGTGAACTGCTACAGGTGGCCGACGCCATCGCCGGGCTGGCGCCGGGCCAGGGCGAATCGCGCGAACTCATGCGCTACGACCTGATGGTCCACCGGCTGATCTACAAGGCGGCCGCCAACCCGCACCTGGAAAGCACCCTGATCCGCTACGACAACCTGGCCACGCGCATCTGGTGCGTGGTGCTGGACAAGGTGCCCTCCGTGACCGGCCACATCACCGAGCATGTGGACCTGCTCAAGGCGGTGGCCGCCGGCGACGCCGACAAGGCAGGCGAGCTGGCCCTGCACCACGTCACCAGCTTCGAGGAAACCATCCGCAAGGTGCTGTGAGTCCGGCCCGCTGGCCAACGTGGCCACCCGCCGTCGTACTTCCTATCCAAAGCGGGGTCACTTTCGGCCCATACCCCCCCGCCGGCACGGCCATCAAGTGACCCCGCGTTGCTCTAAGAAACCCGTTCAGGCGTGCGCCTGGGCCCGGACGGAGGTCCGTTCCACGGCGGGACAGAGTATTTTCGCAACCCCGGGCGCCGCGGTCCCGGGTGCGTCGTCCAGCCCGAGCAGCATCCGCACGCCCGCCGCGCCCAGTTCATAGTGGGGGAGCGAGACGGTGGAAAGCGGGGGACGCAGGTGCGCGGCAATGACTTCCTGGTTGTCGAACCCCACCACAGCCATGTCCTCGGGGATGGAGAGGCCGTGCTCGCGGAGGCCGTCGTAGAGGCCCATTGCCATCCGGTCGTTGTAGCAGTACACCGCGGTCACGCCGCGCTTGAGGAGTTCGGGGGTGGCCCCGTAGCCGCCTTCCTGGTCCGGATAGGCTTCCAGCACCAGCTCGGGGTCGAATGGAACACCGGCCTTCTCCAGTGCTTCCCGGTACCCCTGGAGCCGTCCGTCCTTGGCTGGGGCGGGGATGGTGGCGTTGATGAAGGCGATCTTCCGGTGCCCGTGTCCCAGCAGGATGTCGGTGGCTGAGCGGCCGCCCTGCACCTCGTCGGGCACCACGGCCCGGGTTCCCGGCTCCTGGGAGAAGCAGTTGACCAGGACGAAGTCGGCTTCCCGGAGCGGCGCCGGAATTTCCGTCTGGCGGTGGAACCAGGTGGAGTAGAGGATGCCGCGGACTTTGTATTCGAGCATCATCTGGATGGCGTCCTGCTCAAGCTCGCCGTTGCCTTCGGTGTTGGCGATGAGAAGGGCGTACCCGTGCTTCCACGCCTCGTCCTGTGCGCCGTGGATGATCTGGCCGGCGAAGGGCGTGGTGGCAACGCCGTCCGCCACCAGCCCGATGAACCGGGAGGTGCCGCTGACCAGGGTTTTGGCCATCGCGTTGGGGCGGTAGCCCAGGGTCCGGATGGCTTCCTGCACCCGCCGGCGGGTTTCCTCGGCGATCCGGGCGGCTTTTTTCTTGTTGACCACCAGGGACACCGTGGCCGTGGAAACACCGGCTGCTTCTGCCACGTCGCGGAGGGTGACAGGGTGCGCGCGCTCCGGGGTTTTTGGCGGCCGGGCCGCAGGTGCCGGCACCTCCGCACCATTCTCCATTGAACTCATCTGCCCTCCTTGAGGAGTATATCCATCCGCCGTTGCCGTCATCCTTTCGTCGCCCCGCTTTCGAGTCCCTGGATCATGGCCTTGTTGAGCACCAGGAACACCAGCAGCAGCGGGGTGATGGTCACGCACACGGCGGCGAAGGTTGCCGTCCAGTCCACCTTGCCCATGGCGCCGATGTAGTTCTGCAGGCCCAGCGGAATGGTCTTCAGGTCCTCGGACAGGACGAACGTGTTGGCGAAGATGAAGTCGTTCCAGATGAAGATGCTGTTCACCAGGACCACGGTCACCACGGTGTTCAGGGACAGCGGCATGGTGATCAGCCCGAAGATCCGGTAGGGGCCGGCGCCGTCCAGGGACGCTGCCTCGTACGTTTCCTTGGGGATGTACTCGTAGAACGAGCAGAAAAGGTAGATGGACATGGGCAGCGAGAAACCGGCCAGCGGGATGATCATCGACTGGTAGGTGTCCAGCAGGTTCACGGCCGAATAGTCGATGAACAGGGGGACCAGGGCGATCTGGACCGGGACGATGATGCCGATCAGGAACAGCCCGCGGACCAGTTTGCTGAGCCGGAAACCGAGGACCTGGATGGCGTAGGCGGCCATCATGCCCAGCAGGACAATCAGGATGTTCGCGCCCATGGTGACGATGAAGCTGTTCAGGATGTTCCGGCCCAGGTCACCGGTTTCGAAAGCCCGGGCATAGTTCTCCCACGTCAGGGAGCCGGGCAGGGCAAAGGGGTCACCGGTGGCGAAGTCCTGTTCCGTGCGGAGGCTGGTCAGGAAGAGCCACGCCAGCGGGTAGACCTGCACGATCACGATCAGCATGACCAGCACGCGGGACAACGTCCGGAACAGGTCGGGCCTGCGCCGGCGGCGCTTCACTGGCGGCCGTTGGGGCACGACGGCGGCGGGCGGGGTGGGAGGGGCTGCCTGGGTGATCATGAGTCTGCCTTCCGCTTCAGCAGGAACAGGATGAGGCCGACGGCCACGAGGCACTCAACCACGATGAACACGGAGATGGTGCTGGCGTAGCCGAAGTCCGTGCTGGTGAACGCCGTCTTGTACATGTAGGTGGTGAGCAGTTCCGAGGACTGCCCCGGGCCGCCGTTGGTCATCAGGTAGGGGATGTCGAAGCCGCGCAGCCCGTAGGTGGTGGCCATGATGGTGGTGGTGATCCACACCGGGCGGATGTACGGGAAGCGGATCTTGGTGAACAGCGTCCACCGGGACGCGCCATCCAGGACGGCAGCCTCCTCAAGCTCCTTGGGCACCGCGAGCAGGGCCGCGTAGATGATGAGCATGTACAGCCCGGTGAAACGCCACCCCTCCGGTGCGGACACCGCCGCAAGGACCGTGTTGACGTCCGAGAGCCAGGGCCGCTCGAGGCTGTCGAGGCCCACCCAGTGGAACAGCTGGTTGAGCAGGCCCACGGGCTCCAGGGAGTAGATCCGCACGAAGAGGAAGGCGATGGCCACCGTGGAGATCACGGCCGGCAGCAGGTAGAGGGTCTTGACCAGCTCACGTCCGCGGCGGAGCGACGTGAGGAGGCTGGCCACCGCCAGGGCGCCGCCGAGCTGCAGCACCAGGCAGATGGCCAGGTAGACGAGGGCGTTCAGGAACGCCCGCCAGAAGATATCGTCGGCTGCGAACATCCGGACGTAGTTGTCCAGGCCCACGAACTCCATGTCGCTGATGCCGTTCCAGGAGAAGAAACTGAGGAACAGGGACTGGAGGATGGGGAAGAGGACTGCTGCGCCGTAGAGGAGCAGCGGCGGGAGCAGGAAGACCAGGACCGAGGTCCGTGACCTGTTGGGCAGCATCCTGTTGGGTTGCATGGCGGGGCCTTTCGGGGCCTTGCGGGCGGGGGAGCGCTGGGATCCCCCGCCGCGTTGGTTTCGTGAGGAAGCAGTCCCTACTTGAAGAACTTGGGGGCGTTCTGCGCGATGGTCTTGTCCATGGTTTCGGTGAACTGCTCAGGCGTGATGTTGCCCTGCACCAGCAGCACCAGCTCCTGCTGCAGCCGGCCGTTGGTGGTCGGATCCAGCTGCGTATCCCACGGCATGGCCTGCTTGGAACCGAGGCTGTCGGCCTGGTCCAGGGCCTTCCGGTACAGCGGGGTGGCGTTGGCCGGGACAACGGTTTCGACGTCGGTGGTGGGGGACAGCGCGCCGGTGGCGGCATATTCGGCCGGGTACTTTTCCAGGGCGAACTTCAGGAAGTCGCTCACCAGGGGATCGTAGGTTTTGGCGTTCACCGCCATGCCGATGCCGGACGGGGACACGAATTCGTTGGCCGCCGTCACGGAGTTGGCCGTGGTGGGCAGGGTAAAGAAGTCGATGTCGTTGCGGACGGCAGGATCCAGCTTCTCCGTGGCCAGGCTGGGCAGTTCCCACGTGCCGATGTTGTACATGGCGGCCTGTCCGGAGGTGAACTGGTTTTGCGCGTCGGAGTAGCCCTGGGCGGAGAAGCCGTCCTGGAAGCACTTGGCCTTGCCCAGCTCCGCCATCCAGTTCACGGTCTTCTGGCCGGCGGGATCGCTGAACTTCGCCTCGCCCTTCTTCAGCTTCTGGACGAAGTCCGGGCCGGCCTCCCGGAAGGGCTGGTAGGCGACGTAGCGTTCCAGCGGCCACTGGTCCTGCCCGTCGATGGCGATGGGGGTGACGCCGGCGCTGCGCAGGGCAGTGCACATGGCCGGGATGTCGTCGAGCGACGTGGGTACTGCGACGCCGGCCTTCTGGAGCAGTGCCTTGTTGTACCAGATGAATTCCAGCTCGAACTGGAACGGAATCATGTACAGGGAGCCGTCGTCGAAGCGCTGGTAGTCCAGCGCGCCCGGACGGTAGTCGTCGTAGACGTTGAGCGACTTCAGCAGCTTTTCGGCGTCCACCATCTTGCCCTGCTTGGCCAACTCCTGGGCGAAGGGTGTGGCGTCGGTGTCGAACAGTTCGGGCAGCTTGTTGGCTGCCGCCAGGGTCTCGAGTTTCTGGATGTAGGAGGGACGGTCCGGGGTGGTGATCACGTTGAGCTCAAAGCCCGGGTGGTCCTTGGCGTAGTCGTCGGCCAGCTTTTTCATGATGTTGATGACCGCGCCGTCGGCGGGCCGGGAGAGCAGCCACGAGATCTCGCGCGGCTTGATCTCGCCTGTGGGGCTGACGTTGGACGGATCGGTGGAGCTTGCGCCGCCACAGGCGGTCAGCGCCAGGGCGGTAACGGCTGCGCAGGCGGCAGCGCGGAACAGGTTCTTCATTGGTCAATCTCCCTGGATTGGAACGGAGGATGGGGTTGCGGGGGTATTCAGTTGTCGGTGCGCTTGCGTACTTCGAAATCTGTGATGGTGACGGATCCTTCGCCGGCGAACACGCCTATTCCGCCGGCGGGGAGGTCGTAGATGCGGGTGCTGAGGGCCACCTGCCGGTCCACGACGGCGACGCACAGGTCGCCGTCGACCACCACTTCCAGCGTGTGGCGGCCGGGCGGGAGGTGGCAGGGGCGTTCCAGTTCGATGGCGTAGGGAACGTCGCCGGAAACGTGCCATTGGGCTTCTCCGGTGATGGTCCGGGGCCATCGGTCGAACACCAGGCGTCCACGCTTCGGTTCGAGGCGGAGGACGTAGGAGTGGTCGCCGTCCGGGCTGGAGCGCAGCAGGATCCCGCATTCCGTGGTGCCCGGCCGGATGTCCAGCACCGCTTTGGCATAGAACTGCGTGGGCGGATCGTTGCTGCTCACGATGGCGGCGTAACCATCCGGGACGTTCAACTGCAGAGGCAGCTCCTGGTCCAGTTCGAGCGGGACCCCGTCCCAAAAGCTGTCCACAAGCTCGTCCGCGAGGCCGAAAGCCAGGGTCCCGTCGGGGTTCTGCCGTGCCTCCAGGGCGGACATGGTGCCCGCCCACTGCCAGGCGCCGTCGTCGCGATTGCCTTCCTTGCTGGCAATCCAGCCGAAGAAGAACCGCCGGCCGTCCCGCTCCGCCGTCTTGGACGCGTAGAACGCACGCCCGTCGATGCTGTCCAGGTCCGGGACTGTCCACGGCCCGGTGGGGCTCTTGGCCATCCGGTACCGGGTGGTGAACGTTTCGGAGAACTCGGAGTAGACCATGTACCACCACCCGTTCCATTCGAAGACGTCCGGGCATTCATGCGTGATGTACCTGCGGGGATCCCAGAAGGGGTCCGTGTGCTCCCACGTCATCAAATCCGTGGACGTGCACTGCGCGATGACCCCGCGGCGGCGCTCCGGGCCGTCGGAGTGCCTGGCCGCCAGGAGCATCCGCCACAGGCCGGCCGCCTCGTCGCGGAAGACGAAGGGGTCCCGCCAGTCCGCGGACTCGAACCGGGCCGGCGCACCGAACGTAAGCTCGGGGTGCTTTACCCACGTGTTCATGCCGTCCGTGCTGGTGGCGTGCATGACCAGCTGCAGGGGCAGGCCGTCCGTCCCGAGGTTGCCCGGGTTCTGTCCCGTGTAGAACAGGTGGTGGACGCCTGAGTCGTCGGCAATGATGCTGCCTGTGTAGCAGTTGAAGTCGAGCTCGTCCGAGGTGCCGTGGGGAAGGGCCACCCCGTGGTCCTGGAACTGGGTGAGGTCCTTGGTGGTCACCAGGTTCCAGGCCGTTCCGGGCTTCGGGTCGGCGCGGACCTCGGAAAGGTAGAAGAGCCAGAACTCCCCGTCCTTCTGGAAGGGGATAAGGTCTCCAACCCATGCATCGGCGGGCTGGAAGAAGACTGGATAGCTCATCGGCGTTGATGTCCATTTCTGCTAAAGCGTTTGATCACCATGAAGCTAGCGTGGAATGGAGCGGCGATCAAGCGTTTTAGCAAAAATAGTTCCGGTGCGATTTTTCGGCCTGTTTGTGACGGCGGCAATTTTGCTGAAACGCTTGACCATAACGGTGCGGCTGGGTATCTTGTTCTGCTAAAGCGCTTAATCAGCCCATGGGCTGATCGGCGAACCACCGATGGTTCCATCCCCAAGCGCCCGGCGGAGCAGCCGCCCCCTGAGAGGAAGTCAACGATGACATCTGCCTTTTCCCGTCGCCGTGTCCTGCAAGGCACCGGAGCAGGAGTACTCGCCCTGCTCATGGGCGGCACGATCCCTGCCACGCCGGCCTGGGCCAAGCGCTCACTGCGGGCGGTTTATCACATGACGCCGCCCTCGGGCTGGCTGTGCGATCCGCAGCGCCCGGTGTTCCTGGGCGGTGAGTACCACCTCTACTACCTGCACTCCACGCAGAACAACGGCCAGGGCGGCTGGGACCACGCCACCACGGCAGATGGCGTGGCGTTCACCCATCACGGCGATGCGCTGCCGCTGCAGCCGGACTTCCCTGTGTGGTCCGGATCCGCGGTGGTGGACACTGCCAACACCGCAGGCTTCGGTGCCGGCGCCATCGTGGCCCTTGCGACCCAGCCCACGGACGGCATCCGCAAGTACCAGGAGCAGTACCTCTACCGGTCAACCGACGGCGGCTACACGTTCACCGCGCTGCCGGACCCGGTCATCGTGAACACGGACGGAAGGGCCGCCACCACGCAGGCGGAAATCGACAACGCCGAATGGTTCCGGGACCCGAAGATCCACTGGGATACGGTGCGCAACGAGTGGGTCTGCGTGATCGGCCGGGCCCGGTACGCGGCCTTCTATACGTCCCCGAACCTGTGTGACTGGCAGCTGAAGCGCAACTTCGACTTCCCCAACCCCGCGCTGGGTGGCATCGAGTGCCCCGATCTGTTCGAGATGACGGCCGACGACGGCACCCGGCATTGGGTGCTGGGCGCCAGCATGGACGCCTACAGCATCGGACTGCCCATGACCTACGCCTACTGGACCGGCACGTGGGACGGCACGCAGTTCCTGGCTGACGACGTCAGCAATCCGCAGTGGCTGGACTGGGGCTGGGACTGGTACGGCGCGGTGACGTGGCCGGCCGTTGAGGCACCGGAGCGCCGGCGGTACGCGATCGGCTGGATGAACAACTGGAAGTACGCCGCCCGCGACGTTCCCACGGATGCAACCGACGGCTACAACGGCCAGAACTCGATCGTGCGCGAACTGCGCCTCGAACGCCAGCCGGGCGGTTGGTACTCCCTGCTCAGCAGCCCGAACGGGGCGCTCGCGAATTACGCCAGCTCCGCCACCACGTTCCCCGGCCGCACCGTGAACGGCAGCTACGTGGTGCCCTGGAACGGCCGCGCCTACGAGCTGGAACTCGATATTTCCTGGGAGGCCGCAACGAACGTGGGGATCTCCGTGGGCCGCTCCGCTGACGGCGCCCGCCATACGAACATCGGAAAGTACGGCAACGAGCTCTATGTGGACCGCGCGCCGTCGGACCTGGGCGGCTTCTCGCTGGTGCCGTACACGCGCGCAGCAGCGCCCATCGACGCGGCCGCGCGGTCAGTGCACCTGCGCATCTTCGTGGATACCCAAAGCGTTGAGGTGTTTGTGAACGCCGGCCACACGGTGCTCTCGCAGCAGGTGCATTTCGCCGACGGTGACACCGGGATCTCCTTCTACACGGACGGCGGCCCTGCGACCTTCTCCGGCATCACCATCCGTTCGTTCCAGTAGCCGGCCACGCGAAGCGGCGGCCCCCACGAGTCCGTGGGGGCCGCCGTCGGGTTGCGGGAGGTGGATGATCGGCAGGAAGCTAGCTGATCGCGGCCCGCAGTTCCTTGGCGGCGACGGCGGGATCGTCGGCGCTGTAGATGGAACCGCCGACGACGGCCACGTCGGCCCCGGCGCGCTGCACGGCTCCGATGGTGGACAGGTTCACGCCGCCGGCCACCGAGAACGGCACGCGGGCCTCTTCTCCTGCGCTCAGCAGCACGTCCAGGTTGTAGCCCGGCTTGGCCTGCTCATCCAGGCCGGCATGGAACTCGATGAACTTGGCGCCCAGGGCGCGGGCTTCCTGGGCGCGGGCCACCTTGTCCGCAACGCCGATCAGGTCCACCACGATGCCCTTGTTGTGCTCCGTGGCGGCCTTCACGGCGCCGGCAATGGTGGAGTCGTCGGCGCTGCCCAGGACGGACACCAGGTCCGCGCCCGCGGTGAAGGCGATTTCGGCCTCGAGCTCGCCGGCGTCCATGGTCTTCATGTCCGCGAAGACAATCTTGTCCGGGTGGGCGGTCTTAACGGCGGTCACGGCCGAGAGCCCGGCGTTCTTGATCAGCGGGGTGCCGAGCTCGATGATGTCCACGGACTCGGCGACTTTGCCGGCAAGGTCCAGGGCGGCTTCGACGGTGAGGACGTCCATTGCTACTTGCAGTTTCATGTTCTATCTCTTTCGGTTGTGAAACGGACTTGCGGGGGGAGAGGGGGCTTATTCGAGGTTCGCGTGCCGCTGCCAGAGGTCCTCCGGGGCGGCGGCGTCCTCGTCCCACAGGCTTTGGAACACCGCCTCCGTGGTGGCAAAAAGCACCTGCTCAAAGAGGCTCCCGGAGTACTGCCGGGTCACCGCCGAGCCGTGGTCCGCCTTCTGTGCAGCCGGAATGAGGACGACGGCGGCGGCAGCGGCCGCGAGCGGGGAACCAGCGCTGGTGGTGTAGGCGGCCACGCGGGCGCCTTGGGCGACAGCGGTTTCCGCCGCTGTCACCACGCCGGCGGTGGTGCCGGAACCCGAGGCTGCGAGCAGCAGGTCCCCGGCACGGATGGCCGGTGCCGTGGTTTCGCCCACCACATGCACCGTCAGCCCGAGGTGCATCAGCCGCATCGCCGCCATCTTCAGGACCAGGCCGCTGCGTCCGGCGCCGGTGACGAAGATCCTGTCGGCCAGCCGAAGCTCGGTCACCAGGGCTGCGATCTCTGCGGCGTCCACGTGCTGGGAGACCCTGCTGACCTCGTCCATGACCAGGGCCCGGTTGCGGTCAAAGGCCCGGGCTGTGCCGGTCAGGGCTGGATCAGCCGGGGCCGCCGGGTCTGTTGCGGCGATGGTGCCCATGCTCGTACCTCCTTGAACGTTGTGATCCTTCAATGCTCGCCCGTCCGTTGGGTGGGTCCAACGCCATGATTGGACGGTCCCGGCTACCCAAAGGGGTGGGTCTCCTGCGCCCGGCCCGTACACTGGGCAGGTGGAACGCGCCAACAACACTGCCTTGCTTGAAGCCGCCGCCGCCCTGGCCGCGGCTCCCCTTATGGACATCGCCCACCGGCTGCGGGCGGCCCTCAGCCCCTACTGGGAATCAAGCGCCCTGGTGATTTTCACGGAAGACTGCACCGGCCGGCCGCAGAAGAAGGCCGGTGCCGAGGCCATCATCAGCCGCGTGTCCATCGCGGAACTGGACGCCCTCCGCACCCTGCTCGCCGGTGACGGTTACGGGGCGGACGGCGCCGCCTGGCGCGGTGAAGCCGTGTTCGGCGGCGAACTGCGCCCGGTCCTCGCGGTTTCCTCGCCCAGCAATGCACTGCTGGTCCTCTCCGACCCGCAGCCCGGCCAGGCCTCCGGGACCGGGCCGGACCCGCAGTGGGTCCTGCACTACCTCTGGACGATGGCAGCCGAGCGGATCCGCGAGAAGGTGGCTGATGCGCCGCCGTCGTACCTCATCGAGTCCCGCGCGGCCTCGGCCGAGCGCCTGCGTGTGACCGCCGAACTGGTGGACCGGCATTCCACCACCCTGGAAACGCTGCTCGCCGCGCTGAGGTCGCCGGCGCTGGCCGACGCCGCCGCCAGGACGGCGGCAACCGACGTCGCGGCCAAGGCCCTGGTGGGACTCCGTACGCTCAGCGACCGCACCACGGACCTCGTGGAGGAGCCCGTTGCCTCCGCATTCCAGCGCCTGCGCGAGGACCTGCGCCCGCTGATGAACTTCAGCGGCATCGACGTCCAGTTCATCGAGCCGCCCGTTAACGGCCGGGCACTTCCCGGCGAGGTGGCGCACGCCGCCAGGGCGATCGTCCGCGGCCTGGTGCTGGCCATGGTGGACCAGCAGGGAGTGCGCCGGATCCGCACCCAGTGGGATTGCGACGGCGTGAACCTGCTGGTCAACGTGCGCGACGACGGTCCCGGCGAACTTTCCGCCACCGAACCCGCCGTGGCACGCCTCGTCCAGCGCGTGGAGGCGCTCAACGGCAGCATGGGTGTGGACGTCATGCCGGGCTGGGGCGCCGACGTGGCCGTCACCCTACCGCTCGACCCGCCCAGCCGCCCGCCGGCCGACATTGCCGGCTGGAACCTGGGGGACCGTGAGCTGGAGGTCCTCCAGCTCCTGGCGGTGGGCCAGCGGAACCGGGGCATTGCCGCAAAGCTCCACATCAGCGAGAACACCGTGAAGTTCCACCTCCGCAACCTCTACCGGAAGATCGGCGCCTCCTCCCGCACCGAAGCCATGGCGCTCGCGCACAGCAACGGCCTGCGCTGACCTCCAGTTCGCTGGCTGCCGTGCACCGGGTCCTCGTGCGGGAGTCCGGTGCGGTGATTTCCCGCTGCGCAGGCTACTTGAGAGTATTAGTCATGGCTTCCAACAACGATCGCGAACCCGACGCCGATACCGAGGCGGGCCAGCACGGCGGCGTCCAGTCCGTGGACCGTGCCCTCGCCGTCCTGGAGATCCTGGCGCGGGACGGCCACGCCGGGGTGAGCGACATCGCCGAGGAAATGGGCATCCACAAGTCAACCGTCTCGCGGCTCCTGGGTTCGCTGGTGAGCCGGGAAATGGTCCACCAGAACAGCGAGCGGGGAAAGTACCAGCTGGGCTTCGGCATCCTGCGGCTGGCCAGCTCCATTCCGGGGCGGCTCAGCCTGGTCCGCGAGGCCCGGCCCGTCCTCGAGGCCCTGGCGGAGGAATTCAAGGAGACGGTGAACCTGGCCGTCCTCCGCTCCAACTATGCCGTCAACGTGGACCAGGCGATGGGCCCGTCAACCCTGGCCACCTACGACTGGGTGGGAAACCTGACACCGCTGCACGCCACCTCGAGCGGCAAGGTGCTGCTGGCCGCGCTGCCGGCGGAAGACCGGGACCGCATCCTGAAGGAGACGGGACTCCCGGCGCGGACGCCCCGGACCATCACCAACCGGAAGGAACTCGAAACCCAGCTGATCGACGTCGCCCGCGAGGGCTACGGCGTGGTGCGGGAGGAGTTCGAGATCGGGCTGACTGCCGTTGCCGTTCCGGTCTACAACCACCTGGGCGCCGTGATCGGGGCCATCAGCATTTCCGGGCCGGCGTTCCGCTTTGATCCGGAAACGGCCCCGGGGCTTATCGAAGCACTGAAGCAGGGCGGGCTCCAGGTCAGCGCCAGGATGGGTTACACCGGGCGCCGGTGACTGGGCGCCGCTGCGGCGGCTTGATTCACTCCGGGTTGTCCCCGTGCACGTTGCTGAGGTTGTCCTCGGAGCGGTCCAGGTACGCCAGCAGGAGATCCGCGGCGCGGTCCAGTTCGCCGGACTCCAGCGCCGCGCAGATGGCCTCGTTGTCCGCCAAATAGTGCTGGTAGAACTGCGCGTCCACTGTGGCTTTGTGGAAGAACAGCCGCATTTCCGCCAGGACCTGGCTCATGATGCTGTTCAGCCGGGGGCTCCTGGCCATGGCAACAATGGCGCCGTGGAAATGCTGGTTTGCGGTACCCAGGGCTTCATTGTCTCCAGCCGCTGCGGCGCGTTTTCCTTCCTCGACGGCGGCCCGGACGGCGGCGACGTCTTCCGGACTCCCGCCCGCGCGCAGGGCGCTGACTTCGATGGCGCGGCGGACCGTGTAGACGTCATGGACATCCGCTGCCTCGAGGCTGGCCACAAAAACGCCCCGGTTGGGGTGCCGGACCACCAGCCGCTCGCTGGCCAGTTCCGCGAAGGCCTCCCGCACCGTGTTGCGTGAGACGCCCAGGTCCTCCGCGATGGTGGATTCGGTAAGGCGTGCCCCGGGAAGCAGGGCCCCCTCCGCCAGCTGCAGGCGGAGTTCGTCAGCCACCCGTTCCGCCACGGAGGGGACGGCCACCCGGAGGCGGCCTGCGGAGCGGAGTGTGGTCTCTTGAGCGGGCATACTTCAGAATTTACACGATCGTCACATCGTGGAATCGAAGGATTGTTGAACAATCCGTAGATTTAGGGCATCCTAGTAAAGACCGCTCAATGAGATGGAGATCACAAGTGGCAAGCATCGACCTGAACAGCGACGTTGGCGAATCGTTCGGACACTGGACGCTTGGCGACGATGCCGCCATGTTCCGTTCCGTCACCAGCGCCAACGTGGCCTGCGGATTCCACGCCGGCGATCCCAGCGTGATCCGCCGCACCTGCCGCGAGGCCACGGCCGCCGGCGTTGCCGTCGGTGCACACGTCGGCTACCGGGACCTCGCCGGTTTCGGCCGCCGCTTCCTCGACATCCAACCCAATGAACTGGCCGATGACGTGGTGTACCAGATCGGTGCCCTGCAGGCGCTGGCCGCCACCGAGGGAGCAAAGGTCCGTTACGTGAAGCCGCACGGCGGCCTTTACAACGCGATCATCCACCACACCGCCCAGGCGCAGGCCGTCGTCGACGCCGTGAAATCGGTTGACCCGGGCCTGCCGATCATGGGCCTTCCCGGTTCCGAAGTCCTGCGGCTTGCAGGGGAAGTGGGCCTGCGTGCGGTTCCCGAAGCGTTCGCGGACCGCGCGTACAACCCGGACGGAACGCTCGTCTCCCGGTCTGAACCGGAAGCGGTCCTTTCCGACCCCGCCGAAGTGGCGGAGCATGTATTACGGATGGCCACCGAGGGGTCCGTCAGGACCATCGACGGTTCCATCCTGAAGATCCGCGCGGAAAGCATCTGCGTGCACGGTGACTCGCCGGGGGCCGTAGCCATGGCCGCTGCAGTGAAGTCCGCTCTCGGGGACGCCGGTGTCAGCATCGGCTCGTTCCTCTAAACCTGTTCCCGGCCGCTCACCGGCCCCGCACCATCCCCTCACCCCCGGAGGAAAAACATGACCAGCACCAACAAGGCAGCAAGGACCGCGGCAAGGAAGCCGCCGCCCGGCGCGCTCAAGGCCTACATTGCCAGCCTCACCGGCACCTCGCTTGAGTACTACGACTTTGCCATCTACTCCGTCGCCTCTGCGCTGGTGTTCCCCAAGATCTTCTTTCCCTCAAATGACGAGTTCGTCGGGCTGCTGCTCTCCTTCTCGGCCTTCGCGGTGGGGTACCTGGCCCGTCCCATCGGCGGCGTGATCTTCGGCCGCCTCGGCGACAAGATCGGCCGCAAGTACGTCCTCGTGTTCACCCTGGTGCTGATCGGCGTCGCCACCGTCCTCATCGGTGCCCTGCCCGACTACTCGGTCATCGGCGTCGCAGCCCCCACCATCCTGGTGCTCCTGCGCCTGGCCCAGGGCATCGGCGTCGGCGGTGAATGGGGCGGTGCGGTCCTGCTGTCCAGCGAATTCGGCGATCCCAACAAGCGCGGTTTCTGGTCCTCGGCTGCGCAGATCGGCCCGCCGGCCGGCAACCTGATGGCCAACGGCGCCCTGGCGATCCTGGCGGCCACGCTCAGCACCGAGGCCTTCCTCTCCTGGGGCTGGCGCGTAGCCTTCCTCGCCTCGGCCATCCTGGTGGTCTTCGGCCTCGTGATCCGCCTCAAGCTGGAGGAAACCCCGGTCTTCAAGGCCATCCAGGCCAAAGGCGACCGCCCCAAGGCGCCCATCAAGGAAGTCTTCACCACCGAACCCCGGGCCCTGGTCTCGGCCGCCCTCTCGCGCCTCTGCCCCGACGTCCTCTACGCTCTGTTCACCGTGTTCGTGGCCGTCTACGCCACCAAGGAACTGGGCATGACCACGGGCAACGTGCTGGCGGCAATCCTCGTCGGATCCGCTTTCCAGCTCTTCCTGATCCCGGCCGCCGGCGCCCTCACCGACCGCCTCAACCGCCGCTGGGTGTACGGCGTTGCCGCCGCCGCAACCGCCGCCTACATTCCGCTGTTCTTCCTGATGATCCAGGGCAAATCGGTGGTGATGCTGACCATCGGCGTGGTGATCGGCCTGGCCCTGCACGCCTTTATGTACGGCCCGCAGGCCGCCTTCATCACCGAACAGTTTCCGGCCCGCCTCCGCTACGCCGGCAGCTCGCTGGCCTACACCCTGGCCGGCGTCATCGGCGGCGCCGTGGCCCCGCTGATCTTCACCGCCCTGTACGGCGCAGCATCCGGCGGCTGGCACCTGATCGCCGGGTACATCCTCCTGACGGCCATCATCACCATTGTGGGCATGCGCCTGGGCCGCGACCCGCAGCCCGAGGCCGACCTCCGCCTGCTCCACGACGGCCACGCCCAGGAGAGCCACGCCTGACCGGCGCGGATTGCCATGGAAACAGTCACCAACCCCGCCACTGCGCGCGTCCTCGCCGCCCGTGTTTTGGCCGTACGGCCGGTAGGCACGACGGCGGTGCTCGCCGAACTCTCCGGGCTCCACGACGTGCTGGCGCTGCAGGCCCTCCTGCTGGAGCATCCGCTGCCCGGCCAGGTGGAGGTCCTCGCGGCCGCCGAAACCGTGATGGTCAAGGCGGATTCGCCCCGGGCCGCACGGCGGATGGCGGCCCGGCTGCTGGAGCTGGACCTGGCGGTGCACGCGCAGCCGGAAGGCAGGCTCGTGGTCATCGAGGCCGTGTATGACGGCGAGGACCTCGCTGACGTGGGCAGGCTCACCGGCCTCGGTGCCGAGGGAGTGGTGGCGGCCCACACGGGGCAGGTCTGGACCGTGGCCTTCGGCGGCTTTGCCCCGGGCTTTGGATACATGGTGGGGGAGAACCAGCTGCTGGAAGTCCCGCGCCGGAGCTCCCCGCGGACTGCCGTCCCGGCCGGATCCGTGGCCCTTGCAGGCAACTATTCCGCCGTCTACCCCCGGCAGTCCCCGGGCGGCTGGCAGCTGATCGGCCGCACCGCCGCCCGGATGTGGGACCTGGCCCGCGAGCAGCCCGCCTTGGCTGCCCCCGGGGACCGGGTGCAGTTCCGGGCGGTGCGGGAACTCGTGGAACTTTCCGCCCCGGAGGCTGATGCCGCGAATTCCGAAGCACCGGCAGCCCGGGAACAGGCCGGCCGTTCCGGACTGCGGATCCTGTCGCCCGGGCTCCAAAGCCTGGTCCAGGACCTTGGCCGGCCCGGCTACGGCGGCCTCGGTGTTTCCGCAGCCGGTGCGCTGGACCGTTCCTCCCTGCGCCGCGCCAACCGCATCGTGGGCAACGAGCCAGCTGCCGCCGTCGTCGAAACCGTTGCCGGCGGCCTGCGCGTGCAGGCCGTGGGAGACCAGGTGCTGGCTGTCACCGGCGCGCCGGCGGCACTGACTGTTGCCACGCCGTCGGACGTTCCCGCCGGCCCCGAAGCTGCGGATGCGGACGACGCCGGCCTGCCGGAGCGGGTGCGCGAGGTGCCCATGGCCACGGCATTCGCCCTGCTGGACGGCGAAACCCTGACCCTTGGCGCGCCGGAACGGGGCTTCCGCACCTACCTTGCCATCCGGGGCGGCCTGGACGCCGAAGCCGTGCTCGGCAGCCGGTCCACGGACACCATGTCCGGGATCGGGCCTGCGCCGCTGGCCCCGGGGCAATTGCTTGCCGCCGGAGCCGCCACGTCCTCCAACGTGGTGGGAAATCCTGAGGTGCAGCCGGACTTCCCGGACACCGGGGTGACTGTCCTGGACGTCGTGCCCGGTCCTCGGGATGACTGGTTCGGCGCCGCCGCACTGGAATCGCTCTGCACCCAGGACTGGAGCGTCACGCCGCGCTCCAACCGGGTGGGCATGCGCCTGGACGGTGAGCCGCTCCAACGGAGCCGGGACGGGGAACTGGCCAGCGAGGGGACCGTTGCCGGCGCCATCCAGGTCCCGCCGGAAGGGCAGCCCGTGTTGTTCCTGGCGGACCACCCCATCACGGGCGGCTACCCCGTGATTGGCGTGGTGGTGGACCACCAGCTGGACCTCGCCGCCCAGGTGCCCATTGGCGGCCGCATCAGGTTCCGTTGGGCCCCCGGCTACGGCCTGCCCCTTGAACCGTCCAGCACTTCCCTCAACGTTTCCCAGAAAAAGTGAGCAGCACATGCGCAAGGTCCTGATTGCCAACCGCGGAGAAATCGCCGTCCGCATCGCCCGCGCCTGCGAGGACGCCGGCCTGGAGTCCGTCGCCGTGTACGCGGACGTCGACGCGGACGCCATGCACGTCGGCGCCGCCACGGAGGCCTACAGCCTGGGCGGCAACGCGCCGTCGGAAACCTACCTGGATATCCCCAAGCTGCTTGCTGTCGCCAAGGAGTCCGGAGCGGACGCGGTGCACCCGGGATACGGGTTCCTGTCAGAGAACGCCGACTTCGGCCAGGCCGTGCTGGACGCCGGCCTGACCTGGATCGGGCCGGCACCGGAGGCCATAAGGCTGCTGGGCAACAAGATCACGGCCCGCGAAATCGCCGTCCGGGCAGGCGCGCCCCTGGTGGCCGGCAGCGACGGGCCGGTGGCCTCGGCCGGCGAGGCACGTGCCTTCGCGGAAGAACACGGCCTGCCCATCGCCATCAAGGCAGCCTTCGGCGGCGGCGGACGCGGGCTCAAAGTGGTCCGTGAAATGGACCAGATCGAGGAAGCCTTCGACTCGGCGGTCCGGGAAGCGGTGGTGGCCTTCGGCCGCGGCGAGTGCTTCGTGGAGCGGTACCTGGACCGGCCCCGGCACGTGGAAGCGCAGGTCCTGGCGGACCGGCACGGCAACGTGGTGGTGGTGGGAACGCGCGACTGCTCCCTCCAGCGCCGGCACCAGAAGCTGGTGGAGGAGGCGCCCGCGCCCTTCCTCACCGAACAGCAGACCCGCCAGATTTACGCCGCCGCCAAGGCAGTCTGCCGCGAAGCCGCCTATACGGGGGCGGGGACGGTGGAATTCCTGGTGGCCGCCGACGGCACGGTGGCGTTCCTCGAGGTGAACACGCGCCTGCAGGTGGAACACCCCATCACCGAGGAGACCACCGGGGTCGACCTGGTCCAGGAGCAGTTGCGGATCGCTGCCGGTGAGCCCCTGCGCCTCGCGGCCGATCCCGAACCCCGCGGGCATTCGTTCGAATTCCGGCTCAACGCCGAGGATGTGGGGCGGGGGTTCCTGCCCTCGCCCGGAACCATCGCCACGTTCAGCGGCCCAACGGGTCCAGGCATCCGGCTGGATTCGGGAGTCCGGGCCGGGTCCATCGTTGCGCCGCAGTTCGATTCGCTGCTGGCCAAGCTGATCGTCACCGGCGCCGACAGGCAGCAGGCGCTCCGCCGGGCCCGCCGTGCGCTGGCGGAAATGGAAATCACCGGCGTGGCAACCGTGCTGCCGTTCCACCGGGCCGTCGTCCAGGCGCCGGACTTCACCTCGGAAACCGCGCTTCGCATCCACACCCGGTGGATCGAAACGGACTTCGCGGGATCCATCCCGGCGGATCCCGGGTTCAGCACAACCGCTCCGGACGGTGCCCGGCGCACCATCACCGTCGATGTCGACGGCCGGCGCCTCGCCGTCGGCCTTCCCGCGGCCCTGCTGGACGGCTGGGCACGTTCCGGCGCCGGCCTGCCTGCAGGCGTTTCGCCGGCCGGGCATTCTTCGGAGGGGGAGCGCGACGGCGGCGCCGCGGCTCCCATTGTGGACCCCAGTGAGCTGCGGGCCGACATGGCGGGGACCGTGGTGAAGTGGCTCGTGGAACCGGGTGCCGAAGTGGCGGCGGGGGACCCCGTCGTCGTCCTTGAGGCCATGAAGATGGAAACCCAGGTTGCCGCCCACCGCGGCGGCACCGTCACGGAGATCCGGGCGAAAGCAGGCGGCGTAGTGAGTGCCGGGGCAGTCCTGGCGACGATCGCGGGTTAACCGGGAAACGAACGCGGAACCGTGGGGCCAACCGGCGGCTGTGCTTTCGCAGCGCTCAGAGATTCTCTTCGGGCCGGGCGGTGAGGATCCGATTGGCGTTGACCTGCAGGATGCCGAGCGACTCCTGGATCAGGGGTGAGGCGATGCTGCCCCTGCGCACCGCTGCGACAATGCGGCGCGTGGGCTTCGTTTGACCGGTGATGCGTAGCCGGACCACGTTTTCGGCACCATGCAAAGGCGCCAGCCGGGGCAGCAGGCCGACGCCCAGCCCCGCACCCACGAATGCGATGTGGGTTTCCCATTCAACGGCTTCATGGGCAATCCGCGGTGTCACCCCGACTGCCGTGAACGCCGCGGTGAAGAGGGAATGATAGGTGGAACCGGCGGACTCCGTGATCCAGGGTTCCGATGCCAGCTCTTCAAGCGTCGCTGTTTGGCGTGATGCCAGCGGATGGTCACCGGGAATGATCACGTCCAGCGGATCGTCGAGCAGGACTCTCTGCTCGAAGCGCGGATCGTCCTCACCGTAACTGTCGGACTGCATGGCGACGATAACTGCAAGGTCGATTCGTTCCGCAATCAACAAGTCGAAGCAGCGGGCCGGATCAGCCTCAAGGACCTGCACCTCCAGCAGGGGGTGTGTTGAGCGCAGCGTGGCGGCCAGCGGTGCGAGCAACTGGGCGGCTGCAGAGGAGAATCCGCCGAGGCCAAAGTGGCTCTGCACCTGGTCGCCGGCCTCCATGGCTGCGGCGCGCAGGCTCTCCCATTGGGCAATGAGGGGATCCGAGCCCGCCACGAGAAAGCGTCCCGTGGCGGTAAGCCGCACGCCCCGGCCGTCCTTCGCCAGCAGCTGCATTCCCAGCACGCGCTGCAGTTCCCGCAATTGCGCGGAGACGGCAGATGGAGAATAGCCCGTGAGCTCCGCGGTCCCGCCTATTGTGCCGCACCGGGCGAACACGCGAAGTGTGATGAGCCTCGGATCGATCATGCATCTATTCTGCATGGTTATCTTCAAAATCTTGCGCTTTTGTTGCAGCTGATGTGTCCCTAATCTCATCATTACAAGTTCTTCGACCAGGCCGTTAGCACCCGCGCACCCGTGGTCACCCCGCAACACCCACTACCCATGCCTCCCGGGAGGAAACCCATGACTGCTTCAGTGAACGTGCCCCTCAATTCACGCGGAAGACTCGCTGCATCATTGCCTGCCGAGCAGCTGGCGGAAATTACCGCGTTGTTTGAGTTCCGGCGCACTGGATACTCCCTCGATGCCCCCTTCTACACCGATCCCTCGATCTTCAAAATCGACATGGAGGCCATCTTCGGCCAGCACTGGATCTTTGCCGCCAGCACCGCCGAACTGCCGGAGCCGGGCGACTACGTCACGGTCGACTATGGGCCCTACTCCCTGATTGTGCTGCGCAACGACGACGGTGCCGTGAACGTCCTGCATAACGTATGCCGGCACCGCGGCGCCCGCGTTCTCACCGAGGCTGCCGGTTCAACCGGAAACCTGGTCTGCGGCTACCACTCCTGGACCTACTCGCCGGAGGGCAATTTGATCCATGCCTCCGCCCCGGGGGAAACGAAGTTCGACAAGAGCTGCTTCGGCCTCAAGCGCGCCCACGGACGCGAGGTCGCCGGACTCATTTTCGTCTGCATTGCGGATGAACCGCCGGCGGACTTTGACGAGACCTCAAAGATCTTTGAGCCCTACCTGGCGCCCCACGATCTCTCGAAGACAAAAATCGCCTACCAGCAGAACATCATTGAAGAGGGCAACTGGAAGCTCGTCATGGAGAACAACCGTGAGTGCTACCACTGCGACGGCCACCCTGAGCTCGCCTGCTCCCTCTTCCCCACCTGGGGCCTGACGGAAGGCCTGATCCCGCCCCATCTTGAGGAAGTGTGGGACCGGAACAAGGAGGCCCAGTCCTCCCTTGAGGAGCGTTGCCGCCGCTACGGCCTTCCCTACGAGGTGGTCGAGCAGCTTGACACGCGCATCGCGGGAATCCGCATCTCACGGGAATCGCTCGATGGAGAGGGCGAATCGTTCTCCGCGGACGGTCGGAGGCTTTCCAAGAAGCTGCTGGGTGACTTGCCCGACTTCCGCCTTGGCCGCTGCTCGATGCACCTGCAGCCCAACAGCTGGTTCCATTTCCTCGGCGACCACGTCATCACGTTCGCTGTCTTCCCCATCAACGAACACCAGAGCCTCGTACGCACCACCTGGCTGGTGGCCGACGACGCAGTGGAAGGCGTCGACTACGACCTGGAGAAGCTCACCCACACCTGGAAGCAGACGAACCTGCAGGACAAGGCGTTCGTGGAGCTGTGCCAGCAGGGCGCCGGCAGTCCCGCCTACGAGCCCGGGCCCTACATGAAGAGCGAATACCAGGTCGAGGCATTCATCAACTGGTACGTGCAGCGCGTGCAGGAGCACTTGGCGTGATTGAACTCCTCACTGAAACGGCAATCCAGGAACCACAGCGTATTCGCGGTCTTGAGATGCCGTGGAACAGGGTGATGGGAAACACCGAAACACCCGCCCGGGCAGCCCGTGCACTGGGTCCATGGCATCCGCAGGAGTTCATGGCCGAATGCGTCGAGACCGTTCCCGAGGCCGGCGCCATGATGACCTTCGTGTTCCGCCGATGCGACGGCGCGCCTTTGGCGTTCCGTGCCGGCCAGTACGTGAACGTCGCATTTCCCGTGAATGGCGAGGACCAGGAGCCGGTGGACCGCAGCTACTCGCTGTCCAGCTCGCCCACCGAGCCGTGGACCTTCAGCATCACCGTCAAGTGCGACCCCACGGGACTGGTCTCGCCCTGGGTGCACGAGAACGTCAAACCCGGCACCGTTCTTGAGATGCTGGGACCGGTGGGAGCATTCCACCTCCCGGATGCCGACCGACGTGCACGGTATCTCCTGCTTGCCGCCGGCGCAGGCATCACGCCCATCATGTCCATGGTGCGGACCATCCATTCCCTGCCCGGACACGCCGATGTTGTGGTGCTCTACCACGGCTCGGATCCTGGAGGCTTTGCCTTCCACCGGGAATTGGCCTATATCGCCTCCGTGGACTCGCGCGTCAAGGTCTACTACTCCCTCGGTGACCGCAGCGTGCCGGAGGGATGGGAAGGGCTCCGTGGAAGGCTGACGGCGGCCACGCTCGAGGAGGTGGCCCCCGACGCCAACGGCCGCCAGGTGTACGCATGTGGTCCCGAGGGTTACCTGAACACGGCCACCGAGCTGCTCAAGAAGGTCGGCGTCGACGACACTTCCATTTACATGGAGTTCTTCTCGGGAGACCGCCAGACGCTCCTTGAATACCAGGCGGAGGTAGCACTTGCAGCCGACGTCGCGGAGGAAATCGCCGAGGAGATCTCCGAATCCGCCGAGGACTACTTTGAAAGCCAGCCCGCCGCGTTCGGGCTCTACGAGCCTGGCTACGACGCTGACGGGACTCTGCAGGCCTCCGGCATGCCGCTGGAAATCGCCGACCTGGACACGCCCGGCTCCGACCCCTCCGCCGACAGCCCGGGCGGTGAGCCGGAAGCCGGTTCCCCTGATGCCTCGAGCTTCGACACGGTGGGAACAGGCAGCCTCACCATGTCCTTCATGCGTACCGGCATCAATGTGCGGATCGACCCCACCGAGCGCATCCTCGAGGTGGCCCAGCGTGCGGGCGTCAGGATCGGCGCGAACTGCAAGGAAGGCATGTGCGGCTCCTGCAAGGTCGTCAAGCTTTCAGGGGAGATCGAGATGAACCACCAGGGCGGGATCCGGGCGCGGGAAATCTCTGCGGGTAAGTTCCTGCCCTGCTGCTCCACCGCGCAGACGGACCTGGTGATCGATGCCTGACCCCCTGTTCCGGCCCGCTGTCAAGGCGTGGCCGGAACCCCTGAAATAGGGCTTAAGACTTCAGAAAAACCTTGACACGCGGCCGCTATGCAGGCCACTCTGTTGCTTATCGCGAGACGTGTTGATCTTTACGGAACAACTGCCGCGATGGAAGCAAAGCTGACCTTGATGACCGAATGCCAGGAAGACCCCGATCTTCCGCCCGGCTTGGGGACGCCGGAGTACAGCGTCAAAACCGAGAATTCAAACCAAAGGACTTGACATGGCTTTGAGCAGCGACATCCGCCCGGATGCCCAACCCCCTCTCGAGATGGAAGAGCCCAAACCCGTTCCCGCACCGGAGCACGCTCCTTCCGCCCACGACTCACACGACGCGGAGGACACCGAACAAATCATGCAGGAACTCCGCCAGACCAGGGCCGAACAGGCTGTGGCAGAACGGCGGAACCGTAAGCTCACCCTCGACAAGGCCACCTTCGGCATCACCGGTGTCCTCGCCCTGGCCTTTGTGGCCTGGGGCTTCCTGGGCCGGGACAGCCTGGCCGCCACCTCAACACTCGCCCTGGGCTGGGTCATGGAGTACACCGGCTGGCTCTTTATGGTCCTGGCCTCGTTGTTCGTTGTGTTCGTCCTCTGGCTGGCCCTGGGCAAGTGGGGCAATATTCCCCTCGGCAAGGACGGCGAAAAGCCCGAGTTCCGCACCGTTTCATGGATCGCCATGATGTTCGCTGCCGGTATGGGCATCGGCCTGATGTTCTACGGCGTTGCCGAACCGCTCTACCACTACATTGCGCCGCCGCCCGGCACCGTGGACGGACGGACCCCCGCAGCCATCCAGACGGCCATGGCCACCTCCATCTTCCACTGGACGCTCCACCCGTGGGCGATGTATGCCGTCGTTGGCATCGCCATGGCCTACGGCACATACCGCCTGGGCCGCCGGCAGCTGATCTCGGCAGCGTTCACGTCGCTGTTCGGCATCAGGACGGTAGAAGGCCCGGTGGGCAAGTTCATCAACATCCTGGCGATCTTTGCCACGCTGTTTGGCACGGCCGCGTCCCTGGGCCTCGGCGCACTCCAGATCGGCAGCGGACTGACATCCAACGGGTGGATCGGCGAGATCGGCACACCTGTACTGGTGGCCATCGTTGCCATCCTGACCGCCTGCTTCGTCGCCTCGGCAGTGTCCGGCATCAGCCGCGGCATCCAGTGGCTGTCCAACATCAACATGGTCCTCGCCGTGATCCTGGCGCTGATCGTCTTCGTGGCCGGACCCACCCTGTTCATCCTCAACCTCATTCCGGCTGCAGTAGGCGACTACGCCAGGGACCTGGCCGAAATGTCCTCGCGGACCGAAGCAGTGGGGGACGAGGCGCTGCGCACCTGGATGTCCGGCTGGACCATCTTCTACTGGGCCTGGTGGGTTTCCTGGACGCCGTTCGTGGGCATGTTCATCGCCAGGATCAGCCGAGGACGCACCATCCGGCAGTTCGTCACCGGCGTCCTGCTGGTTCCCAGCATCGTGAGCGTCATCTGGTTCGGGATCTTTGGCGGCACGGCGTTCAAGGTCCAGGAAGACGCGGACAAGGCCGGCACCCCGGGCCTGGTGTCCATGGCCAGCGGTTCACCGTCCATCGACTTCGACGGAGCCCTGTTCGACCTGGTCCGGAACATGTCCATGCCTGCCTGGCTGACCACAGCCGTTATTGTCCTCGCCATGGTCCTGGTGGCCATCTTCTTCATCACCGGTGCCGACTCGGCGTCGATCATCATGGCGTCCCTGAGCTCCAACGGATCCTCCGACCCGAAGCGCGGGCTCGTCATCTTCTGGGGCCTGCTCACCGGCGCAGTCGCCGCCGTGATGATGCTGGCCGGTGGTGATGAGCCCTCCGAGGCGCTGTCCGGCCTGCAACGCATCACCATCGTGGCCGCCCTGCCGTTCGTGCTGGTCATGCTGCTGCTCTGTGTGGCCCTGGTCAAGGACCTGCGGCGGGACCCGCTGTCCCTGCGGCGGCGGCTGGCTGACTCCGTAGTTGAGCGCGCCATCCGTACGGGCGTTGACCAGCATGGCGGCGTCCAGTTCGACCTCGTCACCAAGCATGAATGCGGCGAACGCTGCCCGGACGGCACGTGCCGGGGAGACAGTCCAGGCAGTGATGCAGCCAGCAGCGATTCCCCGAAAGCGGGCTCCACCAACGGTGAACCCGCTGACGCCATCAAACCGGCACCCACACTTTAGGAGCACACCATGACCATCGTTATCGAGAACATCCCGTCAGGCACCGCCGCTGTCGGCGCCCCTGCCAGCAGCACCGCCGCAGCCGCCGCAGCCACGGCGGGCCCCACCACGCGCCAGGCCCAGTTCGTCCTTACCCTGTCCTGCCCGGAGCAGCCCGGCATCGTCCGGGCAGTCACGGCCTTCCTGGCGGACCGCGGCTTCGACATCGTGGAGCACCAGCAGTTCGACGACCACGTCAGCGGCAAGCTCTACCTCCGCACGGCCTTCACCCTTGGCTCCGACATCCACCAGGAGAACGGGCTCAACCACCAGGACGTGGAAGGCCTCAGCTCGGCCTTTGCGCCCATCGCCGCTGAGTTCGCCATGGACTTCACCATCAACGACGGCAGGCCGCAGCGGCTCCTGGTGATGGTCTCGAAGTTCGGCCACTGCCTTAACGACCTCATCTTCCGGTGGCAGGCCGGGAGCCTTGGCGCGGAGATCGCCGTCGTGGTTTCCAACCACGAGGACCTGCGTCCCATGGCGGAAGCCGCCGGACTGCCCTTCATCCACGTCCCGGTGACGTCGGCCACCAAACCCGAGGCCGAGGCCCGGCTCCTGGAACTGGTGGCCGAGTACAACGCGGACCTGGTGGTCCTGGCCCGCTACATGCAGGTCCTTTCCAACGATCTGTGCGAAAGCCTCCGTGGCCGCGCCATCAACATCCACCACTCCTTCCTGCCCGGCTTCAAGGGCGCCAAGCCGTACCACCAGGCCTATGACCGCGGCGTGAAGCTCGTCGGAGCCACCGCCCACTACGTGACGGCAGACCTTGATGAGGGACCCATCATCGAGCAGGAGGTGTTCCGGGTGGACCACAGCCTCGACGCGGACGCCCTGGTGACCGTGGGCCGCGACGCCGAAACACAGGCGCTGGCCCGGGCCGTCAAATGGCACTGCCAGCACCGGGTCCTGCTCAACAACACCCGCACCGTCGTCTTCCGCTAACGCCAACGCCCGCCAAGCTAACAGGAGAAACAAGACCCATGAGCGCATCACCACGCGTTGTCATCATCGGCGCCGGCATTGTCGGAACCAACCTTGCCGACGAACTCGCCACCCGCGGCTGGACCAACATCACGGTGGTGGAACAGGGCCCGCTGGAACTTGCCGGCGGCTCCACGTCGCACGCGCCGGGCCTGGTGTTCCAGAACAACCCGTCACGGACCATGACCGAATTCGCCACCTACACGGTGAACAAGCTGCTGGCCCTGAGCAAGGACGGCCAGTCCTGCTTCAACCAGGTGGGCGGCCTGGAACTGGCAACCACCCCCGAGCGCCTGGCCGACCTCAAGCGCAAGATGGGCGTGATGACCTCCTGGGGCGTCGAAAGCAGGATCGTCGACGCCGACGAATGCGAAAAGATCTACCCCCTCCTGAACACGGGCAAGCTCACCGGCGGCCGCGAAGTCCTGGGCGGCCTGCTCATCCCCACCGACGGCCTGGCACTGGCCGCCCGTGCGGTGCAGCTGCTGATCGAACGCTCCAGCGAGCGTGGCGTGACCTTCCTCGGCTCCACTACGGTGACCGGCATCGCCCGGGAGGGCGGCAAGGTGACCGGCGTCGAAACCGGCAACGGACTGATCCCGGCGGACATCGTGGTGTCCTGCGCAGGTTTCTGGGGCCGTGAACTCGGCAAGATGGTGGGCCTGGAAGTCCCGCTGCTGCCGCTGGCCCACCAGTACGCCATCAGCACCCCGCTGCCCGAACTCGAGGGCGTCAACGAGCTTCCCAAGGGCGCCGGCAAGCCCATCCTGCGCTACCAGGACAAGGACCTGTACTACCGGGAATGGGGCGATCGCATCGGCATCGGCAGCTACGCCCACCGCCCCATGCCGGTGGACATGTCCGCCCTGCCGAAGGTCGCCGCAGAGGAAATGTCGGACCACCGCATGCCCTCCCGCCTGGAGTTCACCCTGGAAGACTTCCTGCCCGCCTGGGAGGACAGCCAGGACCTGCTGCCGGCGCTGCGCAGCTCAGCGATCCAGGACGGCTTCAACGGCATCTTCTCCTTCACCCCGGACGGCGGCCCGCTCATGGGCGAGGCGCCCGAGCTCTCCGGCTTCTTCGTGGCCGAAGCCGTCTGGGTCACGCACTCGGCCGGCGTGGCCAAGGCAATGGCGGAGCTGCTGGTGGAAGGCCGGTCCCGCACGGACCTGCACGGCTGCGAGCTCACCCGCTTCGAAAAGGTCCAGACCTCCGATGCGTACGTCAGCGAGACATCCCAGCAGAACTTCGTGGAGATCTACGACGTGATGCACCCGCTGCAGCCCAGGGAATCTCCGCGGGACCTGCGCGTGAGCCCGTTCAACGTCCGCCAGAAGGAACTGGGAGCGTTCTTCCTGGAGTCCGCCGGCTGGGAGCGGCCGCACTGGTTCGAGGCCAACCGCGGCCTGCTCGAGGAGCTGCCGGCCGAGTGGCAGGCGCCGGAGCGGGACTCCTGGTCCGCCATGTTCTCGTCCCCCATCTCGGCGGCCGAGGCGTGGAAGACGCGTACCGCCGTCGCGCTTTTCGACATGACGCCGCTGAAGCGGCTGTCCGTGGTGGGCCCGGGCGCGCAGGCGCTGCTGCACCGGCTCAGCACCGGCAACATTGCCAAAAAACTGGGCGCAGTCACGTACTGCCTGCTGCTGGAGCACGACGGCGGCATCCGCAGTGACGTGACCGTCGCGCGGCTGGCGGAGGAGGATTTCCAGCTGGGCGTGAACAGCAACGTGGACTTCGACTACCTCCGGGTGGAGGCCCGGAAGCAGTCCGCTGCCGATCCAAGCCAGTGGGTGCATGTCTCCGACATCACCGGCAGCACCTGCTGCATCGGGCTGTGGGGCCCGCTGGCGCGCGAAGTGATCGGCAAGGTCAGCTCGGATGACCTCACCAACGACGGCCTGAAGTACTTCCGCACCAAGGAAATCTCCGTGGGCGGCATCCCGGTGACAGCCATGCGGCTCTCCTACGTGGGCGAACTCGGCTGGGAACTCTACACCACCGCCGAGTACGGGCTGAAGCTCTGGGACCTGCTGTTCGAGGCGGGCCGGGAGCACGGCATCATCGCCGCCGGCCGGGGGGCGTTCAACAGCATGCGGCTGGAGAAGGGGTACCGGCTGTGGGGCACGGACATGACGTCCGAACACCACCCCTACGAGTCCGGCCTGGGCTTCTCGGTGGCCAAGGACAAGACCGGTTTCGTGGGTTGTGAGGCTCTCGCCGCCCGCAAAGAGCAGCCCGCCACGCGGGCGCTGCGCTGCCTGACGGTCGACGACGGCACGTCCATCGTGCTGGGCAAGGAACCGGTGTACGCGGACGGTGCTGCGGTTGGTTACGTCACGAGCGCCGCCTACGGCTACACCGTCCGCAGGCCGATCGCCTACGCTTGGCTGCCGGCGTCGGTATCCGAGGGCGACTCGGTGGAGATTGAGTACTTCGGCAAGCGCATCGCAGCCACCGTCACCCCCGAACCGCTCTTCGACCCGGGCATGGAGCGCCTCCGCGGCTAACCGTTCGCGGGAGGGTACGACATTTGCCCCTGGGCTCCCGTCCTCAGGTCGAGGCCCGCGGTTAAATGTCGTACCCTCCCGCGATGATTTTGGTATGGGGAAAGCGGCGGTGGCGAAGGCGTTTGCGGACATGAATGCCGCTCTTGCCGTGCTCATTGCCGAGGCGGACGGGTGCGGTTCGGAGCCGTTTTCCGCTGCTGATCCGCTGGCCGGGCTGGCCGACGGGTGCCTGGACATCCTTGCCGGGGCCGCCGGGGTCCAGGCCAGGGTGGCGGGGCTGGTGGTCAGCGCTGCAGGGACTTACGCCGCCACCGCACGGGCGGCCGCCCCGCCGGACCCGCCCGTGCAGGCGCTTGAAAGGGCTATCGCCGCCGAGATCAGCTGTGTCATGGCCATCGGTGACCGGGCCGCCGGAGCC